>JBARFJ010000033.1:0-24676 GCA_049797115.1 Candidatus Aquirickettsiella sp. | reverse complement strand
TTTAAAGATATTAGTCTTAAAAATAAAGAACAAGGCGATTCTTTTTTAGCAGTTAACAAAACAAAACCGGGTGTTATCACCACTAAAAGTGGAATTCAATATAAAATCATACAACCCGGTAGCGGCGAGAGCCCAATTGACACTTCTATAGTTAAAGTTGAATACACCGGACGTTACATTAATGGTACTGTTTTTGAGAGATCAAAAGAGCCAGTAACCTTTCCTTTAAATAATGTGATTCCTGGTTGGATAGAAGTTTTAAAGATCATGAAACCAGGCGCAACTTATCAAGTCGTTATTCCGCCACAATTGGCTTATGGTGAGCATGGTGTTGATAAAAAGATTGGTCCTAACCAGACACTTGTATTTACAATTCATCTTATTGAAATAAAGAAAAACGCATAAATTTATTAAATCCATCATATTGAAGATTATTTGTACTCACAGATTGAGTGGCAACACAGAGAAAAATTCAAGTGCGAAAGTATACAAATATCTTAGTGATGGGTTTAAAATAAAATAGCCACCTCGCCGGCTTGAATGCTCTTAAACTTAAGCTATACTGGATTAAATAAAAATTAAAGGAAATTTTTTAATGTGATTTTCATCTAACTCAAGGAGATAGACATGGATTCAGAAGACCTAAAAGGAAAGTGGGAGCAAATTAAAGGTAAATTTCACGAGAAATGGGGAAAGTTAACGGATAACGATTGGATGGAAGCCAAGGGAAACAAAGAAAAAATCATCGGTAAAATTAAAGAGCGATATGGTATCGCAAGAGAAGAAGCTCAAAAACAATATGATGATTTTTGTAAAGAGCACAAAGATAAATTTTGCAATAAAGACAGAGACCATCATTAAATTTTCATTTAAAATTAATAAATTCTTTATCTAATCATTATCCCACATCAATTTATTGAAGTGGGATTGGTTAGCTAAATTTCTTAATTTCATTTCTTTTAGCAATAAAATTAGCTAATTTAACATAATCATTAATAGCCAATTGTTCTGGACGCAACGTCGAGTTAATTTTTAGCTGTGCAAATTCTTGTTCCTGTAACCAAGCTGCTAAATTATTACGTAGCATTTTACGTCGATGGTTAAATGCATTTTTTACTATTTCAGCAAATAGTAAGGGATCATTGGCTTTATGAGGTAAGACCTTATATGGAATAAGCCGAATCACTGCCGAATCTACCTTTGGAGGTGGTTGGAAAGCACCTGATTTCACATTAAATAATTTTTCGACCTGACAATAATACTGAATCATCACACTTAAACGACCATAATTGGCTTGTCCTGGATGAGCGTTTATTCTATCTACAACTTCCTTCTGCAGCATAAAATGCATGTCTTGAATAATGCTGGCTTGTTCAAGACAATGAAATAATAAGGGCGTCGAAATATTATAAGGAAGATTTCCTACACAACGCCAAAGCTGCTTAGGCTTACCTAAGCTATGAAAATCAACTTTTAATACATCACCTTGATAAACAATTAATTCTCCAAGCGCTGTACACTTTTCTTTTAATAGGGGAATGAGGTCTTTATCTAGCTCTATTACGGTTAAACTTTTAAGATGTGGTAACAATCGTTCGGTTAACGCACCTAAACCCGGGCCAATTTCAATCATATGATCGGTTTTTTTAGGTGCGATCGCTTGCACTATTTTATCAATAACAAAACTTTCATGCAGGAAATGTTGGCCGAAGCGTTTACGAGCAGGTAATGGTAGCATTATTTATCACACTGCTTGTAAATCAATAATTAAAGCTGATAAAAATCGCGCCGCTTCGCCACCGGTAATAACACGATGATCCACGGTTAAAGATAATGGCAATTGTTTATGTACACTTACTTTTCCTTCTTCAATAACAACCTTCTCATTAATATGTCCGACGGCTAAAATCGCAACCATAGGCGGAATAATGATAGGTGTTGCATAACGACCTGCAAAAACACCTACATTGGATAATACAAAAGTTGCTCCTAATAATGCATCCGGAGAAATACTACGATTTTTTACTTCAAGTTTAAATTTATCGATAGCTTTTCTTAAATGGACTGCGCTCTCTTGCGCAACATTTTTTAAAACAGGAACAAATAAGCCTTCAGGTGCATCCATAGCGATACCCAAATCAATCTGACTGTGTTGACATAAGGCTAATTGTGACTCATCAAACCAAGCATTAAGTCGTGGTTCACGCTGACAAGCAGCCATAACCGCACGAATGAGGCGTAAAGTAATATCTATTTTTTCTGGCCAGGCATGGATATCCGCATCGTCAACCAAGGTTACTGGTACAACGGATAGTTGCGCTTGTTTCATAGTGCTAGCCATTATTCGACGAACACCGCGTAATGGTTCATAACCTGAAGCAAGGGGCGGGAAGGAATTTGATAATGATATCGTTTCTTTACTGGACTTTTGCTGTAGCATTTTTTCAATATCGGCTACTAGGATTTGTCCATCAGGACCTGTTCCTTTACAGTCGTTTAAGTTAATTTGTTTTTTTTTTGCTAGTGCTCGAATAGCCGGTGTTGCTTTAATTCCATTCTGATGTGGCACCGATGTTTGTTTAGGTTGGATACCTAAGGGAGATTCTTCAAGAATAACTCCATCCAATTGCAAATTTCCGACAACAGTTGCTTGATCATTGTTTTTTTTAGTTGGCCTTTCTTCTTCAATATCAATTAAAGCTTGTCCTGTTTTAATGATATCACCTGCTTTACCATAAAGTTTAGTTATTTTCCCGCTAAAAGGCGCAGGAATATCTACCAATGCTTTTGCGGTTTCCATAGCCACCATAGGCTGATCGACTTTAATAACATCATTTAGCTGAACGTACCATTCTCGAATTTCAGCATCAGGCAAGCCTTCACCTAGATCAGGTAAGTTAAACGTGGTCATGTAAACTCCAATGTTTGCTCAATTACATTGTAAATTCTGGTGACACTGGGTAAATATTGTTTTTCTAATTGCGCATAAGGAACTGTTACATCATAACCCGTAACACGTTGTAATGGTGCCTGTAGAAAGAGAAATGCTTTTTCACTCAATTGAGCTACAATTTCCGCACCAACACCACAATAACGAGCTGCTTCATGGATAATGACGCAACGTCCAGTTTTCTCTACCGATGTTAAAAGGGTATTAATATCTAAAGGTTTAATCGTAGCAACATCAATCACTTCAGCATGTCTTCCTTGCTCTTTTAATAATTTATCCGCAGCTAATAAAGTTTCTTGCAACATCGATCCCCAACTAATCAAGGTGATATCCCTTCCTTCTCTTAAAATAAAACTTTGATCTAACGGCAAAGCTTCACCGGTATCAGCTACTTTTTGTTTGTTTAAACGATACAGACGTGTTGGTTCTAAAAAAATAACTGGATCAGGATTACGGATCGATGCCAGCAACAAACCATAAGCGCGTGCCGGTGATGAAGGAATCACCACCCGTAAACCTGGAATATGCGCAAAAAGGGCTTCGGTACTTTCAGAATGGTGCTCAGGAGCATGGATCCCTGCTCCATAAGGCATACGAAACACTAAAGGACAATGTAAACGCCCACGCGTACGATTACGAAAACGCGCTGCATGGTTAATAATTTGATCAAGGGCTGGATAACTAAACCCCATAAATTGAAATTCAGCCACTGGTTTTAAGCCTTGTGTTGCCATCCCAATTGTAAGGCCGGCTATCATAGACTCGGCTAAGGGCGTATCTAAAACTCGATTGGCACCAAATTTTTTGAATAATTCAGATGTTGCTCGGAATACACCGCCATTAATACCAATATCTTCACCCAATAAAACAACTTCTTCATCAACAGACATTTCGTAGGCTAATGCCTGTGTAATCGCTTCTATCAATGTTATTTCAATCATTGAAGAGATCCTTGCTTAAAACAAACAATGCTTCAGCTTCGATACGTTGTTCAATTAAATCATGTGGTAATTCTGCAAAATGATAATCAAATATGTCAGTCACTGCAGGTTTAGCTAAAGAAAGATATTCAGCTACAGCGATTTCGATGTTTTTTTCACATTCTTTCTTAAAATTTTCCTCTTCTTCCTCCGACCAATTTTTCTGACTGATTAAGTAATTTTTTAATCTTCTTAAAGGTTCTTCTTGCCATGCTTGCTGTAATTCTTCCTCACGACGATATCGGCTCGCATCATCGGCAGTGGTATGATCACATAATCGGTAGCTTAAGGCCTCTATGAGACTAGGGCCATGTCCATCACGCGCTTTAGCCATCGCTTTATCCATCACAAATTTCATAGCTATAACATCATTACCATCAACCTGTTCACCGTAAATTCCTGCAGCAATGGATTTTTGCGCTAAAGTTTGGGCATGAGATTGATGTTTACACGGCACAGAAATCGCCCATTGATTATTATCAATGACAAATACAATAGGTAATTTCCAAACACCCGCGATATTTAAGGCTTCATAAAAATCACCCTCAGAGGTGGCACCATCACCACAGGTTGTTACTACTACCCTTGCTTGTTTACGAAGTTTAAAAGCCGTCGCAACGCCTGCAGCATGTAAAAGCTGAGTGGCTATCGGTACACAAATAGGAAAATCTAAAGGACATTCACTAAAATGATTACCCCATTCATTGCCTTTCCAATAACTAAGGATCTCACTCATTTTTACACCACGCATCAGTTGCGCAGCATAATCACGGTAAAAAGGACATAAGACGTCCTCTCTTTGCATACTCGCACCTATCCCAACAGAAATAGCTTCTTGTCCGAGTGTCGATGCATACGTATTGAGCATACCTGTTCTTTGTAAGGCCACCGCTTTGTAATCAAAAAGACGCGTGAACATCATTTGCTGATACAGTTTTAATAATTCAGGCACATTATGCGTAAATACGGGCAAATCTTGTTGAGCTTCGCCCTTAGGATCCAGAAAACGAGTATACTCAATAGAGAATCTCGCAACCTCGCTCATATTAACCTCATTTAAAAAGTACCATCTGGATTTGCTTGATAAAATCTTTCTTTAAATATTATTTAACCGTGATTCAGCCAAACTATCAGCAACCATACTGGGGGATTTATTTTCCTCATATGCACACTTAAATATTTCTAAGAGTGTACTATAAATTGTTGATATGTGTTGCACCACATGTTCTCGATTCAAACGATTTTGATATTCTGCATAAGCATAAATCAAGCCTCCAGCATTAATAACATAATCGGGAGCATATAAAATCCCTTTTTGATGCAATACTTCTGCATGTCGTGGTTCGGCTAATTGATTATTAGCTGAACCGGCTACAATCTCTGTATTGAGTTCAGAGATAGATTCATCATTCAGAACAGCGCCTAAAGCACAAGGAGAAAAGACATCACATTCAACCGCATAAATCTCATCAGGCTTAACAATGGTAGCCTGTAAATCTTTTGCGTAATGTTGCATTAACTCGACATTATTATCACAAATAGTTAAGCGAGCGCCTTTTTTTTGCAATGCATTCGCTAAAGCAAAGCCCACATGTCCCATACCTTGAATAGCAACATGCACTCCTTCCAAATGATCAAGATGAAGTTTAAATTTAACTGCCGCCTCAATACCGCACAATACACTTAAAGCAGTATAAGGAGCAGGGTTACCTTTATGCTTAGAAGTAGTAACTACATACGGTGTTTCGAGCGCAATGCTATCCATATCCTCAATCACGACTCCGCTATCCATCGCAATAATATAACGTCCTTTGAATTCATTTACAAAACGACCCAATGCGCGAAAGTAGGCAGTACGATCTGACACTTCTTTAGGCCGCATTAAAACAGTTTTACCACCACCCAAAGGTAAATTCGCTAATGCTGCTTTATAACTCATCCCCTGCGCTAGGCGTAAAGCATCACGAATAGCAAGATCTATCGATGTGTATTCAATAAAGCGACATCCACCTAAAGCAGGACCTAAACGGGTGCTATGAATCGCTATAATGGCACAAAGTTGACTAACCTGATCTATTTTAAAAAAAAGTTCGCCAAACCCGAGTTTTTTTGCATAGTTTAGTAGCTCATCACTTAACATAAATAAATGTTGGGTCCTTAAAATAACAACCTATTCTTTAAGTAAGATTTCATCCAGCATTATTGTATATACGAACTTAATCTATATACAAAATCTTTCTCCCGAAAGAGAATCATAAATGAGCCCACATTCTAAGAGACTCTCCTCATGCATGCAATGATTTCAATTTGGAAAAAGTGGGGAACTGATCATTTAGACTCAGCAGCGAATAATTAAATTTTTTGCAAAAATTGCGATATGGCTAGAATACGATGTTCAATCAACTTTTTTCCCAACGCTGCGCCAGTTATACCCGATTTCTTTATCTTATTTGCAGATACTTTTTTAGCAGCAATAAAAGCTGCTAATACTCTGTCTTTTTGTGAATAAACGATGTGACCTAATCCCAAATAGGCTTGGAAATCGGCTTCACAAACTAATAAAAATTGATCTAAACGTGAAGATTGTCTAAACGCATCGGCCTTTTCTAGTAAAAAATACAATGATTGAGCATCTAACTCTAATGCACGATGGCAAAGCAGATGATAAGCTGCCGCTGTAACGGCAAGAGAGGCATAAGCATGGGGTATGCGGTAACGCTGACATAATGCTTGTATCGTATCAGTTCCCGTTTGAGTTTCTTGTTTTGCGACTCCCTTTCCTAAATCACAAAATATAGCTGCAAAACGTACCTGAGGATCATCAGTCAATGCCGCCGCTCTTTCCAAAACGGATAAATAGCTATGTTGTCCTAGCGAACGTTGAACAGCTATCCGTTCATATTGCGTATATAATTCTTGCAACTCAGGAAATAATACCGCTAATGCACCGCAATCATACAAAGTTTTAATGAAAGCCTGAGGCGCAGGCTCAGTAAGCGCCGTCGAAAATTCTCGCCAAACACGTTCTGGCACCAAGGCTTGCATTTCACCAACAGATACCATGGCTTTCATTAACTCCATCGTTTCTTTAGCTACTCGAAACCCTAATGGAGCAAATCGCGCCATAAAGCGTGCCACGCGTAAAATACGAACTGGATCTTCACTAAAAGCCGGAGAAACATGACGTAATAGTTTACTATCGATATCTTTTTGTCCTTGAAAAGGATCAATAATATGACTACTGCTATTTTGCGCCATCGCATTAATGGTCAAATCTCTACGTTGTAAATCATCCACTAGAGTAACATCAGGTGCTGCATAACAGGAAAAACCTTTATAACCGGGTCCTATTTTGCGTTCTGTACGCGCTAATGCATATTCTTCGTGAGTTTTAGGGTGAAGAAATACTGGAAAATCTTTACCAATCAAGCGAAATCCCTGTTTTAACATTTCCTCAGGACTTGCGCCTACGACGACATAATCACGCTCCTTTATCGGATATCCCAATAATTGATCGCGTACAGCCCCACCGACTAAATAAGTTTCCAAGGTAACTTCCTTCAATATGTAATTTCTATACTCATAAAGTTTAAAGAAAGTTATAAACTAAACTATCAAGTTTGCCAAGAATTTGTCTCCTCTAAATTTGACAATAAACCACCTTGATTATGAAATAAGAATAATTTTTCTCCATATGAAAAACAAATAACGGATAAATATTAGTTTTTTTCAATAGTTTTGCAATTTTATTTAGTTATCTAATATATTTAAAATAAACTTTATATAGTTTAAATTTCAACTTTATGTATATTTACCATGGAAGTAGATATATTGTTTTTTTCGATGCAATTTTCTTTAAAAAAAGGAAATTGATTAAGTCTTTTTTTAGAAAAATTATTCTCATTGAGCAATGATAAAACTGATTGTGTTTCTGAATTTGCATGCAATGTAACAACCGGGCTGGATGAATGTTTAAGCTCTAGACTTAAAAGACTTGCTAAAAATAAAAGTTTTTTATTAGTTTGTTCTAAAATTTCTAATCGGCTATCTAAATTTTTTGCTATTTCAAAACGATTTCGTTGCCTACTATGTAAGTGATAGGTTATAAAATTGGCAATACCATTTATAATAATCAAGGGAATGAAAATCAACAAAATTGGTAGTGTAAGTGTCTTAATGAGAGTATGGATTCCTAAATTACTTTTCGATACGATTTGTTGCGCTAAGTTATATCCATATAAACCGCCTCCGGAGAAAGCAAAAAATCGATTCAAAACCTTTTTTAAACTTCTAAAAAAACCTCGCGAGTCACCTAATATCTTATCATGCTCAAAAGAATTATAAACATTTTTTTCAAGCATGTATGTGTTAAATAAAACATTAAATTTCTTATTTAAATTATCGAGTTTATTTTTTTTAAAAAAATTTTTAAATTCAAATTCTAAAAAGGAAATATTATCTTGTAAATATTCAAATTTTTTCCATTTTTCTATTTGAATAACTTGTTGCTTACCCTGTTCATCTTTAAATGAATATTCACATTTTTCATTTATACGATCTAAAATTGTGCGTTGATAAAAATCTTCTCTAGCACGAAATTCGAAAAGATGCGATATCAAAAAAAAAGTAGCGGCAATTAAAATTAAGACGCCGATTACTAGAGGAGATGCGATGATAGTTGCCAAAATAGCCGCACCTAAAATCATCAAAACACTATGTATAGCCCAAGTTAGCAAATAAGTATAAAGTACAATGCTGGTCAAATTAATCGTTAATGACGTTATAAACTGGGTTTTAGGATACACTTCTATTAAATATTGATAAAGTTCGGATTTGCTAATATTTAAAGCAGGGAGATAAATGGGATCAAAATTTTTCTGAATGCTTGAAATTGAATTTAAAAATTCATTTAGATTTAGATTTTTTTTGGATAAATCATAAACTATTTCATGAATTAATTTGAACGCATTTTTATTTTTTTCCTCATTAAATACTTCTATTTTTACCAATTCTAAAATATGTTCTGCCTCGACTGTGGAAATTTCTGAAAAAATTATCGACTCTTTTTTAAGTAAATAAAAAAATCGAAAGATCAGATAACTACCTAAGGATATACCTAAGATTAAAAAAATAATTGGATAGCTGTACATTGATAAAGTAAAAAATAGAAATAAAAAACTAATCCAATTTAGTAAATTGGCATGACTAATAAATCCATACCAAAGCAACGAAAAAAATTGTATTGATTTGTTTTTAATTACAAATTTGTTTATTTTTTCCCAAATCGACCTACTCGAATAAAATCTGACAGTTTCTGCTTCTTTTAGGAAATAAACATGTAATTCTTTAGATATTTTTTCTTGTTGTTTTTTTATTTTTTTTATTTCATTCTGAATGGAAGCATAATTTATTTCTGAAGTAATAAGTTGCTTAAATTGGATAATAGTAGCTTGGCTATCTAAGCAAATCATAGCCGAAAAATTATCGAACTCTGCTAAGCTTTCTTCTTTATAAATTTTTAATAAAGTTAGTTTTGCCAAATACGAAAAGCGCTTTCTTTCTAATTGAATATTCTTTTCAGATAAGGTTTTAAGAGCAATTTTCTTTTTTATTTCTTCATCAATGATAAATGATAATTTATTTTCAAATTCGAAATATTTTTTTCTATGTAGAACTACACAAGTCTCATCTCTATCGTCAATAACCCAAGGATCGCTTTTATCTTTGGAGTAAAATAATAACCGTTCATTATACTTGTTTATTAAATAAAATCTTTTATATACTGAATCTTTTTCAATTGGACTGATGCACTCATTAGAATTTTCAAAATCATGAATAGAAATTAAGTAATCCCAACTATTACTTTTGCATTTTCTATAATCAGCGGAAAAATTCTTGGAGAAATTTAAAAACCAAGGAAAGGCGGTGGTATCATTTAATTGATCCACTGCGGTCGACTTACCCATAAAGCTAGGAAATTTTTTTATTTCATTCCAAATTGAAATAAATTTTTTGCGCCAAACCACTCAGTATTTTTATTATTGTTAGTAACTGAAGTTGCTTAGCTTAAATTAGATAAATAAAAAGGTCTAGTATAAAAAAACTTTAATTCTTAGGACAAAATACAGACTTACTACCATCTTCTTTCCATTCGGCTTGAATACAATGAGGTCCTATTTCTTCATAGAATTTATCAGAAAAATTAGCAGTTAAGATAAGCCGATTTCCGAATTGCGTTTGTTGTACTAAATGATCATCCGTTAGCCAATCAAACGTAGTCAGCGCTTCTAAACCGGTCATTTGATGCAGAGGTGAGAAAAAATTATAATAATCAACAAAGTATTTTTTATTTTTTTGTAATGCTTTTTGGTCTAACACCCAAATTGGCGGAACATTATAAAGATTTTGTAACAACGCTTTAGTTTTTCTAATCACAGGGATCTTTAATTCATTTAATTCCCATCGATCGGTGGTAATCACTGAATCATGAAATACTGTTTCATAAAGTGGTAGCCTATAATATGGATTGTAGGAGGCATGAATGAATTCATCCGATGCATGATATGTTTGGAATAGCACTTTTGGAGCATAGCTAGGCCACCAAACACCAAAATGCTTCTTGTCTTTTAGAACAGGCCAAAAAGCTTCTGGAAATACCAAGAAAGCGCCATTATTATAAGCGATAATCGGATTAGCCCAAGACAATCCAGTTTCAGAACCTAATACTATCTTTTGAGCACTACAAATAAAACGCATCCGTTCCAAACGATTATTTAGATCCTGCTCACGGGTCATCGGATGCTGTTTCGAATAATCATCATAAAGTGGATAAGCTGCATCACAATCTAGAAAAAGTGTATTGTCTCCATTATTCAACATTTTTTCGACTTGGTTTGCAATATTTTTTTGTCTAGATTCTCTTAATCGTAGCGCCTCAGAACTTAAATAGCAGCCTCGACTTGCAAATCCAGTTAAAGGAGAACCATTGGGATTTCGAATACAAGCTTCTGGCCATAAACGATTAGGCCAGGTTGAAATGATGCTATCTGAAGTTTTTGGATTTTGTGCATTATCAAAACTATCATAGGGCCCTATTAAATAACCCATGCTTTCAGCATTACGAATATATTCTTTTTCAATATTAACGCTACCCTGAACCGGGCTGGCATCATAATTTATTAAAGCATGTTTAATACCTAATTTTTCCAGCTCATCCAACATAGCCAAGCTTTTACCATCTCCCCATACCCAAATATGGAAAGCACCTAATAATTTATTCACATTGGCATTTTCTAGTATTTTTTGATTGAGTGAAACAAATTTATTTTCGTTGATAAGTAAATTGCGATAGTCCAGCGCAGGATTTATCGGAGTGTCACCAGTCAAATGTATTAATAAAGTATATTCTGGGAAACGCGATCTTTTTAAAAAATGATGTTCATTCACCACATAAAGTTGCGCTTGTTTTTCATGGACCTGTGCATCGGTATCAACATCATGGTCATTCCAAACATAACTTACATAATTTCCATCTGGATATTCTATTGCCCAGAAAGGAATGCTTAAGGATAAATTAGGGTATTTAGCAAATTCCTTACGCCAGAATGAATCATGATTAGGGATATATAAACCTTCCCCATCTGGAAGAATCAAAGCTTTAGCTTGTGTGGTTAACCCTGCTATAGGCCATTGAAAAGCTTGTTCTTTATTCGTTTTAAAAGAAAATTTTAGGCCTTGTTCATCTACAGAAACATTAACTTGCATTTTAAGATGTGGATAATACCATTGCGCTGTTTTATTTTCGATTTTTAGATCCTTCACTTCATCAAAAGGATGCATTTCTTGTGTCAAACTAATCCCTGCTGCGTCATCGCTAGGAGCAACAGAAATAGCCAAAGTTGATGGGTCAATAGTAAATTCACCGGTTTTAGCTTTTAAAATAAAATTTTCTTTAGCGGATACTAATGAGCTGGTCAATAATGAGATCAGAAAAATAGGCCAGAATTTTTTAAACATCGTTTAAAATTCCAAAAAGCGATTCAAATGCACTAATTATATAGCGAAGTAAGTATATGATCAAAATATTTACAGCTTGTAAGTTTTCCATTAGGTGGCGGTAGTGAATTAAAAATTTTTATTTAAAAAAATTCTTTAGATATGCTTCTAATAATAAATAATTATCTGAATTAATTCTAAATCCTACATAACCGTCAGGTCTGATAACGTAAATTGCAGAAGCAACCACTCTATATCGTTTAAAAAGCAGTTTATTAGCTGGAGATAAAACGAAAACATGAACTTGCAGCCAATCTTTATCATTTTTTATAAGCGCATTTATTTTTTCTTTTAGTTTATTTGTTTGTTCTTCTTTAGTCGTAAAACACAATATATTAAAAGGTTTATGGCTTAATAATTTAAATAAACTTGATGAATTAACGCTCGCATTGGGAGCACGATATCCTGGGCATGGACCTCCCTGAAATTTTTGATGAAATTTTTCTATGATCTCATAGTTAAACTGATTTTTAGCATAGTGAATATTTAACTGTGACATAAACCAAAATAAACGCTTTTCTATATTTTTTTTTGAAAAAAGAAATGAAATAACAAAAGGGAATATCCAGTTTCTTAGCTTGGAAATAAAAAACCCTTTTGCTGTAAGTAAAGAAAAAAACTGATCGGTTGTTTTTAATAAAATTTTTCCGACTGGATGTCGTTCTGTCTCATAAGTATCTAATAATTTAATACTTGTGCCCTTCTTTACAATTAAGCCTAATTTCCAGGCTAGATTAGTAACGTCTTGTATACCGGTATTCATACCCTGACCGCCTACTGGACTATGAATATGTGCGGCGTCTCCAGCAAGAAAAGCCCGATTTTGATAATATTTTATAACACCGCGATGATGTAGACGAAATTGGGATATCCAAATTGGATTGACTAGTTTCACAGATACTTGGGTCAGCAAACTCGCTAAATCCTCTAATTCAATTAAACTCGGAATAGATAGTTTCTCTTCTGAATGGGCTGCGTGTTTTGCTAACATAATGCGACTAATTTGCTTCGTAAGAGGGATATGCACGAAGACACCATCTTTTCCTAGAAAAAAAAAGAACTTGTTTCGCGAATACGGCCATTCAATACGCGCATCAACTAAATTAAAAATTTGTGAATAGGCATTTCCCTCAAATGGAAAATTAAGCCCATGACGTATGCTACTATGTGCGCCATCGCAGCCTATGATATAAGCACAATTAATTTTTTCCGTGCTTCCTCCAATATTGTCTTTAATAGTTGCCTGCACACACTTAATATCTTGAGTAAAAGTAATTAATTCTTTTTGGCGTTCAATATAAATACCTTTTTTTTCTAAGAACTCAATTAATATACCTTCCGTTTCCGTTTGAGGGAGAAAATAAATGGAAGGGAAAGGAGTATCCTGATGCTGAAAATACTGAAAATTGATTTCTACTTGCTTCTTTCCATTAATAAAAAAAGCAAAATCCACGTTGGAACGTGCTAGTTTAAGAAACTTATCAACAAATCCTAAATTCTGAAATATTTCCATCGATTTAGCTTGAATAGCAAACGCGCGCGATTCATTCGCTCGATCCTTTTGCTTATCCAAAATTCTAAATTGAACGCCATAACGCAATAGCTGACAGGCCATCATCAGACCAGTGGGCCCTGCGCCTACAATTAATACTTCGGTATCCATAAAAAAACTATAGTCCAGACTTTCATGAAGTAAAATGAGCGCGCTATAATGGTCAAATATTTCACTTGCTAAGGAGAATTAATTGCATACCCGTTATCAATCATTATTACCCCAGCATAGTCTATCCCGCTTTGCCGGATGGATGGCAAACTGCAAACAGACTTGGATTAAAAATAGATTAATCCATGGATTTATACGGCATTATAATGTCGATATGACGTTAGCGCTGGAAGAAAATCCCGAACACTATATTAATTTTAATCATTTTTTTACGCGGTCTTTAAAACCCGAAAAACGTCCAATTTCCGGTAATGCTGCAGATATCGTATCCCCTGTTGATGGCACTATTAGTCAAATTGGGGATATTAAAAAAAATCAGCTTATTCAAGCCAAAAAAATAAACTATAACTTACAAGCTTTATTAGGTGGTTCTGCGAAATTAGCCGCGCAGTTTCAAGGAGGAGAATTTGCAACTTTATATTTAGCTCCCCAAGATTATCATCGCGTACATATTCCTTATAGTGGCGAATTGAAAGAAATGATTTATGTTCCAGGACGCTTATTTTCAGTAGATGCTCAAACTACCACTGAACTTCCAAATTTATTTGTTCGTAATGAGCGGGTTATTACCTTATTTTCTACACCTATAGGTCCAATGGCAGTTATTTTAGTCGGCGCTATGCTTGTTGGCAGCATCAGTACGACATGGGAAGGAACTATCGCTCCTGCTTCTAAGCGGCATATTTATCATTGGCATTATCTTGATAACAAAATTTCATTACTCAAAGGGCAAGAGATTGGGCAATTTCAATTAGGTTCCACAGTTATTATTTTATTCGCTCCCAATCGTATGAAATGGTTAACTCATTTATCAGGAAATAAAATGAAATTTGGTGAAAATATTGGTCAGACAATATAAGATGTATTTATATTAATGGTTATAATATTTTTTTCAATGACAAAAAAAGTTGAGGTAGCTAATGACTATACCACAAGAAAAAACCGTTTCGGCATCGGCTGTGCATGATCATACTTATAAAATATTTCCTAATGATTTGAACTCAACAGAAACCGTTTTTGGTGGCTTAGTGATGTCTACTCTCGATAGAGTCGCTTCTGTCGTTGCTGAGAGACATAGTCAAAGATCTTGCGTGACTGTTTCTGTGGATGCTATGCATTTTTTGCAGCCAGCAACTCGTGGAGATATTTTAATTTTTCAAGCTGCTATTAACCGTAGTTGGACCAGTTCAATGGAAATCGGAGTACGTGTACTTGCCGAAGATTATCGTACTGGTACACGACGTCATATCGTATCTGCCTATTTTACTTTTGTAGGCACCGATGAGCATGGACGTCCTGCGCATGTTCCCAAAGTTATTCCCGAGACGAAAGATGAAATAAGACGTTATGAAGAAGCAGGCAAGCGGCGCGAACGTCGACATCAAGCATCAAGACAACGCATAGATCAATAACCACTAAATCAAAATTATATTAAATTTACCTTGTTGGTTAACTGTTCTAGGGATGTCAATTAACAAAAATAAAAGAATCTTGAGGAGAGATTATGACGATACAAATATTACCTATTTTAGCTTTTAAGGATAATTATATTTGGTGTCTTATCAATGAAGAAACAAAACATTGTATCATTGTCGATCCAGGCGAAGCAAAACCCGTTTTAGCGCAATTAAAACAGTTACATCTTAAACTTGATGCACTCTTCATCACGCACCATCATTGGGATCATACTAATGGTATCCGTTCTATTTTAAAACTACATCAAGTTCCTGTATTTGGACCCGCAAAAGAAAAAATAGCTGGAGTAAGTAACCCAATCGAGGAAGGTGACAAAATTGAATTACCCAATTGGCCAACTTTTGAAGTGCTTGCTATTCCTGGACATACCTTAGGGCATATTGCTTACACTGAAAATCATCTTCTATTCTGTGGAGACACCTTATTTACAGCAGGTTGTGGTCGATTATTTGAAGGTACCGCCGAACAAATGTTAAATTCTTTGAGTAAATTGGCTCAGCTTCCGGATGAAACACAGATTTATTGCGGTCATGAATATACACTTGCCAACCTTCATTTTGCGCAAGCAATAGAGCCTAATAATACTCACATTAAAGAACGCTTAGAAAAAACTAGGGAATTGCGTCAAAAGAATCTACCGAGTGTCCCTAGTCTCTTAGCTGAAGAACGTTTAACCAATCCTTTTTTACGTTGTAATAATCCAGAAATAAAAATGCGCATAGAAAAAAGAACCGGAAAAAAACTTGCAACTCCCATTGAAATATTCGCTTATCTTCGTCAATGGAAAAATAATTTCAAATAAAATATTTAGTTTTTTGTCGCTCAATTTCTTCTAATATCTTATATCGAAATCTAAATGGATAACGAACTGCAGAAAATAACTCATTGGTCCCACTAACTCCACGAATACGAATCGAGCCATAATCTAAAATACGACCCATAATGCTTTGATTAATTTCTACTCCTTCAATCCGATCTAATGAATTTTCAAAAGCATAACGACTTATAAAGCCTGATTTCATGATGACTCGTTTATCTGTTATGCCAAATTCAGAGGAGTAGTAAACGATCATACCAGAAATGCAAGCCGCTAAACCTAATAAAGAAAAAAGACAGATGATCAATAGAGTATGTCGAGCCCCCATCATCAAAAAAGCGGCAATTAAAATCAAACCAATTAGCGATCTAAATACAACTATCCAATGTGGATGACTACGATATATAACTTTTTCATCCGGCAAGAGCGTTTTGTCAATATAACCCATAAGGACCTCTTATTATTTTTCTTAACTCTCATATAAACAGAATGGAGTTATGGTAGCCAAACTTACGTTAGTTTGCTATGCTTTTCGCACATGAATTCTCAATTAATACTAGAAAAACTAAACTTACACGTTAAATTAGGCCATACAGCCGAAGAACGGCACTTACCGCAAAAAGTTACTTTACAATTAAAATTAGGCTTTGATAGTTTGCTTGATGCCTGTACCAACGATAATTTAATGAATACCATCTGCTACGCCAACCTAGCGGATGAGTTGCAGCAGTTCTGCGATAATCGGTCTTTTAAACTTATCGAAGCCTTAGCTTATCAACTCTATCAATTTCTTAAAATAAAACTATCTGAAAAAATAAATGATAAAATTAATATTTTCTTGTGCATCACCAAAAACCCTCAACTAGCGACATTAGAGCAAGCTAGCTTTTCAATCAGCGACTAACCATACTTCTTAAAACGGTATATACTCACAGATTTTTGGCAAATGCCGCGACCAGGCAGCCATCTGCGTGTATACAGCAACCATAAGATTGCGGAGTTGAGGACATGCAAATAAAAATTCAAGTGCGAAGAGTATTATTAAATTTACATTTTGGTTACACTAACTTATTAAATCAACAAAAAGGAAATTTTTCAAGATATTAATTCTAGCTTTTAAAAAGCTTTTCCAATAATTACATTGCAAACGTTAAAATTAATAAACCTACCCAATAAGAAGCAAAGGTTTTGCATGAGGTCTTATGAAAAATAGCATTGATTTAGCTCACCATACGCCGATGATTCGTCAATATCTAGAATTAAAAGCCCAGCATAAAGATAAATTGTTATTTTATCGTATGGGAGATTTTTACGAATTATTTTATGAAGATGCCATCAAAGCCGCAAAATTATTAAATATAACTTTAACCAAGCGAGGGCAATCTGCTAGTCAAGACATTCCCATGGCAGGTGTACCTTTTCATAGCGTCGAAACCTATTTAGCCAAATTGGTAAAACTCGGTGAATCGATTGTTATTTGCGAACAAATAGGTGATTCGAATCTATCCAAAGGTCCTATGGAAAGACAGGTAACACGTATTATTACACCCGGTACACTTAGCGATGAAGCATTATTAGAAGATAATCAAAATCTATTACTTGCTCTATATAACCACAATGAACAATTTGGTCTTTCTTATTTTGATATGGGAAGTGGGCAAATTCACATTCTACAGATTACGGGCAAGGAAGCGCTTGCAAGTGAATTAGCACGACTCAATCCCACTGAACTTTTAATCAGCGAAGAATATAAAGCCGAACAAATATTAAAACCTTATAAAACTATCCGCCGCCGCCCGTCCTGGGAATTTGATTTAAATACGGCAACTCATTTATTAACTCAACAATTTCAAGTGCGCGATCTAAGCGGTTTTGGCTGCCAGGATTTACCTTTAGCTGTACAGGCGACAGGTTGTTTATTAAATTATGTCAAAGACACACAACGTGCTCAATTAAAACATATTCAGCCGATACGCATAGAAAGACGCGAAGAAAGTATTGTATTAGATGCTATCACCCGACGTAATTTAGAGTTAACGGTCAATTTACAGGGCGAGAAAAGTAATACTTTGATGTCCATCCTAGACAGAACGGCAACGCCCATGGGAAGTCGTTTACTTAATCGATGGCTGCATCGACCTTTACGTAAGGTACTTAGCATAGAAGCGCGGCAAAGCGCCACTAAAGATTTATTAGCTACGTCATCCTATATCAGTTTACATTCATTGTTAAAATCATTAGGTGATCTTGAACGTATTATTACCCGGGTCGGATTAAAATCCGCGAGGCCTCGCGATTTAAGCCAATTACGTCTGGGCTTAGCCATTTTGCCAGACATTCATAATAAACTTGCTCCTAGTTTAAAAACTCAAATCTCTGAAAAAAAACCCGTATTGCTTATATCATTAAGTCAATACATTAAGACATTTCCAGAGTTATTCCGTTTATTGCAGCAAGCAATTGTCGAACACCCTCCTGCCGTTACTCGTGAAGGGGGTATGATCGCTAAAGGATATCATGCTGAACTTGATGAGCTACAGAATCTAAGCGATCATGCTGGACAATATCTGATTGATTTAGAAAAACGTGAACGAGAACTTTCCGGTATTAGTACACTGAAAGTTGGTTTTAATCGCGTACATGGTTATCACATCGAAATAAGTCGTGGACAAGCCAAACTTGTGCCCCCACACTATATTCGTCGGCAAACACTGACTAATGCAGAACGTTTTATTACACCTGAGTTAAAGGAATTTGAGGATAAAGCCTTAAGCGCCCGTTCTAGGGCTTTAAACTTGGAAAAAAAACTTTATGATGAATTACTTGATAAGCTAGCCATTTACTTAACTGACTTACAAAACACTGTCAATGCCATAGCCGAGTTAGACGTGCTAGTATGCTTTGCAGAACGTGCGACAACACTCAATTTAACATGTCCTTTATTAAGTAAAAATCCAGGCATCGATATTAACAAGGGTCGACATTTAGTTATCGAACAAACCCTAGACTCTCCTTTTATCGCAAATAATTGTCATTTAACTCCTGGAAAACGTTTATTAATCATTACAGGCCCAAATATGGGTGGAAAATCAACTTATATGCGACAAACCGCTTTAATTTGCTTATTAGCAATGATAGGTTGTTTTGTTCCTGCAAAAAGCGCTACGATAGGCCCCATTGATCGCATTTTCACCCGAATCGGAGCTGCTGATGATCTTGCTAGTGGTCGTTCAACCTTTATGGTTGAAATGACAGAAACTGCCTCCATTTTGCATAATGCAACTGAGCAAAGCTTAATTATTATGGATGAAATTGGACGCGGCACCAGTACTTTTGACGGACTTGCGTTAGCTTTTTCTTGTGCTGAATATTTAGCAACTTATGTTAAAGCTTATACCTTATTTGCTACTCATTATTTCGAGTTGACGGGCTTGGCTGAAGAAAACACAGTTATAGACAACTGTCATGTCGATGCAAGAGAACACAATGATAGCATCGTATTTTTATACACTGTCAAGGAAGGACCCGCGAATCAAAGTTATGGACTACAAGTAGCACAGTTAGCAGGCGTCCCTAAACCAGTTATTCAGCGCGCCAGAAAAAAACTTACTGAGCTTGAAATTAATTCTATGCATGCAAAACCCCATAAACTAAACCCACCCACTACTTCTCAACAACTTCCAACCAACCCTGGTATTATGACACTACTCGAGGAAATAGATCCCGATCAATTGGCTCCCAAAGAAGCACTTGAGATCATTTATCGACTAAAATCCTTGCAAGGAATTTCTGTATGAATAACTTAAATGACGCAAAACTTTTCCAGTCTATTGAAGAAAAATTAGCTACTTCTGAGGATAAAGCGAGTAACCATGGTGATCATGAAGAGGGCGAAAGATTAGCTTATCGTCGTCGTGGAATTTATTTACTGCCAAATTTGTTTACCATCGCCGGTTTATTCGCAGGTTTTTATGCCATCGTCACTGCCATGGAAGGTTATTTTAATTATGCGGCGATTGCTATTTTTGTGGCTATGATTATGGATTTTTTTGATGGTCGTGTTGCACGCCTAACCAATACACAAAGTGCTTTTGGTGCTGAATTAGATAGTTTATCGGATATGGTTTCTTTTGGTGTCGCACCAGCCCTGGTTATTTATAGTTGGTCTTTAGAAGGATTAGGTAAATTAGGTTGGTTAGCCGCATTTATATTTGCAGCGGCTGGTGCATTACGTTTAGCACGTTTCAATACACAGGTATTGGTCGCTGATAAACGTTATTTTCAAGGATTACCTATTCCTGCTGCTGCAGGTGTCCTAGCAAGTATGGTATGGCTATGTGTGGATTCAGAAATTCTAGGTGATATAGTCAGTATGATGACGGCTATATTAGCGATCATCATTGCTATTTTAATGGTAAGTAATGTACGTTATTATTCATTTAAAGAAATTGATCTCAAAGGACGTGTTCCTTTTGTCGCTATTTTATTGGTAGTTTTAGTTTTTGTTGGCATTTCACTGGATCCACCTAAAATATTATTTCTAATTTTTTTCTGCTATGCCCTTTCAGGTCCTGTTTTAACCTTACGTGCGCTATACAAAGCGCGATCATTAAGGAAAAAATAACTAAAATTAGATATCAGAGAAGCTAACATTCGGGGATATTAACAGCAAGCGTCTTTGCCAAACCACCTAAAGAGGTTTCCTTGTAGATAGCCATCATATCTTTTCCGGTGGCAAACATGGTTTCGATGACTTTATCTAAAGATACTTTTTTATTTTTTCCATCTTCCATCAAAGCTAAATAAGCCAATTTAATTGCTTTTTCCGCACCTATGCCATTGCGTTCGATACAAGGAATTTGGACTAACCCGGCTACTGGGTCACATGTTAATCCTAAATGATGTTCCATCGCCATTTCAGCAGCATTTTCTATTTGTTCTAGCGCACCGCCTAAAACTGCTGTCAACGCTCCTGCCGCCATAGAGCAAGCCACACCCACTTCACCCTGACAACCAACTTCTGCACCGGATATCGATGCATTCATTTTATAAAGTAAAGCGATGGCACCAGCAGTCAATAAAAAATCAGTGACCGATTGTTCACTAGCATTCTCATAAAAACGACGATAATAGGTTAATACTGCAGGAATAATACCTGCCGCACCATTCGTTGGCGCAGTCACCACGCGACCTCCAGCTGCATTTTCCTCATTAACTGCCATCGCGTAAATAGTTGGCCATAACAATGAGCCTGGAAACGTTGCTAATTTCGAAATTGCTTGATTACTCATTTTACTGAAAAGTTTAGGCGCCCGGCGTTTGACGCTAAGCTCACCCGGTAATATTCCCTTGGCATGACAACCTTTATCAATACAGGCTTGCATGATATCCGCTATTTTCAACAAATCAGTACGTATTTCTCTATTAGGGGTCAATTGTTGTTCATTAGCTAACATAAGATCTGAAATGGTTAAGTTATTTTTTTTACAAATAGTAAACAGCTCCATGGCGGTAGAAAAAGGATAAGGCACTGGAATTGCATCTTTATGCTGTTGACCAAATTCTTGTTCAGTAACGATAAAGCCACCTCCAATGGAGTAATAAATTTGACTATGTAAAAGAGAAGCTTTCGTACTAAAGGCACTAAAACGCATGCCATTAGTATGCAATGGGAGCAATTCCTTTTGTAGAAACAATAAATCGGTTTTCGCAAAAAATGAGATATTTTTTTTCCCTGCCAGTTGAATTGTGCAATTTTCAATAATTGACTGAGCGCGTGGGGCAACTTCATCGGGATTAACTGTTTCCGGAAGCAGTCCTTCTAAGCCATTCAAAACGGCAATATCCGTACCATGGCCACGGCCAGTTAACGCTAGCGAACCAAACAACTCAACCTGTAAACGGCTTACTTGATTTAATAATCCATTATCCTGAACCAGATTTTCCACGAAGGCACAAGCCGCTTTCATAGGCCCTACAGTATGTGAGCTTGAAGGACCTATACCAATCGAGAACAAATCAAACACACTTATAGTCATAAAATAGATTACATTTTAGTTCATTATTTGACTATTCTAGCGCTTTACTTAAGGCGAAAGAAAGCACTTTTAATCAAAAAATCTCAATAGGATCGACATCAAGCGACCAGCGAACTCTACGAGCACTAGCAAGAAGACTAATAGGTTTAATAATCTGTTCTAATAAGCTCTGTAAAACATTACGTCGTTTTGCCTGTAACAATAATTGATAGCGATAGTAGCCCGCTCGACGAGGATGTAAGGAAGGGACTGGCCCTAGTAGGCTGATTTCTTCCCCAACTAATTCAGCCTGATTTTTTACTTCATTTAAAAAATCAAGTGGATAGGTTGAACTTAAGGCTTCAGCATGCATAAGTGCTAAATAACTGTAAGGAGGTAATAGAGAGACCCTTCTTTCTTGTAGTAATATTTCACTATAGCTAAGGTAACCTTGTTCTAACAAATGGTTTAACAAAGGATGCTCTGGATGATAGGTTTGAATCCATACCTCTCCAGGTTTATCAGCCCGTCCGGATCGACCTGCTACTTGCATTAACAATTGGCCAGTATGTTCCAAAGCACGAAAATCTGCACTAAACAAACCATTATCTGCTTCTAAAATACCCACTAAAGTAACATTAGGAAAATGATGTCCTTTCGCTAACATTTGTGTTCCAATCAAAATCTGACTTCCACCTTCATGAATATTTTTTAATAACTTATCTAAACTTCCTTTACGTTGCGTATTATCTCGATCAATCCGAACAATTCCGATGCCAGGAAAATATTTTTGTAAGGTTTGTTCTAAACGTTGTGTCCCTTGACCCAAAGCAAATAATTGTTGACCTTGGCATGCCGGACAGCAAGCATCTAAAGGACGTCGATAGCCGCAATAATGACACTGTAAATGAGCCGGTTTTTTATGAAAATTCATTTTTTGTTCACAACGTGGACAATCTGCTGTCCATCCGCAGTCATGGCAAATAGTTATTGGTGAAAAACCACGTCGATTTAAAAATAAAAGAACTTGGCCTTGATTATGCAAGTGTTTTTTTATGGTTTGTAATAATGCTGGAGAAAATCCTTGATCGAGCTTTTGATGACGTAAATCAATAAAATGAAATGTAGGTTGAATAGCGAATCCTGCTCTATCAGGTAAGTGCAATATTTGATAACGATTTTGGCTTGCATTAAAAATGCTTTCTAAAGATGCTGTCGCTGAACCCAGTACAACCGGTATGCTTTCTAAACGGCCACGAACTAAGGCCAAATCTCGAGCGTGGTAACGTAACCCTGTTTGCTGTTTAAAAGAACTATCGTGTTCTTCATCAATTATGATAACGCCAGGGTGTAACAAAGGGGTAAATAAAGCTGAGCGAGTACCTATGATAATAGATGCTTTACCTGATTTAGACAGTAACCAATTTTCTAAACGCTGCTTATCGGTTAATTTAGAATGAAACAATACCAATGGAACTGAGAAACGATTTCGAAAACGGGCTAACATTTGGGGTGTCAAACCAATTTCTGGAACTAATACTAATGCTTGCGCACCCCGATCAAGTACGGCTTGTATTACTTCCAAATAAACTTCTGTTTTTCCACTCCCTGTCACGCCATTTAAGAGAAAAGCTTGAAATTTATCTAATGAATTAATGATACTCCCAATAGCTTGTTGCTGATGACTATTTAATTGAACTTGTTCCGATAAATTTAAATTATTCTTAACAGCGATAGAGGGTTTATCTTCTTTGTTAATTTCTTCAGTCAGTTTCTTAATAGGATTTTTAAGCTTTTTAGGCTCTTTTCCTGTACGCAATGCATGCGGCATAGCATTAGCAAATACTTCACCGATCGGGCAATGATAGTAACGACTTGTCCATTCTAATAATTCTTGAATAGAATCTGGTAAAAGCGGGACCTCATCAAGAATTGCAAGTGCTTGTTTGAGCTGAGATTTTGGCCAAACTGATTCTTCGCTAATTTCCATTAAAAAACCAATTTTTTTCTGCTTACCAAAAGGTACGAGTATACGTAAACCTTTTTTTAATCGCGTTAATGGAAAGTCAATGGGCGCCAGATACTCAAAATATTGATGTAAAGGTGCTGGAATAGCAATTTTCAGGATACTCATCGCATTTGAATTTTTATCTCTGTTATCGTTCAATTCGCATTCCTCATACATAAAATTAAACACTCAGTCTGTTCGAAAAATATCACACTGAGAAAATAAAAATTTTGTAGTCTAAATTAACTAGAGTGTCAAAAAACCTAGCAAATTATCGGTTATTTTTTTTAAGACTATAGTATTATTAACTTGCTCACTATTCCCATTAACTGCCATTTTGATATGGCATTGCGAAGGGCCTATTGTTCCTATCAATGAAGAATTAGTAGGACCATAGAGAACAATCGTTGGAACTCCTAAAGCTGCAGACAAATGACTTAAGCCTGTATCTACTGCAACGACTGCTTTAGCATGCGCTAAAACTGCCGCCAGCTCACTCAGACTTAAAAAAGGTAACACTTGTGCTAGAGGGTGTTTATTAGTCAGTCGATTAGCATTTTTTCTTTCATTTTCATTCCCCCAAGGAATAAAAACACTCACTCCCTGACGAGTCATTTCTTCTATGAGTAAAGTCCAAGAATGATTAGGCC
>JBARFJ010000032.1:0-33565 GCA_049797115.1 Candidatus Aquirickettsiella sp. | reverse complement strand
TCCCTTGTTGGATCGATTATAAACCCGCCATTGCGCACAATAAAATCATGATTATTGACGAAAAAGAGGTGATTACGGGCTCATTTAACTTTACAAAAGCAGCACAAAATAAAAATGCGGAAAATTTAGTAATTATTCACGACGCACAATTAGCTAATATTTATTTGAAAAATTGGCAACGTCGTAGAGCTGTTTCAAGATATCTAAATCCTCAAACTAAAAATCAACTCTATCAATTTTTTTAAATATAACTATAAAAATTTAAGTTTAATTGATAGTTAAGCGAATTTAACACTGGCGCGTATCTGGCCTACGGTGGATTTATTACCTGAGCCGCCAATAACCAGCACATTACCATTTGAACCAATCACTTGGCCCTCAGAAAGACTGTAATCTTTGTTTTGGAATATCGCCACTCCAACATCAAACCATTGATTTATATTCATAAGGTAATCAACATAAATTCGTTTACTTGGTAAAATTCCCGCTAAATGCTTGGTTGCTTGATAACCGACCGCAAGTCTGGTCTGATTAGCAATCGCTGAAAAAGTAAGGCCCAACTCGAAGCCCCATAGCTTTGGCTTTTTAAAAGTATATAAGGGTAGTAGATTAGGCGGAATAGGCAGAGGAAAAGCTAAAAAAAATGGTTTCCTAAAATCTCTGGTCGTAGCAATATAGTGACCATTAAAATCTAAAGGTCCCCACTGAAACTCGGCATTAACGTTATAGGCTGGTGCTTTTTGATTAGGCAAGCCAGGAATATTTGTTTGATTTGGATTAGGAAAAGGAGTAGTAAAAGCAACTTCTATGTTGCTATTTGTATAATAAGAGGATAAAAAATTAGTATCCGTAATACTGCCAATATATCCACCATCTATAGTAAAGCTACTGATAAAATCACTGTAGGTATAGCCTAAGTTAACACCACCATTTTGGATATGATGTGTCGAACCTCCATCCGCCAGCCTAGGCTGACCTGCAAAAGTGTATATAGAACCGTACAACCCACTAGGCATGGTAAAACCCAACTGAGCGGTTGTTGCGTTTATTTCGCTCAGCAATTGAGTAGGATTTTCACTGTTTACAAAACTATAGGGATCATAATTTCCAAAAGGGACATATTCTTTACCTACCCGTAAATAGACGGGTGAGACATTAAAGTGCTGTAATGTTGCGTAGGCAGTATCAAGATTAGTTCTGCTTATTGGTCGATAGATTAAGAATGAGTTCGGTATCTGATATACACCTTGAGCACCCTGAAATCCGCTTAAGGATGTATATACAAATGACATATTTGCTTTCATCCAATTATTCACGCGCGTATCTATAAACAAATTAGCATTATTCAGTATGAGATCACTGGCTCTACCGCTTGTAAGATAAAAAGGTGTCATTAATAACGAATTAAAATCTGTAAATGGAGTCACAGCCGAAAAAACAGGAGGAGTATTAGTTATATAAGCATCGGTATTCATCCAACCACTTACATTAATTCGACAAACCCAACCACAAGGTTGATCAAAACCGCCGGATTGATTCCTACTAGACAACCAATCCATTCTATTAACCTGTTCAAGCATAATTTCTTGCTCATAGGCCCTATCCCTGACATAGATTCCAGCAGCAGCCAAAGCAGGACAACTAACACCTAAAACTAACAAGGAGAAAATAACTACCTTGAATCTCATACCTACATCCCTATAAAAGATTCATATTTGCTAAAGCTTAACAACTCTTGTTAGATATCTCAAATAAATAGACCTATCCATCCAATATCGGATCATCCGTCATGTTCCTTACAGACTGTGCTTGATGATCCTGAGCCAATAGTAGATACATGGCAGGAACGACAAATAAAGTAAATAAAGTACCGATAGAAATCCCGGAAGCGATCACTAAGCCAATATTAAAACGACTAATCGCACCCGCTCCAGTTGCTAAAATTAATGGAATAACACCTAAAACCATCGAAGCCGTAGTCATTAAGATGGGTCTAAGCCGAATGCCCGCGGCCATCTGTATCGCTTCATGTTTTTTATGTCCTTCTTGTTGTAGGTCATTAGCGAATTGCACAATCAAAATTCCATGTTTACTAATTAAGCCAATTAATGTCACCAAGCCCACTTCAGTATAAATATTTAAACTGGCTCCACCGACACCTAAACTGATAAAAATTAGTGCACCGCAAATTGACATTGGCACACTCACTAAAATAATTAATGGATCACGAAAACTTTCAAATTGTGCCGCTAAACAAAGAAAAATAATAATTAAAGCTAAGAAAAAGGTTAAAATCAACGCGCTACTTTCTTGCTGATATTGACGTGATTGTGCGGCATAATCCACAGTGTAATTTTCAGGAAATATTTTTTTAGCTATTTGTTGCAACCCTTTTAGTGCATCGCCCATAGTCACGCCGGGAAAAGAAACCGCAGAAATAGTAGCTGAATTCAGTTGTTGAAAATGATTAATTGATTCTGGCACTACAATAGTTTTTAATCGGGCAATCGTCGACAAAGGGATTACCGAGCCATTGGGAATTTTTAAATAATAATTAAGTAGTTGATCGGCATTCAAACGATAACCTCGCATCACTTGCGGAATAACTTGGTAAGAACGACCATCAAAATTAAAATAATTAATATAATTTTCACTCATCGCAGAAGCTAATAAATCTCCCACATCGGCCATCGTTAAACCGAGTAGTGATGCTTTATCGCGATCGAGTTGTATGCTTGTTTGAGGCTTATCTAATTTGAGATCACTATCTAAATAAACAAATAAGCCACTTTTACGCGCTTCATCTAATAAAGCCTGCGAAATGTCATTCAATTTAAAGTAATCATCGGTAGTGGTTATAACAAACTGCACAGGTAGTCCACTTCCTCCCCCTGGTAAAGATGGTTTTTGAAACGCTGCCACGCGTGCTCCTGCTATACCATCAAATAAATGTTGTATCTGTGGTTGTAATTGATTAGTCGTTCGTTTGCGCTCGTTCCAAGGTTTAAAAACCATTCCACCAATGCTTGTATTGAGTCCATTAACACCTTCTATTTGAAAAATATGATCGGTTTCAGGGTAAGATTCAAAAATTTTGAACACTTGTTTAGAATAGAGTTGCGTTTGCTGCAATGTCGCATTAGGTGCTGCAGTCAGCAAGCTAATAATAATTCCTTGATCTTCTTGAGGGGCTAACTCATTTTTAGAAGTTGCATACAAAAAATAAATACTACTTAAAATAATTAATGCAAATACGATGGTGACTCGTACATTATTCAGTGAACTATGTAAAAGCCGCTCATAAAATTCACGTAACTTATCAAATTTAGCATCAATGAAACCAACAAAACCTCTATGTTGATCTTTAACACTAGGTTTTAAAGAGAGTGAACACATCATCGGAGAAAGCGTTAAGGCAACAATCGCAGAAATTGCAACTGCTCCTGCTAAAGTAAACGCAAATTCAGTAAACAGTGCACCGGTTAATCCTCCCATAAAACCTATCGGCACATAAACCGCAATTAAAACAACCGATATTGAAATAATAGGAATCGCTAACTCTCGTGCCCCTTTGATAGCTGCTTCAAAGGGAGATTGACCTGATTCGATATGCCGATAAATATTTTCTACCACAATAATTGCATCATCAACCACTAAACCTATCGCTAATACCAAGGCTAACAAGGTGAGTAAATTGATGGTATAACCCAATAACAGCATAATAAAGAATGCTCCTATTAAGGATAGAGGCATTGCGATAACCGGTATAACCACTGAACGAATGGAACCTAAAAATAAAAAGATAACTAACGTAACGATCACTAAAGCTTCTATCAAGCTGGTCATCACTTCATGAATAGAGCTATTGATATAACGACTTTCATCATAAACAATCTTTCCGTTCAATCCTTGCGGCAATTGAGCAGTAATGTCCGGCATAGCTTTTCGTATATTTTTTATAACAGAAAGTACGTTTGCCGTCGGTGCAACTTTAATACCTATATACACTGCCGGTTTATTATCGAACTTTACGGCGGTATCATAACTTTGCGAACCTAACGTCACTTTAGCAACATCCTTCAAACGTATAATGGCACCATTTTGTGCTTTGACAATTAAATTTTGAAATTGTTCTACATTGTTTAAACCTGTGTTTATAGTTAAATTAACAGTGACCATATCGCCCTTAGTACGTCCAGCAGCCGCAATAAAATCATTGTTTGCTAAAGCATTCGCTACGTCATCGGCACCTAAACCATAAGAAGCTAATTTAGCGGGATCCAACCAAGCACGAAGAGAAAATAAATGTTGGCCCACGATTTCAGCTTGCTGAACACCCGTTACGGCTTGTAATTTCGGCTGTACCACGCGCGTTAGATAATCAGTAATTTGATTGCTCGCTAACTTAGGACTATAAAAACCGATATACATCGAGTCGATGGTTTCGCCGATAGCAATACTTAATGTCGGTTGTTGAGATTGCTTAGGCAATTGATTGAGAACAGCATTTACTTTGGTATTAATTTCAGTTAATGCTTTATTGGGATCATAATTCAGCAACAAATTAGCTTGTATCGAACTGCTACCTTGTGTACTACTTGATGTTAAATAATCAATTCCTTGCGCCTGCGCAATAGAGTTTTCTAGAGGCGTAGTGATAAATCCTGCAATTAAAGCAGGATCGGCACCAGTATATACTGTAGAAATCGTTATGACAGCATTTTCTGTGTAAGGATATTGTCGAACTTGCAGCAAAGTTAACGAACGTATTCCTAACACCAAGATTAATAAACTAATCACGGTTGCTAATACAGGTCGCTGAATAAAAATATCCGTAAAGCGCATAAAAACCGCTGTCCCTAAACTAATCCGTTAGTTTATTCATCAATAGCTATAGGTGCAGGATTATTGTTTGGCACCACTGAATTATTGATTACCACGATACTGCCATTCTTAAGTTTGAGTTGCCCGCTAGTTACAATCATTTCACCTGCTTTTAAACCATCCAAAATTGCAATTTGATCACCACGTTTTTCGCCTGTTGTCACAAAAGTTTGTAGTACGCTTAGTTGCGGCTTTCCATTTTTATCTTTCCCTTTTTGTTGCACAATATAAGCTATCTCTCCATAAGGGTTAAAGCTAATCGCGGTCTGCGGCAGAGTTAAATATTGTTTAAGTGGGCTGGTTTGTACTTCAGCTGAAACAAACATACCAGGATATAGTTCAGACTGTGGATTATCGATGGTCGCTTCAATTTGCACATTCCGTGTATTTACATCCACAATAGGATTGATGGTCGTTACTTTTCCAGTAAAAATTTTATCTGGATAGGTATCTGCCCGTATGTTAACTATCGATCCTATCTGTAATTGCGCTAACTTCTGCTGTGGAATAAAAAAATCAGCATACAGTGGATCTAAGGCTTGCAAAGTGACGACTTGATCACCTGGATTCAGATATTGTCCTACATTCACCGTCGAAACACCTAAACGGCCACTAAAGGGTGCTTTTAAGGTTTTTTTAGCAACTATAGCTGTTTGTTGCGCCACTTGTGCTTGCAGATTTTTTAGATTCTGTTCATCCGTATCAAGCACGGCCTTACTAATCGCTTTCACAGCAAATTGTGCACTATCACGATGATATATAATTTCTGCTAATTTCTCTTGCGCTTCTAGTGAATGCAATAAAGCCACATCTGAATCAGCATTGAGTTGTACTAAAAGATCGCCTTCTTTCACTTCTGCGCCTGGTTTTAAATAAACCGCACGCACTAATCCCGCTAATTCAGTGGTAACATAAACTCCGTTTACTGCACGCATACTGCCGTAAGTCAAAATCTTGGGTTGCCACCATGAATATTCAACGCGCATCGCCGAAACAGTCATGACGGGTGCAGTATTTTTTTGCATCGCATGTCGAATCAAGAGATGCTTAATGTATTGATATCCAAAAATCAGAATAAAAAGCACGCTGACACTAATCAACATAATGATCATAGGTCTATTAAAATGCTTTTTTAATCTATGCACGGCTGTGATCCTCTACTGGACAATTCGCGTTCCACCATCCACCACCCAAAGCTTGAAATAAAGCGGCTGTATCTGCATATCGACTGGCTTCAGCTTGAACAGAACCAATACGCGTTTGCTGATATTGTCGTTGTGCATCTAATAAGGAAAGATAACTAACTCCGCCTAGAAAAAATTGTTGTTTCACTAAATATAAATTGGCATAAGCAGCTGATTCGGCCTGTTTTTGAGCGCGCATTTCTCGAGCATCTGCTTCAATAGCTCGTAAGGTGTCCGCTACATTTTGAAAAGCTTTCAGTACGACTTCTCGATACTGGGCAGCAGCAGCATCATAAGCAGCAATAGCCGCACGACGTTCAGCGATTAAAGCACCACCTCGAAATAGTGGTTGAAGTAATCCCCCACCAATATTCCATAAGTTGCTTTGCGCGTTAAATAATTGACTTCCAACTGAACTAGATCTACCCCAAGAACCAGTCAACGCAAATTGTGGGTATAAGTTAGCCGTGGCAACACCTAGTTGAGCATTAGCTGCCCCCCATAACGCTTCAGCGGCACGTACATCGGGTCTTTGCCGAACCAAAGCGGAAGGCACACTCAATGGAAGCTCAGTCGGTAAGTGCAACTCATCCAAATCCAAAGAAGGAATAATATGACATTCACTAGGAAAAGCACCGACTAAAATAGCCAGTAAATGGCGCGCTTGCGCCCAACTTTTTTGTAAAGGCGGTAAAGTTGCTCGAGTTTGCGCCAATTGGGTTTGTTGCGCGACCACCTCAATTTGCGAAACACCGCCGAGATTAAATTGTTTTTTTATAATCGCCAATTGCGCGGCTTGTTCCCGTATCAATTGTTTTGTCACACAAATTTGTCGATGCAACGAAGCAATGGTAATAGCCGTAGTCACAATGTTGGCTGTGAGACTTAGATAGGCTGCGCGAAGTTCAAAATATTGATATTCAACTTGGGATTGTAAACCTTGTATTTGTCTGCGTATTCCTCCAAAAAAATCAAGTACATAAGAAGCATTTAATGAAGCATTAAATAGATTAAATATTGCGGAAGGAATCCCGCTTGAGGTTGTGGTTATCGAATTATTTGTAGAATTGCCCGAAAAAAATCCAGTGTTGGAACCACGCTGCGCTGTCAGTTGGGCTGAGATATTTGGATACAAACCATTTCCTATGCCCGCACTTAAATTTTCTTGCGCTTCGCGCAAGGTAGCTTGTGCCGCTCTTAAATTAGGGCTGTTAGTAATACCTTGGCAAATGAGTTTATTTATTTTAGGTGAGTGAAATAAACGCCACCATTCTGCGGATATAATTTTAGCTTGAATAAATTCTTGCGAACCCCCTCCATGCCCTGATGCACTGGCAGTTCTACAAGGCCAAGGGGGTTTTGTGTAATGATTTATCTTCGGAGACTTAGGCGATTCAAAATCAGGTCCCACTAGGCAAGCACTTAGGCTACCCAACATCATGGCAATCATGGCAAATTGATAACAACTCCTATAAACAACCCGCATTATATCTGTCCATTTTTACCTATTATGTCCGGATTTTTCTAAGTGTACTTTAATATCATAGACGATTTTTTTAGAACTTAGTGAAAAACCACAGTAAAGCCTAGACCTTCTGCTTGATCAAGCTGGTATAAAACTTATCAATACGCTCACAACAAACTATGCTTTAATTAAACAATAGAAGCCTACACGCCTGTAGATTATTTTAAAAAATAAGCAGAAGGTTTCTCTCATTGGAGTTTAATTTATGGTCAAGCATTTAAAAAGAATTGGTTCAGCAAAAAAACGTAAACTTGCTCTACTGTATTTAGTGATAGGTGCTATAGCGATAGGTTTTGCTCCAATTTTTGTCCGATTAAGCGAAGTCGGCCCGATTGCAACAGGATTTTGGCGGGTGGCTATCGCCTTTCCCATTTTAACCTTACTTTCCATAGGTCAAGGCTATACTCGACCCGATGATAGACACGCGCCGGTCTTAAAAGATTATCTTTGGTTATTATTTTCTGGCGTTTTATTTGGCGGCGATCTGGCTACCTGGCATTTATCTATTCAATATACGACCATCGCTAATTCGACTTTAATTGCTAACTTCGCACCAGTCATTATCGCATTATGGGGATGGATCGTTTTGCGCAAACCACCACAAAAAAAATTAGTGATGGGTTTATTATTAGCCATTTTAGGTATCGCCGTCTTAATTCATCCAAGTTTGCACATGAGCAAAAATATCCGCATTGGTGATGGATTGGCCTTTATCACCGCTTTTTTCTATGCCGGCTATTTATTAGTATTAAATCGTGCACGTAAAAAATTTACTGCCTTTGCAAGTATGGCAATATCAACTTTTGCTAGTATGCTCACCTTATTAATCATCACCTGCCTATCCGGCGAACTTGCTATCCCGCAAACGGAAATGGCTTGGATCATTTTATTTGCTTTAGCGTTGTTTGCGCATATTTTAGGACAAGGATTGATTGCTTATGCCTTACCCTATTTACCCGTTACCTTTTCATCAACCGCCTTGCTTATCCAACCGATGGTCGCAGCGATGGCCGGTTGGTACTTCTTTTCAGAATATCTAGGCTTCAGCCAAATGATCGGTATGTTGATCGCCTTAGTGGGTATCTTTTTGGCAAAACAGACTATTTGACCTTTAAAAATTCAAGTAAAAAGAATATAAAATATTCTATAACAGACTTTTACTTACCATCTCATACACATCTGAAGAAAGTCCCGGTATTTTGATGAGCTTCTCTAGTTGTTCGCGCATTAAGATTTGACGATCGATATCAAAGCGCTTCCATTGCGTAAAAGGTTTTACTAAACGGGCCGCTATCTGAGGATTGATAGGATCAAGCTGCTGGATTTGTTCACTTAAAAATAAATAACCTGCACCTGAGCGATCATGAAATTGACTACGATTTTCTGAACAAAAAACACCAATCAAGGATCGAATTTTATTCGGATTCTTCGAATCGAAAGCAGGATGCTTCAGTAATTTTTTAACCTGATGGAGAGTATCAGGCAGTGGAGCGCGTGCTTGTATCGCTAACCATTTACAGACTATTAAAGAATTAGTTGAATTTTTTTCATAAAATTCTTTTAAGAAACGGTCTCTTTGCGATAAATTATGATTAACTATTTCACTTAATGCCACAATCCGATTTGTTAGATTATCAGCTTTTTTATAATGATCCACACACAGATGATGAATATTGGGATCTTGCAATAACATGAGGTAAGTTAAACTTATATTAGCTAAACGTCGATTTGTCACCGCTTGTTTATCAAATATATAAGGCTTTAAATCATAGCAAGTTTGATAACAATGTAAAAAATTATTTTCTAGCTTTTTAGCACATTGAAAACGTAACCATTCTCTTTCCTCATGAATACCATCGATATCAATAATAGGCATTTGTTCTGCAAAAGAAGCTTCACTAGGTAAACTTAATAACTCTGCCAATAAATCCTTACTGTCCAGCTTATCATCGGCAAATAGAATCTTATATCCCTGAATCAATTGATTAACGGCTAAATCTTCTATAGGTGCTGAGGATTGAATACGGCGCAACACAATTCGACTCGCCAATTCCTGCGCAGCATTCCACCGATTAAAGCCATCGGTATCCGATTGCATTAAAAATGCAAGTTCTTCATCGGAATATTTAACCTTTAATTTTACTGGTGCAGAAAAATTTCTCAATAAAGAAGGAATAGGTTTAGCGTCAACATTCACAAATTGAAAAACATGCTCAGATTCTCTAAGCTTTAATGTGCACTGCGTCCCCATAAGTGCATCATCACCGACTAGTTGCAAATCACTCGCTTGACCTTCTGGATTTAATAAAGCCATCACTAAAGGAATATAAAAAGGTTTTTTAGTCGGCTGGCCAGGTGTGGCAGGACAATGTTGCTTAAGGATCAAGTCAAAGGTTTTTTCTTCGGGTGAATAATGATAATCAATCTGTAACTCAGGTGTTCCGGACTGCTTATACCAACGACGAAATTGTTGCAGATCGTAACCACTCCCTTTCTCAATTGATTTAACAAAATCTTCGATCGTAACCGCTTGTCCGTCGTGAGCAGTAAAATAATCATCCATGCCTTTACGAAATAATTCTGGACCTACTAAGACCTTCATCATGCGAATAATTTCTGCGCCTTTTTCATACACAGTCATGGTATAAAAATTATTGATCTCAATATAAGAATCAGGTTGCACAGGATGAGCTAAAGGGCCTGCATCTTCTGCAAACTGCATTGCTCGTAATTGTCTTACTGTATTGATCCGTTCAGTAGCAGGATTGCCAATAGATTCACTAAATTCCTGTTCGCGAAAAACAGTCAATCCTTCTTTAAGACTTAATTGAAACCAATCGCGACAAGTAATACGATCACCCGTCCAATTATGAAAATACTCATGTCCTACTACTTTAGTAATATAACTATAATCTGCATCTGTTGCTGAATTCGGATCTGCCAAAATGGTCTGTGCGTTAAAAATATTCAGACCTTTATTTTCCATGGCACCCATATTGAAATCATCAATGACTGCAATCATGAATATATCTAAATCATATTCGCGGCCATACGCTTGTTCATCCCAATGCATGGCTTTTTTTAAAGAATCCATTGCATGATGGCATTTATTTTTTTCACCTTTTTCAGAAAAAATCTGTAAATTTATTTTTCGCTGCGATAGAGTCACAAATTCATCTTCTATGTATTCTAAATCACCCGCAACTAAGGCAAATAAATAACTGGGTTTTTTGAAAGGATCTTCCCAAGTGACGGAATGTCGATTATTTTCTAAATTCTGTTGTGCGATTTTATTCCCATTAGATAATAAAATCGGATATTTTGATTTGTCGGCAATAATAGTAGTACTATAACGAGCTAAAATATCAGGTCGATCTAAAAAATAAGTGATACGACGAAAACCTTCTGCTTCACATTGAGTACAAAAAATTCCCCTAGAAACATAAAGTCCACTTAATGCTGTATTTTCTTTAGGCTTAATTCTATTTTCAATCTCAAGGCTAAACTGATCAGGTACTTGAAAAATAATTAATTCATTATCCTTGAGTTGATATTCATGCGTTGATAAAAGTCGACCATCGAGTTTAATAAAAATTAATTCACAATTCTCACCTTGTAAAACAAGAGGTTTATTTTTATTTTCTGGTGCTGAATCACAAATAAGTGTCAAATGAGAATTAACTTGCGTCAAATCTTCATCTAACCTAAAAGTTAATTCAACCGTATTTATCAAAAAATTAGGTGGGACATAATCTTTAAGAAAGGTAGTTTTTAATTTAGTCATTTTATTACCTATTATTTTATGAGAGGATCAGGTTCTTTTTTCATATTTATCAAAGCTGGAAGAATTAAACTTAACAACAACAATGAGCCTCCAACAATCGTGGTTTTTGCCAGCATTTCATGGTTAATAAGCACACCAAATACACTAGCAAATACCGGCTCCAAGGCAAATATCAATGCAGCTTTGGGAGCACTGGTAAATTTTTGATACTTATTCTGTAAATAATACGCCAAACTGGTTGCAAATACAGCACAAAATAGGATGCCAATTAAAGCTTGCGGTTGCAAAGCAGCACTAAAAGAATGACCCTTAGTAAATAAAAATACAAAAGGCACAGTAAACAAGAGTTGGTAAAAAGCTAATAATTGATAATCACCGATCAATTGATTAATGCGTTGTAGATAAGTAATTTGTAAGGAAAAGCAGATAGCTCCTAAAAAAACCCATAAATCGCCATGCTCAATATAAAAATGCTTTATATCCATTAAAACATAAAGGCCTATAAATCCTGTGCCCGCGCACAGCAAATCCAAGCGACTCGGCTTTTCTAGTTTAAACAAAGGCGCTAGAAAAGGGACTAATATAACACTCGCACCGGTAATAAATGCCGCACGTGCAGAATGCACCGTCTCTAAACCTATGGTTTGACAAAGATATGCCCCTGCATTGAGAATGCCAATGATTAAACTACCGCGCAAAATAGATCGGGTGGTCTTATGGAACAAAATCCAGACACTAGGCAACAAAACCAATGTAGCTAAAGCAAAACGTAAGCTTACAAATACAAACGGATCGACTTCAGTCAAAGCATTTCGAGTCAACGGAAAAGTAATCCCCCACATTAAGGTGGCTAAGATAAGATAAAGGTTTGCTTTACTAGATAATTTCATAAAATATAGAGTATAGTCACTCCCATCCCTTGCAACAACAGGAGAATTTACGGTGTCAATTCGCATTCTTGTTAATGGCGCTGCTGGCCGCATGGGGCAAATCACTGCTAAAACAATTAAGCAGGATCCCGCGTTAGATTTAGTCGCAGAAACTCACACTAGCGACGAGCTAAAAAAATCACTATTGTCCAGCAAAACGGATATTGTCATTGATTTTACCAACGCGTCCGTGGTTTTTGAAAATACTAAAAGCATAATTCTAGCCGGGGTTCATCCTGTAATTGGTACCAGTGGTTTACTACCCGAACAAATAAAAGAATTACAAAATCTTTGTGCTGAAAAAAAATTAGGTGGAATTATTGCCCCCAATTTTTGTATAGCTGCTTTATTAATGATGCGCTTTGCTGAACAAGCTGCGCAGTATTTTCCCGAATGTGAAATTGTAGAAACACATCATGAAAATAAATTGGATGCACCTTCTGCAACCGCTATAAAAACAGCTGAATTAATTAGTTCCGCAAGAAAAACACTACCTAGCAGCAAAAAAATTCACGAGACTTTAGCCGGCGCACGTGGTGCGCTTAAGAATCAAGTCCCGATACATGCATTACGTCTGCCTGGATTTCTTGCTAAACAAGATATACTATTTGGTCATATCGGCGGAAATCTTATTATCACCCATGAAGCGATAGACCGTAATGCTTATATGCCTGGCATATTATTGGCTTGCAAAAAAGTAATGTCGTTAAAGAAATTAGTTTATGGTTTAGAAAATTTTTTATAAAAACGATCCTCAAGCTCATGCGGAAAATCTAAATGGTCAATTTCACACAATTACATGCCGAGCTTTTAAATCAATTAAGCCAAAATCATTTTGATATTAGGGAAATTACTAGCAAAAAATTAATTGAATATGTGATGCTATTACATAAATGGAATCAAATACATAATTTAACTAGTATTCGTGATCCTTTGCAGATGCTTTCTAAACATATTATTGATAGCCTTGCTATTAGTCCGTATTTACAAGGTCCCAACATTTTAGATGTCGGCACAGGTGCCGGCTTACCTGGTCTACCTTTAGCACTTACACATCCTCAGTATCGTTTTGCATTATTAGATAGTAACGGCAAAAAAACCCACTTCTTAACGCATGTTATACAGACTTTAATGATTGTCAATGTAGAGATCATTCCTTTGCGCGTCGAAAAATATCATCCAGAAAATTGTTTTAATAGCATAGTCAGTCGCGCCTTTAGCCAGCTGAATAAGTTTTTAGATAAAACTAAACATTTGTGCTGTGAAAATGGAATTTTTTTAGCGATGAAAGGACAATATCCCACTGAAGAAATCGAAACATTAGAAACTGATTTTAAACTGATTGATACCAAAGCCTTGAAGATTGCAGGACTTGATGATAAAAGGAATCTATTAATCATTGGTTTAAATCATTAATAAATAAAAATTTAATTACTCTATTACCAAGGATAATAACATGCAGAATGGCGAACTTGTGCCTTTACTTCCTACTTTGACAACTCATAATTCACCTTCTTTTTTCCAAAAGCTAAAAAGAAACCCCATGCAAACCATAAAAAAAATAGGTTTAGCCGGCGTATCAGCATTTAGTGGCTATATGTATTGGCCATCCTCTTTTAGTGCCGCTGCCTCTATTAGCAGCACTCTCCAATATCCAGCTGCATTAGGTGGAAGCATTACCAATTCAATTTTTAATTACGAAAGTTTTCTTAGCCTTGCTGAACTGCCAAAATTTCGTAGCATGCCTTGGAAATATATAACTGCAACGCTATTTTCTATTGCTTGCGTAACACCTAATTTCTTAATGAACATATATGATGATGAAAAACAGGAGTATGTTGATAATACGCAGATGGCTTTACAAGCCTGCACTGCTTTTCTAAATATCTGGGTGAATATAGTAGGTACTTTAGAATTAATTCAAAATGTATCCTCTTTAGTTGAAAGTAATAATCTCGATACACAAAAAAAAGAATTAATTGAAAGGATTAATCAAGCTATTGAAAGTTTTTACCAATTACCCATTGAAAAACAAACAGAAGCTCGCCTCAACAATATACTCAACCCATCTAAATTAACTTACTATTCTCTGAATGCAGTTATTGGCGCGCTGAGTCTCCCACAATGTGCAGCCTATGTATTAATAAGTTATTTTGGTATGAAAAATTTAGCGGAATATGCTTGGAATATAAATAAAACAACCAGCATAATATTGGGATCAATAGCCGCCATTGGCAACGGCATACCAGGCGCAGGATTTACCATTAAAGGTGTGAATTCCATCAGTAAAAAACTTATATCTTTAGAAAAGCCCTCTTTGCTGGCTGCATTTTTTGTATTACCTGCATTATTCTCTGGCTTTACCACACATAAGGCCATGGCGGATAGCTTAAAAGAGATGAGATACTCTGGCCGAACAGTTGAAATCCTGAACTGGATTAGCAATTTGGGTGCCGTCTTCTTTTTTAATTTTCCGCAAATGTTAGCGTTAGCGAACAGATTTGGCAAAAAAACGCCTGCAGCAAATGATCATCTAGAATTACGACAATTACAAGCTCAGGCTCAAAACTTAGGGTCTACACAGAATATTAAGGAATTTGAAACAAATTTACCTCACCATATAAGTAGGTTTTTTTCTGCCATTGTAAATGATACTAGCATTACGCGTGCTAGACATGATAACGACTTAAACACTTTTAGACTTTCTATACAATAACAATTTATATCTCCACTCAAAATAAATAATTGGCACTCAACAAATTATTTAACATTACTAGCTGAATAAGTTATAAACTGTTAGAATCCTGCCTCTTTAAGTCTAAGCGCCCGTAGCTCAGCTGGATAGAGTACCAGGCTTCGAACCTGGGTGTCGGGGGTTCGAGTCCCTCCGGGCGCACCAGAAAATCTTATTTTTATCTGGCCGTACTGAGACCATTTTGCAATTCAAATACAGCATCAACCTGATCCTTAAAAAGGATAGTTTCTTGTTGGTAAGTTTTATCTGGATTATTGGGTGGAACGTTTTCCGCTCGCATAAACATAATGGGTAATGGCATAGTCTGGTCATTATCTCCCTGATAATGAATACTATAAACGGGCCCCAGTTTTACTTTAAACCCCTCCGCCAATGAAGTCGCCCGTAAGATAGCATTCTCAATGGCTTTTTTACGTACTTGTTCACGATAACTATTTGGATTTGCTACACCTAATTTTATAGTGCGAATCTCATTTAGGCCAAGCTTTAACGCTCCATCCAATAACCCATTAAGTTTGTCCAACTGGAGCACTGTTACTTGAACCTGACGTACTGCGCGGTAAGCTTTCAGCACAGCTTTGCCTGTTTTCTGATAATCATATTCTGGCTGAGTAGTTAAATTAGCCGCATTAATATCTTTTTTCTCAATACCTTTTTTACGTAGAAAATAAATATATTGTGTGACTCGTGTATCTACCTGCTTTTTAGCCATGATGGCATCTTTCGCAGAAAAACTCACTTCAATGCTAATTGTTGCCATATCTGGAGTCACATCCATGCTTGCGGTACCCATGGTACTAAGATGTGGGCCTGCTGGCATTTCGTCAGCATTAATGGATAATGCAAAAACGTATGAAACTAAACCTATGATCGCGGCTAAAATCAATGCTTGCAATTTCACCTTGCCTCCCGATTTCAAGTGGGATAGTATTATTTTCCAATGTATTGCTACTTTAGATCACCATGGATTTGATGCTCTGAGTAATATTTTTGTCAAAACATTAAGGCCATCGGTCTGGGACCCATCAAAATTAGGCCATGCCCGAAAAATTTTACCATAATTCTTAGAACTCTAGATACTAAAAGTATCCTTATTCACAATTTAAAAGTTAAAAAATTAGCTACTTCTTAGATAGTGATATTAATTGATTTAATTAAAATTAAAAATATAATAGATTAATTAAATTTTTTAGAATTTTTGATTCAGAAATTATATGTATCTAATCTAACTTATTAATGGGAAAATATGTATAAGGATATAAAGAAAAAAATAAAAAGCCTACGCATCCATTTAGTTTCTGTATGCAATCAATTAAGCAAACAGATCGAACTAAAAGATGAAATTATAGGCTTCGTGAAACATTCAGAAGAGAAATTAAATCGGACCTTACAGCAAGAAAATACCTCTCGTACTATGATCGATGAATTAACAGTAAAACTGGCGGATGATCAACGTTTATATGCTGAATGCAAAATCCTTATTCACGAATTTCGAGCAGACATTAAAGCAACAAAAAAGGAAATTGAAAAATCAAAGCTTAAACTTCACCATATAATTTTTCCTCAAAAACTGGCGGTTTTTTAAACAAAAAAATGATGGTAGCCAAATTTCAAACTTTTCTCCAGTCTGCTCATATAGTCCATTTTAAAGAAAAAATTTAAGGCAGCGTAGTAGGCGCTGCTAAACCATTGTCATTAAAATTACTGGAACAAGAATACCGCGAAGGATCGCCCATAGCCACATTTACGTCATTATGCGTAATGGGCGCAGTGACATATTGGCAGACAACATTGATACCTTGCAAATACTGCTTACTCATCCCAGCATCGGAATGTACCTTAGGGCCTGTCAAATAACTAAATAGTTTTTTAGCCTCCAATCCTTGAATAGTAATATTCATACTGTTGGATAATGCTAAGCTATTAGAACTTAGCAGATACATCGACAATGATATGAAAAAAGTCAAAAGCTTGAACGTTAAAGTCTTCCTTTTTACCTGCATAAATTTCATCTATAAATGGAAAACTTTAAGATAGACGACAAATTTCAAATTTTCCAGTGCTATAATTATAGCTTTAACAATCTTAAGCTAAGTAAAACCTATTTAAAATTCATGAGTTTAATGTTATATTTTAGTAATAATTATTATAATAAATTTTTCAAGGATTAGCTTATGCCTATAAAAACAGATGTTACATTAAATATAGACACTAAAAACTACAAGCTTTTAGATAACCGATCAATTACAGTTTGCGATATTAAAAGCCCTGAAGATCCTAATTTTTATTTTCAACTCCGCTTTATTCAAAAAAGTTCTCAAAAGATAGATTTAAATCAGTTAGAATCTGCGTTAAAAAATCGTATTAAGAAATTAGACGTTAATAATGCATTATATTTTGATAAAAAAGAATTTTTAATTTCTTTAGGAAAATTAGGTTTCAATATTGAATCGACTGCGATCATTGAGAAAAATAAAGAAAAATCTAGTAAGGCGCTTTTTAAATTAGATCAAAAAAAGCTTATTACAAGTTATGATAAGAATTTATTGGATTTGTTTATATTAAAATCTATAGATAAAGACGGTAAAACCTATTATCTAAGCTATGAAATCCCCAAAGATATTACAGGAAATAATTCTCCAATATGCAGCATTTCAATCTTCTTTAATAAGTCATTGGAGAAAATCTATCTTTTCCCTACAAAATCGTTCGAATTGGAAGATGTAATAAAAAATTTAAATATCCCTTACGTTAAGAATAGTGATCCATTTAGTAATAATAAATCGCATAATGAAGAAATTCAAACTCGAATCAATCTGCAAACTACCATTTCAGAAATATTAACTCATCTTGAAAAACCAAAATATTTTCGAAAAAATGGTTCAGATAAAGTTGACATATTTAAAAACCTTTCTAAAATGATTAGTGAAAATAAATCATTGACCGCAATTAAAACACAATTAGATTCATTTAACACACTACAAGTCCTTTCAAAACATAGAGACCCTTGGGGATTTTTTGCCTTTTTTAAAGGTGAAACTTATTCAGCAATCGCTTGGAAGGAATTGGGAAAAATTATTCCTGAATCCACTCAATCGGCTACAGTAGATTTGTCATCTTCGTTATCCAATTATTAAACAATTAAAGATTCGATTTAAAAAGTGACTTCCTTTTAAATCGAATAAAATTCTAGAATCGAAGCTAACGAGAAATGCTTGGCTATCGATGTTTTTCTTTACCAATTAAACTTATGAAGCTACACTTTTATTACTAGCAATTTCTTTGTTCATTTTTATATAAGTGCGCAATATGAATAATTATAAATTACTTATTCTAGATTTTGATGGCACACTTTGTGCCACTCATGAAGCTATATTATTTTGTATCAAGCGAACTTATGAAACCTTACATATGGTCATGCCAAACCATGACTTCATCGATGAAACCATTCGTGCTGGCCTAGGCATGGAAAAAACCTTAGAAGTGCTTAGTCCAAATCTCACACAGCAGCAAATTCATCACCTATTAAACACCTATGAAGCGATTTATCTAGCAGAAGGTGAAGATAAAAGTGCGCCCTTTCCTAAGGCTGCCGAAACATTAGCGAAAATTTATGCGGCAGGTTTCATTCTCACGGTAGTCAGCAACAAAGCGATTGCTGCGGTGGACACCGCTTTAGAACGTTTCCAATTAAAACAATATATAGATATGATCATTGGCGATACTAAAACACTTAGAAAAAAACCCGATCCGATGGCATATAGTGATTATATTAAACCAAAATTTAACGATATAAATTCAAAACAGATCCTAATGATAGGCGATACACCGGCCGATTTATTATTTGCACAAAATATTGGTGCAGACTCTTGTTGGGCAGAATACGGATATGGAGATAAAAAGGCCTGTTTAGCACTCCATCCCACTTATACAATTAAGCACTTAGCTGATATCTTGGCTATTTTATTTTAATTTATTGCTTGTTAGGATATGCTGAAGCTTTTTTTCTATGGATGTTAATCGGTCATCAATACTAGAAAAATAACTTTGCACGGTTTCCACCAACACCATTGTTTTCATATCAGGTTCGATATTTACTTTATCACCAATTTTTTTGTTTGCTAAATTGGTTTTGCGTAATGTTTCAGGAATCAAATGCACTGTAAAACTATATCGTTTTTTATCTGTCACGCCCACGGTTAAACTAGAGCCATCCACTGCGATGTAACCTTTTGGCTTGATAAAAGCAAAGCATGCTTCAGAACATTGAATAGATAAACACAGATTCTCACCATTGATTTTTTTATCGGTAATTATCCCCGTCTCAAATATATGACCACTCAGTTCGTGCCCCCCTATTTCATCACCAAGACCTAAGCTCCTTTCCACACTAACTTTTCTACCAATAAAAAGTTCATTTAAAGTGGTTTTCGCCAAAGTCTCCTGCATAGCATCAAAGCTGACTACATTTTCGTGTTGCGCGACTATCGTTTGACAAACACCGTCAATAGAGACACTAGAGCCTATTTTTAAACCTTTTACCAACTCTTCATTTAAAACGACGCTGTAATGGAACAACCCTGGTCGCTTGGTGAGTGACTTTACAATATATAAACCCTGCGTAATTCCAGAATACATAAAAAAACACCTTTAACTTAATAAAGTTTCAATTAAGTGCATTTGTTTCAACACAGAACCTTTATTTTCTGCCACAAACTTTTTAGCTTTCTGACCCGTTTGCTGGCGTCGTACTGGATCAGGCAACAAAGAAATAATCTGCTCTGCTAGCTCTGTGGCGTTATTTACCTGAATTGCTGCGCCTTGCTGTTTAAGTTGTTCAATAATGCTTGCAAAATTAAACGTATATGGACCAGACAATATAGGGAGGCCAATGGCAGCCGGCTCAAGTGGGTTTTGCCCCCCTTTTTCAACCAGACTTCCACCCACAAAAGCAAGATCAGCCGCCGCATAAAAAATAAGCAATTCCCCCATCGTATCGCCAATTAAAATATCCATATTACTCATATCGGCTTTAAGATCGCTACGTTTGTTAACCTTATATTTTTTTTGACTGCAATAAAGCTGTTCTAATTGAGGAACCCGATCCACATGTCGTGGAATGGAAACTAATAATAAACTCGGGAAAGAATGACGCACTTGAGTAAAAGCTTGAAGGATAAACTCTTCTTCGCCAGGATGAGTACTAGCAGCTACCCAAACGAGTCGATCTTTCCCCCAAGCTTCCCGCCAATGCTGAGCCTGTTCGTTTAATTGAAACGGAAGTGTCACGTCAAATTTAAGACTACCGGTAATGTGTATCCGTTCAGATGGAAAGCCAAGATCAATAAAGCGGTCAGCATCCGCTTGAAACTGAGCCGCAATAACATTAATACTCTTTAACATGGCTTGTGTTATCGGCAAAATACGCTGATAGGACCGAGCAGAACGCTCCGATAAACGGGCATTGACAAGAGCTACCGGCACTTGATACAACTGGCATGCGGCAAGAAGATTGGGCCAAAGTTCTGTTTCTAACAAAATTAGTAATTTGGGTTTTAGTACTTTAAAGAATTTTCTTAAAATTAAGGGTAAATCATAAGGGAAATAAAGCTGAGCGACGCTGTTTCCCAATGCAATACGGATACGCTCAGCACCCGTTGCTGTTTCATTGGTCACAATAATAGGAAGGGATGGATAACGTTGTTGTATCTGCTTAATCAATGGTATGGCTGTCAAGGATTCACCAACTGAAACGGCATGTACCCATATCCCACCTGATGGTAAAGGATGTCGTAGACCAAGACCTAGGCGTTCATGCCAAAATTTCAGTCCATTAGGAGTTTTACGATTTTTTATCCATAAGCGCAACAAAATAAACGGCAACAATAAATAAAATATTATTGTATATAAGAATCGCATGACTTAATAAAATTATAATTAGATATTTAATGGTGAGCTTATCGCTTATTCAACTTTAAGACAAGATAATATCCTGGTAGTCTTATACCCCTTTGAATAGAAGCGTCTGCTTGTTTCGCTTCCATAACATTCTCAAAATGGAGAATTTCAGTTTCGGATCAGCAAAAATACAAGTTATAAAGAATATATCGTAAATTTTTATGAGTTAGATTAAGCATGAATATATGGGGCAAACTCGTAGGTGGGTTTTTTGGATTCCTTCTTGCAGGGCCATTTGGGCTTATATTAGGCGTCATTGTTGGACACCTCTTTGATCGCGGTCTTAAGCAAAACCAGGGCTGGGCTTTTTCTTCTGTCAACCCAAGCCTCGCGCAACAAGTTTTTTTTGATAGCACTTTTTTGGTGATGGGACACATCGCCAAACTAGATGGAAGGGTTTCTGAGGCAGAAATTCAAGCTGCCAGAGCCATCATGAACCGTTTAGGTCTTACTGAAGCCATGCGCAAAAAGGCTATCGACCTCTTTAATCAAGGCAAACAAGCTTCGTTTAATTTAGAAGACACCTTAAAAAAATTGGTTCAAGCCTGTCATCGCAATAAGGTATTACTTAAGCTTTTTGTAGAAATACAAATGCAAACAGCCTTAGCCGAAGGTCATCTCACAGTGGATAAGCAAAGAGTACTGCAGAAAATCTGTCAATATTTAGGTTTTGCTCCACTCAATTTCAGCTTTTTTGAGCATCTATTTAATTTTGAGCAAGCCTTCCGCCAGCAATCTTCTGATCAGAGACAACAAGGATACTATCAATCATCGCATTCTCCTCATCAGCTGAATCTAAGAGATGCCTATGCTATCTTAGGTATCTCCGAACAAGCATCGCCGGCTGAAATAAAAAAAGCCTACCGAAAACAAATGAGTCAACATCACCCTGATAAATTATTGGCCAAGGGTTTACCTGAAGAAATGATAAAAATAGCGACTGAAAAAACTCAAAATATCAAGGCTGCCTACGATCGTATCTGTGCTGCTAAGGGAATATAATGCAAACTTTAACTATTTCCGCCTCTATTTTATCTGCCGATATAGGCTGCTTAGTTAAAGAATCGGCTGCAGTTTTGCAAGCGGGTGCTGATAGCTTGCATATTGATGTTATGGATAACCATTTTGTACCCAATTTAACATTCGGTCCATTAGTTTGTAGTGCTCTACGCAAACATCTACCTAGGGCTTTTCTTGATGTGCATTTAATGGTAAATCCCATCGATCATTTAATTAATGCCTTTGCTGCGGCAGGTGCTGATCAAATTAGTTTTCATCCCGAAACCAGCACCGATATCGTTAAAAATTTGAAACAAATTCGGCACTTAGGTTGTAAGGCGGGCTTAGCTATTAACCCACAAACATCATTAAATTTTTTAGATAATATGTGGGAACATTTAGATTTTATATTAATGATGTCAGTTAATCCGGGCTTTGCTGAGCAACATTTTATTCCTGAGGTTTTAAACAAAATTTCAGTCGCCAAACAGTTACTTTCTATCCACAAACCTGCTATTCGTTTAGGAGTAGATGGAGGGGTTAAAAAAAACAATATTGCTGAAATCGCCAAAGCCGGTGCAGATACTTTTATTTTAGGCTCAGGTATTTTTAATACTAAAAATTACTCTATCACTTTAACCGAATTACGATCAGAATTAAATATATAAGGAAAAATAATATGCGTCTTTTTTTAACATCTTGTGTACTCCTTTTTCTGTTAAGTGCTTGTGCTAGTACAGCAAACTATCAAAAACAAATCGATAAATGGCAAGGAAAACATATTCAAACACTTATATCCAAATGGGGTGAACCTGATGCAGGAATTCAACTGCCGAATGGTCATAAAATCTATCAGTACACTCGGAAAACAATGTATTCTATCCCTGATCCCAAACGCACTCCATTGCATACCAATAATGGAAATCTTTTCTCTAATTATGAAGAGCCTTGGAATACTCATCAAACAATCATTCGTTCTTGTCGAACCTCATTTGAAACAACCGCTGACGACCGTATTATCCATATAAGCTTTAAAGGAAATAATTGTATATCAAGCAATTTTCTCCCTTAAAAAGGCTGGCTAAGACTGTACCAGGGAGCTAAAAAAATTAATGAATTATAGAAAAAAAAGGGATCCAACTCCTCAAAAAAGAGATTCCATAACCATTCAATGGTTAGTTTATTTCGCTTTTTTATGCTTTGTCTCACCTGGTTTGACTGCAGAACTAACTATGGCACAACAACTAGGTTGGATGCCTAGTAATATCGGTATTTGCAAAGGACAGTATTTAGATCCCTTGCAAGCTTATACCAGAACCTCTTTAAGCAAAGTCAACCAAACTTTTACACATATTGATGCCGCGCAATCCCACTTTTCATTTGAAGGAACTTCTACTCTAAGTGGTAATGTCGTTATTACGCAACCAGGGCGTTTATTGTATGCCGATCAAGTTTATTTTTATCGTGATCCAAAAACAGGGAAGCTTACTAATATGGATCTCCTTGGAGAGATTAAGTTACAAGAGCCTAATCTTTTAATCAAAGCAAAAAAGGCCCATTTAAATTTAAACAATCAAAGTGGTTATCTTACTGATATTATTTATCGTATTTTATTAAGAAATACCACTATATTATTCGGTACTAATGAAGGCATGCCAATTAATGCGTGGGGTTCGGCAAGTGCCGTGGAGCAAACCTCTCCTGGGTTGATTATTTTACATAATAGTACTTATTCAACTTGTTCACCCATTAATCCAACTTGGAAACTTTCTGCTAAAAAAATAATATTAAATCGTGATACCGGTCGCGGCAAAGCCTACAATACTTGGTTGAATTTTCGAGGCACACCTATTTTATATAGTCCTTATCTTGCCTTTCCTATTGATGATAGACGTGAATCTGGATTTTTATTCCCAAATTTTGGATCTTCTTCACAATCAGGAATAAGCATTGGTTTTCCTTACTATTGGAATATGGCGACTAATTATGACTTTTTATTTACGCCTACAGTTTTAAGTAAGCGTGGAGTACAATTAAGCGGTCAATTTCGTTATTTAACCCGCCAGGGTCGTGGGCTGATCATTGCTAATTATCTTCCCTATGATCGAGCTGCAGCTAGGCTTGCTGATCAGATTCCTTTGCTTTATCCGAACACTAACCCATTGATTTATCCAAGCACCGCAAGAAAATCTTTTACTTGGCAAGATCAACATCTATGGGCTCCACGTTGGACAAGTACAGTAAACTTTAATTGGGTAGGGGATGATTATTATATAGAAGATTTTAACCAGCCTCCTATTATTGCCATTAATCAACTAGCACAACAAGCGCAATTAAATTATACCGGTGATATTTGGAATTTTACGACTAGCATCTATCGCTATCAAACGCTACATCCTTTAAATCAATCTCCTGTTACCAATCCTTATAATAGTTTACCTGAGATCGATTTAAATAGTATCACACAAAATTTTCATGGGTTTAATATTCAAATAAACAATCAATTGACTTATTTTCAACGCTTAAATGATCCTGGTCAGTTAGTTAAATCACCCCAAGCACTCCGACTTAATGTTTTCCCTTCCATCAGCTATCCAATGCGTAGTAAAGACGCCTACCTTATTCCACGCGTTCAATTGAGTTTGACCCATTATAATGTAATGAACCAAGTGTCGGGCTATAAAAGCGAAATTCAACGTACGACCCCTATATTTAGTGTGGATAGTGGTTTGTATTTTGATCGTCAAACCCAATGGGCAGGACATTCCTATCTACAAACCTTAGAACCCCGTCTTTTTTATCTGAATGTTCCTTATCGTGATCAAAATAATATCCCTATTTTTGATAGTGCACTTATTCCATTTAGTTATGACAGTCTTTTCATGACAAACCGTTTCAGTGGTTATGATCGTATCGGGGATGCTAATCAAATTAGCTATGCGTTAACCACGCGATTATTAGACCAATACACAGGCGAAGAAAAATTAAGAGCAAGCATCGGTCAAATATATTATTTTGAAGATAGACGTGTTTTTTTATGTGGCCCCTTAGAAAAACAATTAAGCATACCTGGAACATTGTGTGCTAATCCATTTACAGTACCAGGAGCCACTTCGCCGACGGAAAAATTCTCTCCATTTGTAGGTCAGATTAACTACAATATCAATCCACAATGGAGCACTACAGCCAATATTGCCTGGGATCCAAGCAGTCACGACATTATTAATGCTGCCGCCAACGTACAGTATCATCCTCGACCTAATCAGTTGTTTAATATTAACTATGGGCATATCCGTTTTGGCGATCTGTTTGTCACTACACCGCCTACGCCACCGAATAGCTATCAAAATGATTTTAATCGGCTAGGCTTTTCTTTTGCGACACCACTTAAGTATCAATGGAGTACGGTGGGTGGCTGGAATTATAATTTTAGTCATAAATACTCGCAAAGTTTTTTCTATGGCTTACAATACGATAGTTGCTGTTGGGCATTTCGAGTTGTCGCCGGCCGCACTTTTTTTGCCTTAAATCAAAACAGTAGCCCAATATTTAATAATGTTGTTTATTTCCAATTTCAACTCAAAGGCTTGAGTACCGTAGGTATCAGTGATATAACCAACTTTTTAACTAATAATATCCCTGGTTATACTGATAATTTTCAGTCGGGTGCAACTCACTTTTAGTAACGAGCGACTATGGACTCTCTTAAAAAAATTTTCCCATTTATTATCTTATTTGCTAGCTTAATATCTGCTAAGCCCTTATATGCCATTGAAACTTTGGATCGTATTGTTGCCGTAGTTAACAACGGCGTCATCACCCAACAACAGCTAAGCGAACAAATTGAAATGACACGACAACAATGGCTATCTGAAAACAAATCTATCCCAGACACTGCGACTTTTCGTAAGCAAGTACTCAATCAGATGATAGACAATGAATTACAGCTGCAGCTAGCTGCTAGTACAGGATTAAAAATTAATGAAACTGCGTTAGATAAAACCATTATGAATATTGCGCAACGAAATGGTTTTACGTTGGAACAATTACGTGAAAAGTTGCAACAAGAAAATATACCTTATGCCAAATATCGACAGCAAATCCGTCAACAACTTATTATTAATCGGCTGCAACAAGATCAAGTAGCTGCAAAGATTACCGTAACGGATCAAGAAACCAAGGATATGTTAGCTTATATGCCAAAATCAGCTTCGCAAAAAACCGCTTACCATGTTGAAGATTTACTTATTCCATTTCCAAATAATCCTTCTGCAATAGATATTTCTCGCACAAAAGAAATTGCTTTATCCTTATTGCAAAAAACAAAAAGCGGGACTTCGTTTCAAGAGATAATAGAGAAAACTAAGCAATCTAATCCTTCCTTAACCGGTGGAGATTTAGGTTGGCGTCCGCTAAATGATTTACCGGATATTTTTCAAACACCTGCGCAAAAACTTAAACCCGGCGAAGTAACTGGCCCCATCCAAGCTGAAAATGGCTTTCACCTAATTCGCTTATTAGAATTGCGAGGAGACAATTTAGCACCCCATTATGTGACATCCACACATACACGACATATTTTAATTAAAACCTCTCCTTTGCTTAATAATACACAAGCAGAAAGGCGTCTAAACGAAATTCGCGCGGACATTTTGCGCGGTGGTGATTTTGCTGCACTCGCTAAAAAATATTCTCAAGACCCCGGATCTGCCTATAAAGGTGGCGATTTGGGATGGACATTACCAGGTTTATTCGATCCTGCTTTTGAAGCACAAATCAAAAAATTGGCCATCAATCAGATTAGCCTACCCTTCCAAACTCAGTTTGGCTGGCACATCGTACAAGTTTTAGGTCGCGCACAAAAATTACAAACAAAACAGAATGTTTCACGCGAACAAGCTGCGCAGTTAGTTTATCAACGTAAATTTCAGCAAGCATTAAAAAACTGGTTACGTCAAATACGTAACCAGTCTTATGTGAAAATTATGTAAATCAAGACAGAATAGCATTTGCTAATTCCTATCTTTTAATCGTTTATCTCTTTTATATACAAAATTAAGTATATAAAAAATATTAATGAGAAGCTTTGAGACTAAATTGACACATATCTATACTTTTTTTTGGTTGATAATCATCTCCACAAGCATATATACCCTCACGATAAAATGGGCTCCAATTTTCATCGTTTATAATCGATGAAGAATTCACTGCATTAACTCTTTTTTTTGTAGCCACCAAAGCAAAAAACCTTGATTGACTATCTTTATAAATACACGTTAATGATGAACGTACTTTTTTCAATGGCTCTTGATAATATATAGCTGCAATTTCTGTTGCTTTACCCGTTCCATTATAAAATTTTCCCATTCTATTATTAAAATCTTTGTAACCCCAAAACGGGTGTTCACCTTCTGTAAGCGGAAAACGCATAGGTTGTTTTGCATCTATTTTTTTATTAATTTCTGTAATATTAGGACAGGTATATCCTGATACAACTTGTATAATAGTTGTAAATAATAAATACCAAGTAGAATAATTTAATATTTTCATAATAAACTTTCCTTTAAAATTTTAATAAACCCCGCGTATAATAGGACAAGTATATCCTGCTATAACTTAAAAAATAGTGGTAAAAATAACTCCATGTAAAATAATTGAATAATTTCATGAGCTTTCCTTGTTAGTACTAGCAGAAATAACAAATTTTTAGATTGTTTTCAAGTATTATTTTTAATAAAAAAATTTAACGAATAATATAAAAAATAACCAAAGTTATTTTAGATAATTTATTACTAATTTAATAAGATACAAATTTCTGTAATAAGTTATAAAGATTTTTTATTCTTAATTCAGGCGTTGGTTGTGCAAAGTTAAAACGTAAATGAGTAGGGCCATCTAGCTTATACAATAATGGATATTTCTGAATCAACTGGATGATATCTGCAGGATTAATAGTTGGATTTTGATTAAATTCAATGCGACCTCCCTGGGGTCCGGACACGATCTTTTTAATCCCAATTTTTTGCGCGAGTAACTTCAACTCACTAAGTTGAAATAAATTTTTCAATGCTTGCGGTAATAAACCAAAGCGATCAATCATTTCGACTTGTATTTGCTCTAATTCTTGATCATTTTTTGCGTGAGCAATACGTTTATAAAGCACTAGACGAGTATGCACGTCAGGTAGATAATTTTCCGGGATTAGCGCGGAAATTTGCAAATCAATTTCTACCGCATGATTCACCGGTTTTAACGCGGGTTCTTTACCTGATTTTAATGCAGCGACGGTTTGTTCAAGTAATTCCATATACAGCGAAAAACCAATGGATTGCATATTACCACTTTGCTGTTCACCTAAAACTTCACCCGCACCTCGAATTTCCAAATCATGCATGGCTAAGGTAAAACCTGCACCGAGATCTTCTAAAGAAGTAAATGCTTCTAGACGCTTCATAGCATCCGCTGTCATGATTTCTTTTGGCGGTGTCATTAAGTACGCATAGGCTTGATGATGAGAGCGGCCTACACGACCACGTAATTGATGAAGTTGCGCTAAACCAAACTTATCTGCTCGATCAATGATGATGGTATTAGCCGATGGAACATCAATTCCAGTTTCAATGATAGTTGTACATATCAACACATTAAAACGTTGATGATAAAAATCAGCCATCACGCGCTCGAGTTGAGTTTCACGTAATTGACCGTGAGCCACCCGAATATGCGCTTCGGGTATTAATGCTTCTAATTCTCGTGCGGTTTTTTCTATGCCATCAACTTGATTATGTAAAAAATAAACTTGGCCTCCCCGGAGTAACTCCCGCAAAATGGCTTCACGAATTAAACTGGTATTACGCATTTGTACGAAGGTTTTGATTGACAATCGTCTTGCAGGTGGGGTCGCAATTATAGATAGTTCACGTAAACCGGATAAAGCCATATTTAAGGTGCGAGGAATTGGCGTAGCGGTTAGACTTAAAATATCTACTTCGGCGCGTAAAGCTTTTAAACGTTCCTTTTGCTGCACACCAAAGCGATGTTCTTCATCGATGATCAATAAACCGAGTCGAGGAAATTGTAGTTCTTTACTTAATAATTTGTGTGTACCTATCAAAATATCAATTTTTCCCTGTTGCAAACGTTCTAGAATTTTTTTCTGTAATGCAGCACTTCGGAAACGTGAAATCATTTCAATCTGTACTGGCCACTCAGCAAAACGATCACTAAAATTTTGATAATGTTGTTGGGCTAACAGTGTGGTGGGTACAAGTATGGCCACTTGTTTATTGGATTGCACAGCTAAAAATGCGGCACGCATGGCAACTTCTGTCTTGCCAAAACCAACATCGCCACAAATTAATCTATCCATGGTGCGTTCAGAGGTCATGTCCTTAATAACGTGTTGGATAGCTTGTTCTTGATCCTGTGTTTCAGTAAACGGGAATTGTGAACTAAATGCTTGGTAATCATGCTCAGGCAGATGAAAAGCATAACCCTTGTGCGCAGCACGATGAGCATAAATATCAAGTAATTCTGCGGCGACATCTCGCATTTGCTCGGCAGCTTTACGCTTGGCTTTTTCCCATTGATCAGAACCTAAATGATGTAAAGGGGCATGCTCACTATCATTCCCACTGTAACGACTGATTAAATTAAGTGAAGATACCGGAACATATAATTTTGCTTTTGCAGCATACTCGACTATCAAAAATTCATTTTCCTGATCATCTATTTTTAAATGCTGTAAACCTCGATAACGTCCTACACCATGATCGATATGAACCACTGGATTACCTTCGGTTAACTCCGTTAAATTTCGAATAATCGTACGTGCATCTAAACCTTTAATTTTAGTTTGACGTTTTTGAACAATTTGGTTACCAAATAGCTGTGCTTCAGTAATTAATGCTAAAGCTGGTTTTTCTAGATAGAAACCTTCTTCTAATGGCGCAACAATAATATGAATATGTTCAGAAGCATGCAGAAATTCCTGCCAAGTTTCACAGCGGTGCACGTGTATGGAAAATTTATTAAGTAAATCCAACAACACTTCTCTGCGACCTGCGCTTTCCACACAAAATAAAACTCGAGCTTGTGGATCTTTTAAAAATTCATTTAGAAATGAATTTAAATGTTGTAAAGGTTGTTCAAGCTTATGATCAACCGTTAAATTAGGAAATTTTTTAATTAAAGAGTGATAAATATCCACGGACTCTGCAGGAGCTTGCTGTAACAATATCCTTGGAAATTCGTTTAATCGAGTTAATAAAGCGTCAACTTCGACATAAAGTTGTTTCGGCGCTAATATGGGTCGCTCTATATCATGTCTAAGTTGTTCATAACGCTCATTAATTTCTTTCCAAAAATTTTCTGCCGATACTTGAGCATTATTAACTTGTAAAATTAAAGATCTTTTGGGTAAATAATCAATCAATAATTGGGTTTGCGGAAAAAATAACGGGAAATAATACTCTATGCCAGCAGGTGCGCGTCCCTCGCTTACGGCTTCATACAAAGGACAATTTAAAGGGTTACCAACAAAATTTTCGCGCCATTGTTGGCGAAAAAAATTGATTGCGGATTCTGATAAAGGAAATTCACGGGCAGGAAGCAAATTTATTTTTTCTATCTTTGCTATAGAGCGCTGTGTATCAGGATCGAAATGGCGAATGCTATCCACTTCATCATCAGCAAAATCAATACGAAAAGGTAAATCGCTACCCATCGGAAAAATATCTAAAATGGACCCGCGTACAGCAAATTCGCCTCGCGTTAAAACTTGTGACACGCAGTGATAACCACCTAACTGTAAATTTTTTCGCATATCCTCGATGGATCTTTTTTCACCACAAGTAATACTTAAGCTTGTTGCCTGAATATAACTAAGCGGAGCAATGCGTTGCATTAAGGTGGTAATAGGTACCAACAATAATGCTCGCTTTACATGCTGTAATTGAGCTAAGGTCGAAAGTCGTTGCGAAATAATATCTTGATGGGGAGAAAAATGATCATAAGGTAACGTTTCCCAGTCAGGAAAATTCATGACGGTTAACTGCGGCGAAAAAAACTTTAATGCGGCTTCTAGTCGATTGGCAGTTAAATTATCTGGCGTAATCACTAAAATTCCACCTTCGTAGCTATCGGCGATCTGATTTAATGCTAAAGCAAGACTATCTTGCTGTAGATTACCTAATCGTAAACGCTGATTTGGCTCAGTGGGGATGGAAAAATTTAAAAATTCAGCAATAGACATAGAAGATTAGTTTATTTTATTTTTTTATATACACCAACAACAAAGAAATTGCCGCAGGAGTAATACCGGGAATACGGGATGCTTGTCCCAAATTTAATGGTTTGTGTTGAATTAACTTCTCTCTTACTTCATTAGATAAGCCTTTAACTAAGTTATAATCTAAATTAAGTGGTAAATTAATATTTTCATAACGTGTTTTTCGTTGAATTTCAATTAATTGTCGATCAATATAACCTTGATATTTAGCTTGAATTTCTATTTGCTCTGCAATGGCCAAATCGCCGATTCCTGGACCCAGGCCTTCTACTTTCATTAAATCAGAGTAACTTAATTCCGGTCGCGTTAATAATTCAGAAACACGGTAATCTCGCGTTAAAGCTTGGCCTAATTGGGCTTCTATCGCCTTACTGCTCGTCGTGTTTGGTTTAATCAAAAGTTGTTTTAAGCGTTGCTGTTCTTGTTCTAAAGCATCACGTTTATCATTGAGGCTTTGCCAACGTACTTCATTTATGAGTCCTAACCGGTAAGCCGATTCACTCAAACGTAGATCAGCATTATCTTCACGCAACAGCAAACGATATTCAGCCCGACTCGTAAACATCCGATAAGGCTCGAGCGTACCTTGCGTAATCAAATCATCAACTAATACACCGATATAAGCTTCATCGCGACGCGGACACCACGCTGATTTTTCTTGTGCTTTTAAAGCAGCATTTAAGCCAGCAATAAGTCCTTGTGCTGCAGCTTCTTCATATCCGGTTGTTCCATTGATTTGTCCTGCACAAAATAAATTTTCTACTATTCTCGATTCTAAAGACAGGAAGAGATCGCGTGGATCAAAAAAATCATATTCGATTGCATAACCTGGGCGTGTAATATGCGCTTGTTCTAATCCTTTAATACTATGTATTAAGTCGCACTGACTATCAAAAGGCAAACTTGTCGAGATACCATTAGGATAAACTTCATGTGTGTTAAGTCCTTCAGGTTCAAGAAAAATCTGATGGGCTAATTTGTCCGCAAAACGCACCACTTTATCTTCGATAGAAGGACAATAACGTGGACCTACACCGTCTATTACGCCACTATAAATAGGTGAACGATCTAAACTCGAACGAATAATTGCATGGGTTTTTTCATTGGTATAGGTAATAAAACAGCTTACTTGCGCAGGATGTTGCTCTATCTTTCCTAGATAAGAAAATACCGGCAATGGATTATCGCTCGGTTGTTCTAATAAAATGGAATAATTAATGGTACGACCATCTAAACGTGGCGGTGTTCCTGTTTTTAAACGTTTAATCCGAAGAGGTAACTGACGTAATTTTTCTGCCAAAGAATTAGCTGCCGGATCACCTGCACGGCCTCCTTGGGCTTGTTGCAGACCTATATGAATTTTTCCTGCTAAAAAAGTACCGGCAGTCAAAACTACCGCTTTTGCATAGAAGCGTAACCCCATTTGTGTTATCACACCGACAATGCGATTAGACTCAAGGATTACATCATCGACACTTTGTTGAAAAATAAATAAGTTGGCTTGATTTTCTAAAGCATTACGAATCGCTTGTTTGTATAAATTACGGTCCATTTGGGCCCTTGTTGCGCGTACTGCAGGACCTTTGCTAGCATTCAGCGTACGCCATTGTATTCCAGCTAGATCCGCCGCATGGGCCATGATGCCACCTAAGGCATCAACCTCCTTGACTAAATGACTTTTCCCTATGCCTCCGATAGAAGGATTGCAAGATAATTGTCCTAGGGTTTCAATATTATGAGTTAATAATAAAGTAGACGCGCCTAAACGCGCCGCTGCCAAAGCCGCTTCAGTGCCAGCATGACCTCCACCGACAATAATGACATCATATTCAATAGAAAATGGCATAATTTTTAAATTTTTGTTAATTAACTATAGTTTTCCAACGAAAGTTAGGGCAATATATCGTTTTTTAATACCGTCTCTCAAGAGGAAATCCAATGATAAGATTACCTGTATTGACTGCCCTGGCTAGCTTACTCATCAGTTCAAACGTCCTGGCTGCACAGAGTACCTCTCCAGTTACGGTTAATCAACACAAAACCCCGGTTGCTTTTCCAAAAATAGTCAGCAATTCTCCAGTACTAAAAACAACCAAAGGTCAAATAAGCTATAGTATTGGTGCCGATTTGGGTGAAAATTTTAAAGAACAAGGCATCGATGTCGATCCAGTTGCTTTAGAAAAAGGATTGGTCGATGACTCTCGAGGAAAAACACTATTAACCCAAGCACAAATGGCGGATATTTTGAAAAACTATCA
>JBARFJ010000031.1:0-9293 GCA_049797115.1 Candidatus Aquirickettsiella sp. | reverse complement strand
AGCTATTGCTTTGCCGTATTTGCATTTTCAATCAAAAATGCTTGGCGATGGTTTTTTGTTGTATTGTTTTTACTAGCAACTTATAACATATTATTTATTAATTTAAGTCGATCCGGTTACATTGTGTTATTTAGTTTGTTGTTGTTATTAGCGAGCCAACAATATAAATGGAAAGGTCTATTAGCGGGAATACTAGTTTCAATTTTTTTATGTGGTGGCTTATTATTTTTACCTGCTAATTTTAAAGAGCGTTTCAATTTAGCTCATACCGAAATTACAGAATATAAACACGGAATTTTTGATACTTCGGTAGGCTTACGTTTAAAGTTTTATCATAATAGTTTAAAATTATTAAAAAAACATTTTTGGATGGGAACGGGCACAGGAAGTTTTGCGCAGGACTATTTTGCGATTGCACAAGATAAACAATTTGCTACCAAAAATCCTCATAATGAATATCTTAATATCGCTGTTCAATTTGGTTTGTTTGGTTTTATTATTTTGTTAGGTATGTTTATTGTCCATGCATGGACAAGCTTTCGATTGCAAGGATTACGTCAGTATTTTGCGCAAGCGGTAGTGGTATCTATTGCAGTAGGATCATTGTTTAACTCATGGCTGATGGATGTTACTCAAGGTTGTTTTTACGTTATTTTTACCGCTTTATTGTTTGCGAGTTTACCTGGTTTACAACATGAAGTAGATTTAAAACTAAAAAGTTTAGTTTGAATCAGTTAAACCGATTTTTGCGCGAATTCGTTGGTTTTCGGTTATTTGCTTTAGCAAATTAAGATTTATTTGTTCTTGATGGCGATCATTTTGCTGATGCCATAAATGAACAACAGGTATTGCAAATTTTCCAGATTTACGATAAATACCCGCGCGGATTAATCGTATTACTAAGTCTGAGTCTTCATATCCCCATCCGATAAAACTTTCGTCAAAACCATTGATGAGCAAAAAATCTGTTTTCCATACGCCTAAGTTACAACTTTTGGCTCCTTGCCAATGTTTAGCTTTTAATTTGCGTAAATTATTTAATCGGATACGAAATAAAGGAAATAGACGATTTGACTGGCGATAAAAATAATGTGATAACCATTGTAGCGTTGAGTGTTTATAAATGGGTAAAAGATCTTGCAGAATTTTTTGTGTAAATTTCTTTTCTAATAATATACGATGACCAGAAACAAACCAATGAGGCTCGGCTAATAAGCAGTGTTTTTCAATAAAATCTGAAAAGGGAACACAGTCACCATCAAGAAAAATAAGATAATTATTATTAGCACTTAGGACAGCTTTATTGCGGATTTTAGCGGCTTGGAAACCTTCATCTGCTTGCCAAACATGGTACAGTGGATAATTAAGTTGGATTTTTAATTGCTCAATTAATACACGAGTTTCATTAATTGAACCGTCATCAGCTACTATGACTTCATTAGGTAATTGTGTTTGTTGTGCTAAGGCCAACAAGACTAAATGCAAGGCATCAGGACGATTGTAGGTAGTCACAATGACAGAAATATTTGGTGATTTTAATGTCATGGTGTTTTTCATCAGTGGGTTATCATTTGCGTTAAAAAAACAAAAATATTAAAGGGTTTTACAGTATAATAAGTATATACTCATAGCCTATCAAGAGGCTAATAACAGGTTGATGTGCAGTATCTAGAAAATAGCTATTTTATAATAGTTTTAAAATTTTGGTACTTTTTATAGCTCGATATTCATTTTTCTTGGCTTTCATCGAATGAAACAATTCCTGTATTCAGTTGCGCGCTTACTTATCGTATTTTTAACGAGTAGTATTGTTTTTTTTGCCTTAGTCGTTATTACAGGACGAATTTTAACTCCTTTTCTAAACAAACAAGCACAAGAAATTTCTAAATTAGCCGCTAAGGTATTGCACAAACCCGTACAAATCAAGCAATTTTCTGTGACCTGGCAGGGTTTAACTCCTATTTTTCAAGGTTCTGAAGTCGTTATTTGGGATGATACTCATACCCACCCGTTATTAAGTGTTAAACAGCTTAATATTGGTTTTGATATCTTTCATAGCTTACTAAGTGGAAGTATTAAATTAGGAACAATAAGCGTGAATGGTATTGAGTTAGTGGCGCACCAAACTAAAGATAATCAGTTAGTTTTTAATGGAATTAGCACATTATTTGCCCAAAATTCTCCGCCTAATTCGAATGTTACGAATGAATTAATGGCTTGGTTTTTAACTGAATCGCAATTAAGTTTAGATAATGTTGGTTTGAAATTTTATCCGAAATCAGGTTCCGCATGGCCATCAATGCAAATAACTTTGCTACTAAAAAATAGCGGGGAGCGGCATCAATTAAGTGGTCGTTTACGTTTCTTACAAGAAAAATTTTCTGAATTTAATTTTAAAGTCGATCTACGTGGGTCTTCCTTATCTTCTTCACAGAACCATCTGAGTGGACCTATTTATTTGCAGGGCGAAAATGTTTTGCTTGATCGATGGTTTAAGCTATGGAAACCCACATTACAACTGCAAAACGCGAGTGCTAATTTTAAAATATGGGCCAATTGGCAATTTGATCATTTTACACAATTTCAAGGTTTGATCACTAATTTACAAGCAGCATCCATAAAAATTAATAAACAACCTATCATCGCTTTTTCACCTTTTTCCACGCAATTACTTTGGCAAGCTACTCAGCAAGATAATTGGAGTATCGATGCCATCGTTTATGACTTCGGTATGCAACCATGGCAAAAAATCCCAGGAATTCAAGGGTTAGATGCTTATCTACATATGACGCCTACAATGGGAAATATTATTGCGCACACTAATGATTGCATCCTAGATTTTAATAAGTTATTTAAAGCGCCAATATATTTGAATAGTTTAACCAGTCAATTGAATTGGCAGCAAAAAGATGGGAAGTGGATTATTCAAGTTCCACAATTTGAAGCAACTAATCAGGATTTAGCGGTTAATTCACAGTTTTCCTTATTAATTCCTCAACATGCCAGTCAGTCGCAGATTAGTTTATTAGCACAAGTAAAAATACAAAATTCAACAAATATCGGCAATTATTTACCACAAACGGTGTTAGGACCAGAACTAATACATTGGCTTAGTACAGCTATTAGTAAAGGTTCAGGTTTAGGAAGTTTAGTATTACAAGGACCAGTAAATCAATTTCCCTTTGATCAACATAATGGAAGTTTTTTAATTGATACACAAATAACCAATGCTAATTTACACTACCAAGCATCTTGGCCAAGTTTACAAAAAATTAATGGCGAGCTTATTTTTTCCGGTAGACAAATGCAAGTCTTAGTCGATACTGCAGAGTTGTTGGATATAACGTTAAAAAATGTAAAAGCGAATATACCCATCATTAAGAAAAACGTGCAGGCCGTGTTACATATTAATAGCGGCGAAATGAATACGCGTTTAGAAAAAGGCCAAGCTTTTTTAGTGGCTACACCGCTTGCAAAAGGAACGCTAGGTCAATTAAAAAATCTAATACTGACAGGTCCTTTACAACTTAGTTTGCAAATGGCCATTCCTCTGGAATCGGGAAAACAAAAATTAAATTTATTGGGCCAAGCACACACAGAAAATGCTACATTAAAAATTCCAGCGCATGATATTCAGTTAGATCAATTAACAGGACCATTCACTTTTAATCAGGACGGTGTATCAGCACAAAAATTGACGGGAATTTTATGGAAGAAGCCCATAGAGTTGGCTATTCGTTCTATGCCAAATCTGCAAATTACCATTCATTACGATAATATCCTGAGCAATTTAAAACCCGAACAAAATGGTTGGCGTTTCAGTATTGATAATCAAACCGCCAAAGGAACAGTCTTGATCCCTAATAATAGTTTACAACCGATCTTAGCAAATTTTGATACTATCAATTTAGATGCATCGATTGAGTCTAACGAAATCAATACTTGGAATTTTAAACAATTACCGAAGATTAATTTAAGCGCAAGAGAAGTACGGTATAAAGAAATTAATTTTGGAGCAGTACAATTAAAATTGAATCCCATGCTAGGTGGCGTGTTAGTGAGAGAATTAAATGCAGGAGATGCCAATTATCATCTTATAGCAAGTGGAGCGTGGCATACTCAAGAACGTAACTCAACAGAATTGATAGGGCAATTGGATAGTGCTAATTTAAGTAATTTTTTACGAAGTTGGGGTCTACCAGCGAGTATTATCGCAGAACAGGCACATATGCGATTTAATTTGAATTGGCAGGGCGCGCCCTATCAGTTCAGCTTTACTAAACTCAAAGGTCATTTTTCTTTTAGTGCTAATAATGGTCAGATTGTTGATATTGGATCCAGTAACGAAGCTAAGTTAAATTTTGGACGATTACTTACTTTTTTAAGTATACAAAGTTTAACTAAACGTTTGCAGTTGGATTTTAGTGATTTAAAAACCAAAGGCTTTGATTTTACCAATTTACAAGGGAATTTTACGTTAAGAAACGGTAATGCGATTACGCGTGATGTTACGATTGAAGGTCCAGTTGCTTCGATAAGCATTGCTGGTCGAGTTGGTATGCTGGATAAAGATTATGACTTAGTCATTAAAGTAGTGCCGCATTTTACCTCTAGCTTACCGGTAATAGTCGGTTTGGCAGGCGGACCTGTTGCGGGTGTTGTCGCTTGGTTAGCGAATGCGGTATTAGGTTCTACCGTACAGAAAATTGCTGAGACGTCATACCATATTACTGGATCGTGGAGTAAACCCGACGTAGTCAAAACCTCTGCTTAAAAAATTGAGATTAAAAAATACAAAATAGTTTACGTAAACTACTTATTGCGATAAATTACCGTGCTTTCTAGCACAATCTAATTTCATATAAAAAAAGGATAATTATGTTTGACCTTTCGGATAAAGAATTTTCTAAAAAGTACTATTACAATGAGAGTATAGCTAACACTTGCAATAAGTTTTATAGATTCGATTGTGAATCCGGTGAAGGATTAATTAATTCTTTGCTTCCAGAATTAAAAAATATTTCTACTCCCGATTTTGAATTTTATCTTGAATTTATCTTAAAAAGATGTATAAACGTTAATCGTAGTTTTTCCGATGCGGTTGAGTTTTTGTCAATTTGGAAGAAAAAATCTCCGAGCAGTCTTTTAGAAACGTTAAAAAGTGCAGAGCTAAGGCAATATTTTAATAGAACGGAGTATGGTCATGATGGCGACCAATGGCCCTTTCCACAGCTACTGCAGATATTCTCAAGTTTAATAGAAGAAGAATTAACTGCATATGACATTTTGGATTATTTATTTGAAAACTTCAATTTTTTTAATGCACCAGAAGAGTTTGTCAGAGAAGTCATTGGTTATGATCAATTAGCGAAATGCATTAAAGAAAGCCCTCCTGCTTTTAAACAAGCTTTAATATGGAAAGTTCATAAGTTTGTGCAACAGAATAAACCGATCGATATTGGGCTGTATAGCCACAAATATTTAGATCATGAAATTCAAGCAGGGATAGCGTTAAAAAAATAAAAGTAGAAGAACTAGATAATCAAAAGAAGTACCAGGAGGTTTCATATATAAAAAAGGGTAGTTTTTTTATTGATCCAATTAATCATTTCAATGAAGATAAGTTCAATTTTCATAAATCTAATTCTCGAGGAATCAGTTATTCAATTTGCTGAGGCCACTAAAATTGCATCCTGACTTCAGCTAAGTTAGGATGACGAGCATGATGAAAAACAATCTTACTTTTGCCCGTGAGACCTTATTAGACCCGGCTGGATTGACTGAGAATCAGTTACAAGTGATTTTAGGACGCTTATTAACGCCTAAAGTAGATATGGCTGATCTTTATTTTCAAGCCACTCAATTAGAGAGTTGGGTACTAGAAGATAGTATCGTTAAAAACGGTAGTTTTAATATCGAACGTGGTGTGGGTGTACGTGCCATCAGCGGTGAAAAGACCGGTTTTGCTTATTCTGATGACATTGTATTACCTGCTTTAGAATCTGCTGCCGCGATGGCTGCGAGTATTGCTAGAACCGGACAGCATGGTCAAATCCACGCTTGGCAGAAAAATTCGTTTTTAAAGCCCTTGTATCAACCGATTAATCCTATTTCTTCCTGGACAGAACTGCAGAAATTAAGTTTACTTCGTGAAATAGACGAAGTGGCGCGTGCTTGTGATTCACGTATTAAACACGTGAATGTCAGTTTAGTAGGTACACAAGAAGTAGTTTTAGTGATTAATAGTGATGGGTGTATGGCGGCTGATATTCGGCCGCTGGTGCGTTTAAATATTAGTGTCATCGCCGAAGATAAAGGCATGCGCGAACAAGGCTTTGCGGGTGGCGGTGGTAGAACCGATTATAGCTATTTTATTAAAGATCAGGTAGCAACTGACTTAGCAAAAGAGGCTGTCCGATTAGCTATTTTGAATTTAGATGCAGTAAAAGCGCCGGCAGGTACTATGCCGGTCGTGTTAGGACCCGGTTGGCCCGGTGTTTTATTGCATGAAGCCGTTGGTCATGGTTTAGAAGGAGACTTTAATCGTAAAGGCAGCTCGGTATTTTCAGGGCGAGTGGGTGAACGTGTTGCCTCAGCGGGATGTACAGTCGTTGATGATGGAACGATTCCTTGTCGACGCGGATCGCTCACTATCGACGACGAAGGCACGCCTACACAGCGCACCGTTTTAATTGAAAAAGGTATTTTAAAGGCCTATATGATGGATAAATTAAATGCACGTTTGATGGGAACACAATCAACAGGAAATGGTCGTCGCGAATCGTTTGCGCATTTACCGATGCCGCGTATGACCAATACCTATATGTTACCTGGCCCTTATGTTCCAGAAGAAATTATTGCATCGGTTAAAAAAGGGCTTTATGCAGTGAATTTTTCCGGAGGTCAGGTGGATATTACTTCAGGAAAATTTGTATTCTCTGCTTGTGAAGCTTACTTAATTGAAAATGGCCAAGTGACTCGACCAGTTAAAGGAGCAACTCTGATTGGCAATGGCCCTGATGTGTTAACCCAAGTTTCCATGATCGGCAATGATCTCAAATTAGATAGTGGTATTGGCAGTTGTGGTAAAGAAGGCCAGAGCGTTCCGGTCGGCGTTGGACAGCCCACATTAAAAATAGATGCTTTAACAGTCGGTGGTACTGCTATTTAATCAAGAAAAGATATGACACAACAACATACATCGCAAATCCACAATGGCTTTTATAGTTATCGACGTTTGCTGCATTATCTACGCCATTATTGGGGTTGGTTTTTATTTGGAATCATCGGAACTATTTTATTGGCCAGCACCGATGCCGGACTTATTTGGTTTTTAAAACCCTTACTTAATAAAGGCTTTGTCGATAAAGACGAACATTTTATACACTATTTACCTTTTATTTTAATCTTTGCTTTTTTATTGCGCAGTGTAGCTAATTTTTCATCCAGTTATTGCTTAGCGCGGGTCGCAAGAAGTGTGGTGATGAATATACGACAAGACATACTGATTAAATTATTACGTTTACCCGCCAAATTTTATGACAACATCACTTCCGGACAACTGCTTTCGACGATAATATACAATGTCGATCAAGTCGCCAATGCCAGCAGCAATGCTTTAATTACTTTAGTACAAGAAAGTTTTTTTGTGTTGGGTTTGATCGCTGTAATGTTAATGGCGAGTTGGCAATTGAGTTTATTGTTTTTTATTACTGTACCCACTATGATTTGGATTGCTCGCTATTCCAGCCGCCGTATGCGGAGTTTGAATAACGCCGTTCAAGATTCTATGAGTGAAATGACTCAAGTGGCAGAAGAAGTTATTGATGGTTATAAAGTGATACGAACGTTTGGTGGTGAAGAATATGAAATTAAAAAATTTAAAAAATTACTAACTCGAAACCGCTTTCGTGAATTAAAAGTGGTGGTAACTAATTCACTTGCCAGTTCGGGTGTGCAATTAATTGCTGGTGCTATTGCCGTAGTGACTATTTACTTGGCCATTTCACACTTAACACACATTACTGCCGGTGGATTTACTTCCATGGTAGGTGCAATGTTGCTATTGCTGAAACCGATGCGTAATTTAGCGGCGGTGAATAGCATCATACAGCGCGGAATTGCTGCAGCAGGCAGCATTTTTAATTTATTAGATGAAAAAAATGAATTAGATGAAGGGACACATACACTGGGTGTTCTTAAAGGTTGTTTAGAATATCGAGACGTTAGTTTTGCCTATTTACCTGAGCAACCTGTGCTACAAGCTATTAGCTTTAAGATGAATCCAGGTGAAACCATCGCATTAGTAGGCCGTTCAGGTAGTGGAAAATCCACGTTAGTGAATTTATTACCACGCTTCTATGATAATTATTTAGGAAAAATTTTAATCGATGGTGTTGATATCCGCGAATTAAAACTTAAAGATTTGCGCAGTCAATTTGCTTTAGTATCTCAACACGTTACCTTATTTAATGACACCATTGCACATAACATTGCTTATGGACAATTAAGCGATGTGAGTGAATCGATGATCGTACGCGCAGCTAAGGCAGCGCATGCTATGGAATTTATCGAACAATTACCACAAGGACTTAATACTTTGATTGGCGAAAATGGTGTGCTACTATCAGGCGGTCAACGGCAAAGGATTGCAATTGCACGCGCTCTACTTAAAAACTCTCCATTTTTAATTTTAGATGAAGCAACCTCTGCATTAGACACTGAAGCAGAGCGTCATATACAAGCCGCATTAGAAGAACTGATGCATAATCGTACTACGTTAGTCATTGCACATCGGCTTTCTACAGTAGAAAGAGCAAAGCAGATTTTAGTATTGGATAGGGGTCGTATCGTAGAAAGAGGGACACACCAAGAATTACTCGCTAAAAATGGCTATTACGCCAAACTTTACAGTATGCAGTTTAGGGATTAATTAATTTTCTAAAAATAATAATTTATTTTCAAGATACAGAAATCATTATGGATGATGATTATTTAAATGGATTTTTTCTTAAATAAATTAAAAAAATACTTTTACTTATGGATACCTATTTTATTAGGAATCTGCGCATTTATTTTTGTAACCGGAGGAAAAATTCTTTGGCCTAGTAATATAGATTGGCTTTTTTTAAATGTTGATACAGCTAATGGTTTGTATGCTTGGCAGTTTTTTAGGTACACCCCAATATTTCAAAATCCTTTAGGTACAAATTACCCCTATGGCATGGGAATGGGCGGGTCAATTATCTATGCTGAACCCCTGTTCCTTTTTGCGTTTCCATTTAAGTTATTGT
>JBARFJ010000030.1:0-2268 GCA_049797115.1 Candidatus Aquirickettsiella sp. | reverse complement strand
ATATACTGGCTTATGGATATTAATATGTTTTATTTTTCAAGCTATTTTTTCTTGGAAATTATTAGAAAAAATAACCAATGATAAATGGTTTAAACTTTTAGGAAGTACATTTTTTGTTTTAGCGCCCGCTTTTCTTTGGCGTCTTCATGCATCATTCCCATTGTTTGGACAATGGTTGATTTTGGCAGCAATATTACTCAATTTATCATTTAGATACCATTGCTATATTTGGGCTATCTTAATAATTATCAGTAGCTTAGTCCACCCTTATTTGCTTTTTATCCTACTGGCTTTATGGACAGCGGATTTAATAAAGCGAAAATTTTTACATGAGTTAACTTTTCAAAAAATAATAAAATATATTTTTTTTACAAGCGTATTACTTTTATTAGTACTATGGCAAGCTGGTTATTTTATGGTGCATGATGGACTAAAAGCATGGGGATTCGGTTATTTTCGAATCAATATATTGTCATTTATTGATCCAACTGATGGACTGTCTTTTCATAGTTGGTCCCATATCCTGAGAGTACAACCAAAGATAACAGAAGAGCATTATGAAGGGTTTGTATATTTAGGATTTGGTATGATTGTCTTAGGAATATTAGGATTATCTAAACTCATAGAACGACGTCAAATAAAGTTAGTATTTTTAAATTTTACCAGAATATTACCTTTATTTGTCATATGTCTATTGTTAATGCTTTATGCCATGTCAAATCGAGTTGCGTTGGGCCAATATGAATTAGTTCAATACACATTACCAACAATTTTTAATATATTTAGAGCTTCTGGAAGAATGGCACTGCCAATCTATTATCTAATTTATTTAGGCATCCTGTATTTAATTATTAAATGTTTTAAAAAATCATCTGCTAAAGTATTAATTGCTATTTGTTTAGTGATACAAATAGCAGATTCATCTAGTATCTATAGTAATTTTAGAAATTACTTAAATGATTCTAAGTCTTATGTTTCACCCTTGACATCACCGATTTGGACAGAAGCAGCTAAAAAATATAAAAAACTGATCTATGTATTGCCAGTATTTAATTGGCAGTTAAAACCATTGATCTATTATTCAGCATTTAATCGATTAAATATTAATGTAGGTTACTTTGCTCGAATTGACAGTAAAAAACTAAATACACAAAAAGCACATTTACTGGTAAGTCTTTTACAAGGTCGGTTAGATAATGATGCGTTTTACGTGATAAATGACCTAAATATACAAAAAAATATTATTAATACAAAAATGAATTTTCCTTATAAAGTAATTAAAGCTAATGGGTTTGCTCTTTTGCTACCTAATTGGCACGAAAGTTCTACAAAAATCGAACGTATAAATTGGACCAAAAATAAATTATATAAATTAGGAAAAATTATTTCTTTTAAGACACCAGAAAGTAATTTTAAAGATTATTTCACCTTAAATAATGGTTGGAGTACACCTGAAGGCACAGGAACTTGGACCGATGGTGATCGATCTACATTATCAATTTATCTCACAGAAAAGCCACATGCTAATTTAATATTAAGTATAAATGCTATTCCTTTTGTTAATGTAAAACATCCAAATTTAACAGTTGAGATCATAGTTAATCATCAGTTTGTACGACATTTAATTTATAATGCAAGTAACTTGCCTACACTTAGCAAAATTGAGATTCCTGGCTCACTTGTCAGTGCTAATAATTTGTTAGAGATTGAATTTATATTTAAAAATGCTATTTCTCCAGCTAAACTTGCTTTAAGTTCAGACGTTCGTAAACTAGGTCTTTTTATTTCCTACGTCAGTTTAACCTCAAAAAAGGATTTTTAATGATGCTAATTATATCAGAATGTTTAATGTTTATTGACTCATTAGCCAAGTCAAATTAAAACCTAATTAATTTTTATTGTTTTATATGATAACAATTTAAAAAAAATTCATTAATACAATATTAAATAGGTTTGCCATTCGTTAATACTAAAAATGAACTGTTATGAATAAATTAAACCCGTATCGTCAATTATGGATCCCGATTTTTTTAGGGATTGTAGTTTTTATTTTAGTTACAGGTGGAAAAATTATTTATCCGAACAAAATTGATTGGCTTTTTTTACATGGAGATTCGGAAGACGGTTTATTGGCTTGGCAATTTTTTAGGTACACCCCAATATTTCAAAATCCTTTAGGTACAAATTACCCCTATGGCATGGGAATGGGCGGGTCAATTATCTATGCTGAACCCCTGTTCCTTTTTGCGTTTCCATTTAAGTTATTGT
>JBARFJ010000029.1:0-43744 GCA_049797115.1 Candidatus Aquirickettsiella sp. | reverse complement strand
AACTAGGTATTCCTCGTCTTTGTGTGGGACGTACTTCTAAGCATATTTATGCGCAAATTATTGTTGCATCAGATCGAGGCGACAAGGTGTTGGCGAGCGCTTCTACACTAGATAAAGAAATCAAGACCTTAGGTACTACTACTGGAAATAATATCAAGTCGGCGACGGTGGTTGGTGATTTTATAGCAAAGAGAGCATTAGCGGCTGGAATTAAACAAGTGGCTTTTGATCGTTCGGGTTTTAAGTATCATGGTTGTATCAAGGCATTGGCAGAGGCAGCCCGGGAAGCCGGATTGCCCTTTTAATTAAAAGGTTATTCATCGATGAGTTTTGATCAATCAACTAAAAGTGATGGTTTACAAGAAAAGTTAATTGCAGTTAATCGTCACGCTAAAGTCGTCAAAGGCGGACGTATTTTTAGCTTTGCAGCAGGGGTCGTCGTAGGTGATGGTAAAGGACGTATTGGTTTTAGCAAACGTCCGGCGAGAGAAGTCTCTGTTGCTATGCAAAAAGCACTGGAAAAAGCACGACGTGATATGCTGTATATCGAATTGAATAATCATACGCTACACCACCCATTGGTAGGTCGTCACGGGGCGACTAAAGTTATTATTCTACCTGCAGTTGAAGGAACAGGAATTATTGCTGGTGGCCCTATGCGCGCCATTTTTGAAGTGTTGGGCATTAAAAATGTCATAGCGAAGATTATTGGGTCCTCAAATCGAATCAATGTCGTGCGGGCCACTTTAAAAGCGTTGTCGAGTATGTCTACACCTGAAATGATTGCGGACAAACGTGGAAAATCGATCAAAGAAATTTACGAATAATTAGGTAAGTAGATATGTCAGAAAAAAAATTGCGCTTGACTCTCATACGTAGTATCTCAGGACGTTTACCTCATCATACCGCTACAGTTCTTTCGTTGGGCTTAAAGCGATTAAATCAGATCGTTGAAGTGAAAGATAATTTGCCTATGCGTGGAATGATTGATCAAGTCGCTTACTTACTCAAAGTAGAGGAAATTTAACTATGTATCTTAATACATTGAAGCCTGCTCCAGGCTCAAAGCCTGCTGCAAAGCGCGTAGGACGAGGGATAGGATCTGGCTTAGGAAAAACATGTGGACGAGGTCATAAAGGCCAACGCGCGCGTGCAGGCGGCTTTCATAAACTAGGTTTTGAAGGTGGACAGACACCATTACAACGCCGTTTACCTAAATTTGGGTTTACAGCGCTTAAATCGTTGCCACAGCAAGTGCTGCGTATTGACGCTTTAAATAAAATTAAGCCTGACATCGTTGATATCCAGGTGTTAAAAGATTTCCGGTTGATTCCTGGGCTGACTAAAGAAGTTAAATTCATAGCAACGGGTAAACTTGAAAGGCCAGTGACGGTAAAAGGTATAAAGTTAAGTAAAGGGGCTGAGGCCTTAATTAAAGCAGCTGGTGGCAGTGTTGAGGCTTAAATAGATGGATAAAATTAGCCATCTGGCGGCTGCTTCAGCAGCGGCAAAAGGACGTGCGCCTAATAGCGGGTTTAGTGAACTTAAAAGGCGTTTACTATTTGTTCTGTTGGCATTGGTTGTATATCGTATTGGTGCCCACATTCCCGTTCCAGGCTTAGATCCCCATCGCTTAGCGGATTTATTTAGTCATCAAAGCAATAGCATTTTAGGGCTATTTAATATGTTTTCGGGAGGCGCGCTTTCCCGATTTACGGTTTTTGCTTTAGGCCTGTTACCTTATATTTCAGTTTCAATTATTGTACAGCTTTTAACTGCTGTAACGCCTGCATTAGAGGAGCTTAAGAAAGAGGGCGAAGCAGGACGTCGTAAACTTAATCAATATACACGTTATGGAACGGCACTGTTGGCGTTAATTCAAGCAGTGGGTATGGCAAAATGGTTGGTAGGCAATCAAGTTGTTCTAAACCCGGGGTTTTTCTTTTATTTTGTAGCGACTGTCACGCTGGTCACAGGTACTATGTTTTTGATGTGGTTAGGTGAACAAATCACCGAGCATGGCATTGGCAATGGTATTTCTTTGATTATTTTCTCAGGAATTGTGTCCGGACTGCCAGTGGCTATAGCTAAATCGCTAGAGCAATTTAGACAGGGGCAGGTGCAGTTTTTAACCTTAACCTGTATTTTGGCGGTTATTGTTTTGGTTACCGCTTTTGTTGTATTTATGGAGCGAGGACAACGCCGTATTACCGTTAATTATCCGCAACGCCAACAAGGTCGAAAAATTTATAGTGCACAAACGAGCCATTTACCATTAAAGATCAATATGGCAGGCGTCATTCCGCCCATATTTGCTTCTAGTATCATGTTGTTACCTGGAACCTTTGCGCATTGGTTTGCCAACGTGAAAGGTTGGGGGTGGTTGGGAAAGCTTAGTTTCTGGTTAGCGCCGGGGCAACCTCTATATATCTTGTTATTTGCTGCAGCCATCATATTTTTTTCTTTTTTTTATACAGCGTTGGTTTTTAATCCTAGAGAAACAGCAGACAATTTAAAAAAATCAGGGGCATTTATTCCTGGCATTAGACCCGGTGAACAAAGCGCACGGTACATTGACACAACGATGACTAGACTTACTTTAATAGGCTGCATTTACTTGGTTTTGGTTGCCTTATTACCGGAGTTTATGATATTTACATGGCATGTCCCTTTTTATTTTGGGGGCACTTCCCTATTGATTATTGTGGTAGTCATTATGGACTTTATGGTCCAGGTTCAATCTCTATTGATGTCGCATCAATATGAGTCACTACTTAAAAAGGCCAATTTAAAGGGTTTGTCAGGGCCAGGTAATGTCTATTAGTTGGCTTTGTGAAATGCATAAATTTTAAGAGGTTATTATGAAAGTTAGAGCGTCGATAAAAAAAATTTGCCGGAACTGTAAGGTTATTAAACGTAAAGGAAAATTAAGAGTTATTTGTTCAGCTGAAGCTCGTCATAAGCAACGTCAAGGCTAGTATTACGAGTCGTAAAGTATTGATCGTCATTGCGAGCGCTGAGCGCGCATAGCATCCTATGGATGGCCATGGCCTCACTGGCGTTTCGGCCTCGCCATGACGGGATCATTAATTTTTTGCGGAGAGTGTTATTGATTTTTAGTCAGGAGTGAGATACCCTACTGCGCCTTCTGAAATATCTTAAATTTAAGGGTTTGGAGTGAAAAATGGCTAGAATAGCCGGTGTCAATGTACCAATAAATAAACATGTTGTGATAGGTTTAACTGCTATCTATGGGATTGGACGATCCCGTGCTAGGGAAATATGCCAAGACTTGGATATTTCGCCTGAAACTAAAGTTAAGGATCTTTTAGACGCTCAGTTAGATGCTATACGACAAAAACTTCTCACTTATAAAGTAGAAGGTGATTTACGCCGAGAAGTTTCTATCAGCATCAAGCGTTTGATGGACTTAGGCTGTTATAGAGGCATTCGCCATCGTCGTGGTTTGCCAGTCCGTGGTCAACGTACCCGCACTAACGCTCGTACGCGTAAGGGTCCTCGCAAAATGATTCGCAAGGATTAATGGCCATGTCACTAATAAAATATGTAAAAGTGTAGGTAATTACTAATATGACAGATAGCTCACATGTTTCTCATTACAATTCACATGCTTCGCAGCCCCCATTGACTATGGCCGATAAGGCTTTAGCAGGAGCTCACCGTAAGCGTAAAGAGATAGTACCAGATGCCATTGTGCATCTGAGCACCTCTTTTAATAATACGATTATTTGTATACGGAAGGGTGGCGATACCTTAGGTATATCTTCCGCAGGAGCCTGTGATTTTAAAGGCACTAAAAAGGGTACTGCCTTTGCTGCCCGGGTTGCTTTCGAAAAAGCGATAGAAAAAGCCTACGATAAATATAGAGCTAAATACAAACATAATTTGGGACGTGTTGAAGTTAGAATAAAAGGACCCGGCCAGGGATCGGAACAAGCAATTATGGCATTGAAGAACAAAGATATAGAGGTCACCCAAATTTTGAATATTACGGGTGTCCCACATAATGGTTGTCGACCTAAAAAGAAGCGTAGAGTTTAGAATAAATAGATAAATCGGAGTAAACAATTTAATGTGTAGATACAGAGGACCAACTTGTAAATTGGCACGCAGACTTGGGACTGATTTACAGTTAAAAAGTGGTATACGTGCACTCGATAGCAAATGTAAGTTAGCAACGCCTCCGGGTATGCATGGCGCCAAACGTGGCAGATTGTCTGAATTTGGCGTATTGTTTCGCCAAAAGCAACTCATTCGGCGTACTTATGGGATATTGGAAGGCCAATTTCGGATTTATTATACCAAGGCTGCTAAGTGTAAAGGTATTACCGGCGAGAACCTACTTAAACTGTTAGAATGCCGTCTAGATAATGTTATATTTCGTATGGGATTTTCTGCGACACGCGCTGAAGGTAGGCAGTTAGTTTCGCATCGCTCCATAAAAGTAAATGGAAATATTGTTAATATCCCTTCTTATCAAGTTAATGCAGGCGATGTTATTGAAATTAAAGAAAAAAGTAAGTCTCAAACTCGTATTCAAGCTGCACTAGAGCTTGCGAAGCAAAAACCTCAGCCTGGCTGGATAGATGTGGATTCCACTAAATTACAAGGAATCGTTAAGTTAATTCCTGAGCGTAGCGAATTGCCCTTAGAATTTAATGAGAATCTAGTCGTTGAGTATTACTCTAAGTAAGAAGGTAGCCCATGTCGATGAATGTTAAGAAGTTTTTAACCCCACAGACCATCGAAGTCCAAAGTATTGCGCCAAATAGAGCTTTGATTACTTTGCAACCTTTTGAAGCTGGTTTCGGTCATACCTTAGGAAATGCCCTACGTCGTATATTGCTATCGTCTATGCCAGGTTGTGCGGTTGTGGAAGCAAAAATCGAAGGCGTACTCCACGAATATAGTAGTTTAGAAGGCGTGCAAGAAGATATTATCGATATTTTGCTTAACTTAAAAGGCATTGCTTTCCAGATGCATGGCAAAGAAGAAATTACACTTGAATTAACCAAAAGTACAGTCGGACCTGTACGCGCAGGAGATATTACTTTACCGCATGATGTTGAAGTTAAGAATCCTGATTTTGTTATCGCGCACTTAACTAAGCCGCAAGAATTTAAAATGACACTCAAAGTAGTCAGAGGACGTGGTTATCAACCTGCATCACTACGTAAGGCTGACGATCAATTTGTGAGTGAAGTAGGCTCATTGCAATTGGATGCGCGCTTTAATCCTATATTACGTGCAACTTATGCTGTTGAAAACGCACGTGTTGAACAGCGTACTGACTTAGATAAATTAGTGATTGATTTAGAAACTAACGGTACTATCGAGCCTGAAGAAGCGATACGCCGTGCTGCGACGATCATACAAGAGCAATTACATACTTTTGTTGAATTACAGCATGAAACAGAGGCTGAAGTGGTTGAAGATCTGGTTGATATTAACCCGATGTTATTACTCCCTGTTGATGAGTTGGAATTAACGGTACGTGCGGCTAATTGTTTAAAGGCCGAACATATTTATCGTATTGCCGATTTAGTGACTAAAACAGAATCAGAGCTTTTATCAACGCCGAATTTAGGTAAAGTATCATTATGGGAAATTAAAACCGCTTTACAAAAACGTGGATTGTCCTTAGGTATGGATGTTCCTTTACAGCAACTGACCTCTCTAAAAAAATCTTTAGAAGGTACAGAAGAAACAGAAAAACTAGAAAAAACTGAAGATATTAATAAAGATTAATTTAAAGGGCTAAGTGTTATGCGTCATCTTAACTCCGGTCGTCGATTAGGCCGAACCTCCAGTCACAGAACCGCGATGTTTCGAAATATGGTTACTTCTTTGTTAACTAAAGAAATCATATGTACTACTTTAGCTAAAGCTAAAGAGCTGCGTCGCGTTGCCGAACCACTTATCACTTTAGCAAAGAGTGATGGTGTTGCTCAACGACGTTTAGCTTTTGATCGTTTACGTAATAAACAAGCGGTAGCTACGCTTTTTAATACCATAGGTCCACGCTTTAAAAAAAGACCCGGTGGTTATTTACGTATTTTGAAATGCGGATTTCGTGCTGGTGATTGTGCACCTATGGCCATGGTTGAGCTGGTCGAACGTACGGAAACTGAGATTAAATCATCGTAGTAGCTGAATTAGCAGGCTGTCTTTCTCTCAGTTTGTAGTAGAGTATTCTCGTCATTATTGCGAGCACCGTAGGTGCATGGCAATCCATGGATTGCCACAGCATCTCACTAGCGTTTCGGTCTTGTCATGACGATTGTTTTATGTTCGAATTATTTCTTCCGCCTTATTTAACGCGGCTTCTATTTCTAGATTAAGTTGCTCTAAATGTTCGTTAGAATAGTTATGCTGTGCTATCGCTTTTTCCAACGTGAGTATGCTGACTTTAAGCCGTAACCATCCACAATATGCACAAGAACCGAGTAATTTGTGTAATTGATCTTCAAGCTTTTTCTGTTGTTGCTTTCGAAAAGCGAGATTGATTTCAGTTTGTAATTGTGGGGTTTCTTTTATAAACAAATCGAGTAATTCCTTTAATATTTTGTTCGAGTCTTTAGTGAGTGTTTTATCTATATTTTTATCAATGATCGGCAGATCGGATAATTTTTTTTCCATATTCAGTATCCTCAGAGTTGCCATATAATTTATCAGTTTACTCAATTGGCTTAATCTAGGCGAGCCCCTCTATTTTATACTCACAGCAATTGGATTTTTGTCAAGGCGCCGCGAAAACGAAGCAGCCGAAATGTATTGGTATATATGAGGATTGCGAGTTGAGTGGCAACGCAGAGAAAAATTCAAGTGCGAAGAGTATTGTTGTAATCTGTTGATTGTTTCTCTATTAGGCCTATGTTTAAATGTGGAATATTTTACTCAACTTTTAAAAACTCTGTGGTTAAATTATCTTATTGTATTTCTGATGAAGAGCTCAAAGCGGCATTATTAGAATTTAGACATTTACAAGACATATTACGCTGGGGGTTGACCCAATTTAATAAAGCTAACCTCTATTATGGGCATGGTACCGATAATGCATGGGATGAAATACTTTATTTAGTGTTATCTACATTAAAACTGGGACCACATTTAAACCCATGCTTTTTAGCGGCAAGTTTAACCTTAACCGAGCGTCGTTTACTCATAGAAAATATTCGTCAACGTGTTGAGGATCGTATTCCTACTGCTTATTTAGTAAATGAAGCAAGCTTTGCAGGTTTATTATTTTATGTCGATGCACGAGTGCTAATACCACGTTCACCGATAGCTGAATTAATTCAGCGTGATTTTAGTCCTTGGATTGAGGATACTAAAAGGGTCAATACGATACTCGATATTGGAACGGGTAGTGGTTGTATTGCGATTGCTTGTGCGTATGCCTTACCGGAAGCGCGTGTTGATGCCGTCGATAATTCTAAAGATGCATTAGCAGTGGCAGCCATTAATGTGGCTGCACATAAATTACAAGGCCAAATTAATTTAATACACTCCGATCTTTTCCAAAACTTAAATAGCCGACTTTACGATATTATTATTAGTAATCCACCTTATGTTGATACGGAGGATTTTGCGAGTTTGCCGATAGAATATCAGCATGAACCTGAAGTGGCCCTTGCAGCAGGAGAGTATGGGTTAGATTTTGTTATTCAAATTCTTCGACAGGCTAAGAAATATTTGAAAGAGAAGGGTATCTTGATTATTGAGGTGGGTAATAGTAAAAAAACTTTAATCAACCGTTACCCACAAATTCCTTTTTTCTGGCTAGAGTTTGAACATGGTGAGGCGGAAATATTTTTATTAACCCAAGAGCAGTTAACTCGTTATGAGCAAGAAATTTAATCTAGCCATCGTTGGCGCTACAGGTTTTGTCGGTCAATCTGTCTTAAGTATTTTACAGCAGCGAAAATTTCCGATTAACAATTTATATCTACTCGCCAGTGAACGTTCTTCTGGCGAGACGATGGAATTTAATAAACAACAACTACTTGTATCTGATTTAGTTGAATTTGATTTTAAGCAAGCAGATATCGCGATATTTACAGCGGGTGCGGCTGTTTCTGCCCAATATGTTCCTAAGGCTACGCAAAATGCTTGTTTAGTTATTGATAATACACCGCAATTTCGTTACGACGACGATGTTCCTTTAGTTATTCCAGAGGTGAATCCCGAAGCATTAGCCGGCTATAAAAAACGTCATATTATTGCTAATCCAAATTGCTCGACGATACAAATGTTAGTTGCTTTGAAACCGATCTATGACGCTGTGGGTATAACACGTATTAATGTGGTTACTTTTCAATCCGTTTCTGGGGCAGGAAAAACTGCTTTTCGTGAGCTGATTCAGCAGGCTGGCCAATTATTAAATGGTTTACCTATCAAGCAGCCGAAAGCTTTCACACAACAAATAGCTTTTAATGTTATTCCGCATATTGATGAGTTTGAGGAAAATGGATATACGCGAGAAGAAATGAAAATGGTTTGGGAAACACAGAAGATTTTTTCCGATCCAGATATTCAAGTGAATCCTACTGCAGTTCGAGTACCTGTTTTCCATGGGCACTCTGAAGCAGTGCATATTGAGACTAAGAAAAAAATCACTGCTAAACAGGCCAAGCTATTATTAAAAAAAGCTCCCTGTGTTTTAGTTATCGATAAGCTTGCTAATAATGGCTATCCGACACCCATTTCTCATCCTAATAGTGATAAAGTGTTGGTAGGCCGGCTACGAGAGGATATTTCTCACCGTTTTGGTTTGGATATGTGGATAGTAGCGGATAATATTCGTAAAGGTGCCGCCTTAAATGCCGTGCAAATTGCTGAATTGATGATTGAACAGTATAATATCTAGGCTAGCTACAGCAGAGTAAAATTCGTTGCTTTAGAGGGTGTCTTGACGTCTATATCTTTAGAGTAAGCTAGGTTAAAATATACACCATTAGTGGGTTTTGACTAGGCGTCGCGAATATGACTGATGATACAAGTAAAAAAAATCCTTATTTAGAACTTGACGAACTACGTTCCTCCACTGAGATGGAAGCTTTTTTTTATTCAAAGTATGTCGAACCCGTAGTTAATGTAGAAGAAGACGATGAAGAGAGCGGTAGCAGCACCGGTGGTGTGACGCTGAGTGTTGAACAGCTATCGGCTTATCTGCAAGCCTTATTTAATAAGGTGCGTCGGCAACGTATAGATGGACAGAGAAAATTTGCTGTCTGCCCTTTGTCAGAGGATCCTAACAATTTACTGGGTAAGAAAAAATCCCGATCATGTGGTTTTGGCGAGTCGCTGAAAATACACCCTTTATTAGCTCATAGTCAGCAATTTAGTGGTGATGATCCTTCAATAAGCGCAAATCCTATAGAAAACTCTGAAGCTAAGGAACGATTTCCTGAAAAACGTCTAGAACATCAACTCCGTTTACAAAAAAATCTCGGCTTAGGTGCAAGCAAAAGTGTAACGCTGGCTAGATAAATGGTAAAGCCTAGTTTCGCTCACGAAATTTTGTTTGGCACGCTCAATGGCGTAGAACAGTTTATACAAACCGGTGCCGATATAGAACAAACGGATGAGTATGGCTTTTCACCCTTAATAGAAGCGACAATTGCCAATAAGCTAGATGTTGTTGCTCTATTACTAGAATATGGTGCCGATATCAATAATGCCGATACCACGGGCCGAACTGCATTACATTGGGCTGTCGATAATCACAATATTGCTTTATGTGAGTTATTACTCGCCAATAAAGCGGATGCTAATGCTTATACCACTGCAGGGCAAGCTGTTTTGGTTTACCCTTTACTGAGACAACAAGTTGAATTAAAAAAATTACTTTATCAATATGGTGCTAAATTAGGATTTGCCCAAGATTTTATTCAAGCTAAATTACTAAGCCATCGTTATGAGTTAGTAGGCCAGGTAGATATTGTTGATGGTGCGGGACGTTTTATAGAGATAAACTACGAAGGATTTTTTTTAGAGTTTACGCTCGATGTCATACTCAATTCTTTGCGCCGTTATCAGAATAATTTTTCTTCACGCCATTTGCGGGCTTACTTCGACAATTTAGAAAAATTGATTGCAGCTTTTTCTAATGCGCAGGCATTACTAAAATATCAACGTTATACGATTAATATTAAGGATCATACGCATAGTATCGATGCCTTGTTAGATCAAGAATTATTATTATTGCCCGTTGCTTATGAAGGTCATGCTATCGCATTGATTAAATATAAAAATTGGTTAGTGCGCTGCGATCGAGGTGAAAATAGTCATCGTGAAGGCAGCATTGTTATCTATGAATGCCAGCATCCTTACGCTTGGGATAATGAGTTTTGTAAACAATTAATTTACACGCGCCAATCGCGTGAGTTTCTGACTCAGGGAATACACCGCCACTTAGGTCTAGTCGCCATCGCGAAACTGTCTATGCAGGGGCAAATTATTGGTAACTGCTCCTGGGCAAATATAGAAGCAAGCATTTCAGCTATGTTATTTTTGTTATCAGCGGTTAATATTAAAGGCCAATTAGTTTCTGATTTTAAAAAATATCAACAGCAAGCATTACGCTTTTTTCAAAATTGGCAAACTTGGGATAAAGATCGTGCTTTAGAAGAGTGCATTCAAGGATTTTATTACAGCAATAAAGCTCGAGGAGCCACGAAAGCGACTCTTTTAGCCGCCATTTTATTCCAAAAGTCGACGCAGAATCTTAATGATCTAAGACAAGCGGAATCAATGTTAAAAATTTTAACTTTATCCGATTATAATTATTTGTTAAAAAGTTACTTGAAGGTATATTGGCAATTAAATAAAACAGCACAGGGAAAAAACTTAATTAATTTGTTAGATGCTTGCGGTATAGGTCGAGAATTTTTATAATAGTTCTTTCTGAACAGTAAAAAAATTTGCAATATCCTGTCATGGCGAGGACGAAACGTCAGTGAGGTCGTGGCCATCCATGGATGGCCGCGCACCTTCGGTGCTCGCAATGACGATTAATACTTTACATGCTCGCAATGACGAAAAATTCTTTTGCTGATATTTTTTGTATCATGTAGAGAATGGAGTTTTTTTTGAATTAAAGGAATAATAAAGATGAATAGGGATAAAATAACATTGCAGCAAAGTAGTTTTTTTCAAGTAAGTACTAAACAAAGGATAGAAAAATGGGTTAAGGATGTCAATCGATTCAGTATAAAATCCATTTATAATTTAACCTGGAATAGCTTTTATAAAGAATTGCATAAGCTAGGTGTTAAAGAGTTTTTAAAACAATATGGATATTCTTGTAAAAAGAAATTACAACTAGTGGTTGCAAAATCCGAGTTCTGGCAAAGCGGAATAACTTTGTATGATTTTGAAAAAAGTACAGAAAAAGAGTTGCTTGATTGCTTAGGAAATAATTTTTTTAATAATGTTGCGCGGCAGAGAAATTTTAATGCGAAAAATCATAAATTATCAACTATACACTACCTTATGTATCATCGCAGTTTACATTTTACTGCAATAAGTCTTGGTTTTTCTAGCAAACAATGTTTTCTTAATTTTTTTGCGCAGACTACTTATACATCTCCTGGCGACGAAAATGGGGCTCAAAATCTGAGAGTAAGTATCCAGAGTCTATATGATATGGAACCAAGCACATTACGGAAAAAATTAGCGCATCTTTATGATAAACCCTTAATAAAGAATAAAAATTTTCTAAAGTATAATTATACATTGGAAGAGCTAAAATTAGCCTTAGAAAATGAAAATAATGCACTAGTAATGGCAAGCTTAGGTGGAGGTGGTACCTGTTATGTAAATAAAAAGCTGCAAACATTGAGACCTTTAGTTGATGTTAGTTTAGGGACTTTAAAGCAACAATCTTGGGAATCTCTGAAGGGGAATACGCCGATTTTCATTTGGAAGATAAAGTTATATCAACTTTTCTCGAACCCATTAGCCTTGGATCAATGGTCAACTGCTTTTAGACCCCTACATAATAGACCCCAACCGATGCGGTCTCACATTAGTTATCATTGGCAATTTTTCACGTCACGCCGGGCACAGGAAGCCCACACAGATACGCCATTGAATCTTCATCATTCTCATCCTTCTGTTTCTTCTTTTTATGCGACTGAGATAGCAGTGAGCGAACGTTACGTGCATACCTACAACCCTTAAGCTTAAGCTTATTTTTACGGCTAAACCAGATGAATTGTTTATGTTATAAATACTTAATTAGAATAATTTATCCCATTGTAATTACCGCACCGAATAGAGTATACTCTGTGCCGCTATCGCGGGGTGGAGCAGTCTGGTAGCTCGTCGGGCTCATAACCCGAAGGCCGTAGGTTCAAATCCTACCCCCGCTACCAATTTTATTGTGTGAGAGGCCCCATTTTAGGGGCTTTTTATTTTGACTAGACTACCGCTAAATATTAATTGGATTTGTTAGGTAAAGGCGCCGCGTAGTGAACAGCCTTCGTTTATTTTAAGATACATGAGGATTGCGGTTTGAGCGGCAACACAGACAAGAATGCAAGTGCGAAGAGCATAGACGATGAAAAACAATTCAGCGATAGAAGCAAAGATATTACCGACGGTTGAAGCCCTAGGTTATGAGCTATGGGCTTGCATCTATCTGACACAAGGTCAACAAAGTGTACTGCGTATCACTATCGATAGTGAAAAAGGGATTACCGTTGCTGACTGCGAGCGGGTAAGCCGCCAGATTAGTGCATTATTGGATGTAGAAGACCCTTTATTAGGTCGTTATAATTTAGAAGTTTCTTCTCCGGGCTTAGATAGACCCCTTATTAAAGAGAAGCATTTTCAGCGTTACGTTGGCCATAATGTGCGTGTTTCTACGCACACACCCATCAATAATCAACGTAAATTTAAAGGTCTTTTACAATCAGTAGGAGTAGCTGGGATAGTGCTGAACCAGGATGGGAAAGAATTAGTATTAACGTGGGACAATATTTTGCGTGCGAATGTATTGCCTGAAATGAATAAATAACCGGAGGCAGGCTATGAAAAAAGAAATTTTATTAGTGGCAGAGACGGTATCTAACGAAAAAGATGTTGATAAAGAGTTAATTTTTAAAGCGATAGAAGCCGCTTTAGCGATGGCTACCAAGAAAAAAGCAGGTGAAGATATTGATGTCCGAGTGGCTATCGATCGCCGCACGGGTGACTATGATACTTTTCGCTACTGGACAGTCGTTGCCGATGAAACTGCAGCGAATCATCTTGAAGATGGTTATGCCCCTTTTGAACCCTTAAAACACATAGTATTAAGCGAAGCTAAAAAGCGTGATCCCAATAGTCAAATCGGGGATGTGATAGAGGAGCATATGCCTTCGGTGGAGTTTGGTCGTATTGCAGCGCAAACGGCTAAACAAGTCATTATCCAGAAGGTCAGAGAAGCTGAACGCGCTAAGATAGCCGAAGCCTATACCAATCGTATTGGCGAGTTGTTGTCAGGTATAGTCAAGCGTATTACACGAGAAGGTTTGATTGTGGATTTAGGTGCCAGTGTAGAAGCGTTTGTTCCACGCGAAGAAATGATACCCCGCGAAGAAGTACGATCCGAGGATCGTTTGCGTGGTTATTTATATGCCGTGAATCCGCAAGTGCGCGGCCCTCAGCTATTAATGAGCCGCACGCGCCCAGAAATGTTAATTGAGCTCTTTAAGATAGAAGTGCCAGAGATTGGTGAAGAACTGATTGAAATTAAAAGTGCAGCGCGTGATCCAGGTTCGCGTGCAAAAATTGCGGTTAAAACCAATGATGGCCGCATTGATCCGATAGGTGCTTGTGTTGGAATGCGAGGTGCGCGCGTACAAGCTGTCTCCAGTGAATTAGCCGGCGAGCGAATTGATATTGTGTTATGGGATGATAACCCCGTTCAATTAGTTATAAATGCGATGGCCCCTGCTGAAGTCGCTTCTATCGTGGTGGATGAAGATACCAAGATCATGGATGTGGCTGTACAAGAAGAACAATTATCGCAAGCCATCGGCCGTAATGGCCAAAATGTACGTTTAGCCAGTGAACTAACAGGATGGATTATTAATGTTATCACTGTAGAAGAAGCGGCCAAAAAAGTGGTTAACGAATCGGAAGGTTTACAGAGCCTTTTTATGGAACAGCTTGCCATAGATGAAGAGCTAGCACAGATGTTAGCGCGAGAGGGATTTACTAGTTTAGAAGAAATTGCTTATGTATCAGAGCAAGAGCTATTAGATATAGAAGATTTTGATCCAGAATTAGTAGAGACGCTGCAGAATCGCGCCAAAGAAGTGTTAGCGACACAAGCCGCGACTAAGCAAAAATCGGTGATATCTGAACATGACAAATTTTTAGAGCCGCATCAAGATTTACTTTCTTTAGAAGGTATTACCGAAGAAATAGCAACTACATTAGCTAAAAAGGGTGTTTCCTCGCGCGAGGCGTTAGCTGAATTAGCAGTTGATGATTTGTTAGATATTATCGAATTAGATCGTGAAACAGCCGGTAAGCTAATTATGGCTGCACGTGCTCCTTGGTTTGCCGAAGAGAAAAAATAGCAACTGAGCGCATTCCTAATCAAAAAAATTACAGTAAAGTAATAGATTCGAGGTTGAAATAGTGCTAGCGATTTTATATAAAGTTCGATAGGTATTAAATCAAGTGCGAGCGGTATATACACTCAGAAAAACTTAAGTAGGTTTTCGAAGCTGTCAAATATTGGCAGGAGAAGCATAGTATGACAGAAAGTATTAAAGATAAAACTTCAAATAAGATTTCCACAGAACTTGGTAAAGAAACCTCTGTGGATAATGATCCTAAAAAAGTGATTACGCTAACGCGTACTCGTAAAAGCACGAGTTTACTTAAAGTGAAAGATACGTCAGGTAAAGCTAAGACCATTAAAGTTCAGGTACGCAAAAAACGAACTTATGTCAAAAGTAATGAAGGCCTAATAGATGAAGAGACGAATCGTGCTAACGAAACAAAAGAAGCAGAAGAGTTAGCGCTTCAAGCAGAAAAAATCGCTGCAGAAAAGTTGAACACATCAGAAACACAGGCTGAATCTACTTCTGAGAGTAATAGTACAACGAATGAAGAGCCTGTATTATCTAATGAAACGCTGGAAAAAGAACAAGTGCCTGTAGCTGAGAAAAAATTTATAGCGCCCGCAACGACTCCAGAAAAAAAATCTAAGCCAATTAACGAAAAAGTAATTATTGCTTTACCCACTAATACAGAAAGATTGGAGCGTGAGAAAAAACATAAAAATCGCAATTTAAAAGAAAAAGAGCTGGCGAAATATCGACATAAAGCGATTTATCAACTTGAAGATGAATCAGATGAACAATTTCGTTATCGTAAAAAAACCGGTAAACACAAGCGACCGGATCAATTTTTACAACAACAATTTGAAAAGCCAACTATAGCTAGCATCCATGAAGTTGGAATTCCTGAAACAATTACGGTGGGTGATTTAGCGCAAAAAATGTCGATTAAAGCGGCTGAAGTCATTAAGACGTTAATGAAGTTAGGTGTCATCGCAACTATTAATCAGGCTATCGATCAAGATACCGCCATACTTGTCGTAGAAGAAATGGGCCATATTGCTAAGCCTGTTAGTGCCAATGCATTAGAAGAAGGTTTAGTGAATACAACACAACAACAAATGGGTGAATTACTGACGCGCCCACCTGTAGTTACTATTATGGGTCATGTTGACCATGGAAAAACTTCTCTTTTAGATTATATCCGACGTACCAAAGTTACGCAGGGAGAAGCGGGTGGTATTACACAACATATCGGTGCTTATCACGTAGAAATACCAAAGGGAGTCATTACATTTTTAGATACTCCGGGCCATTCAGCTTTTACAGCGATGCGGGCACGAGGTACACGAGTGACTGATATCGTTGTTTTGGTTGTCGCAGCCGACGATGGTGTAATGCCACAAACGATAGAAGCGATTCAACACGCTAAAGCGGCGAATGTTCCTATTGTGGTTGCCGTGAATAAAATTGATAAGCCTGAAGCTGATCTGGATAGAATAAAGAATGAATTAGCCAAACAAGGTCTCAATCCTGAAGAATGGGGCGGAGATACGATGCTTATCCCCGTCTCTGCAAAAACAGGCGTAGGCATTGATGAATTATTAGATTCACTTTTGGTGCAAGCAGAAGTATTAGAACTGAAAGCACCACAAGAAGGTCCAGGACAAGGAATCGTTATAGAATCGCGTTTAGATAGAGGAAAAGGTCCTGTTGTGACTATATTAGTACAACAAGGAAAGCTACATAAAGGTGATCTACTATTAGCAGGCACGGCCTATGGACGTGTTAGAGCATTGCTCGATGAGCGAGGTAAGTTAGTCGAAGCTGCGGGACCTTCCATGCCCGTTGAAGTTTTAGGTTTGTCGAGTGCTCCTGTGGCCGGTGATGAAGCAGTGGTTGTGCCTGATGAACGTAAAGCTCGAGAGATTGCTTTATTTCGTGAAGGAAAATTACGTGAAGCTAAGTTAGCGCAACAACGAATGATTAAAACCGATGATATTTTTGGTCAGTTGGATGAAAATCAGGTTAAAACTTTAAATATTATTTTAAAAGCCGATATGCAAGGATCAGCTGAAGCTTTACAAGAAGCCTTGAATAAACTTTCTACTTCTGAAGTTAAAATAAAGCTTGTCTATGTAGGCGTAGGGGCCATTACCGAATCCGATGCTAATCTTGCTTTAGCTTCAAAGGCATTGATTTTAGGATTTAATGTGAGAGCGGATGCTACTGCAAAAAGAACAGTAGAAAAAGAAGGTTTAATAATGAATTATTATAGCGTTATTTATGACCTGATAGACCAAGTTAAAAACATCATGAATGGGTTGTTGGCTCCAGAAATAAAAGAAAATATTTTAGGTTTAGCAGAGGTTCGCGAAGTGTTTCGTTCCGCTAAACTTGGTGTTATCGCGGGTTGTATGGTGACAGAAGGATTAGTACGACGTCATGCGCCTATCCGATTATTGCGTGATAATGTGGTGATTCATGAAGGTGAATTGCATTCATTACGCCGTTTTAAAGATGACGCTGCCGAAGTCCGTCATGGTATGGAATGTGGTATCGGCATTAAAAATTTTACTGATGTACGAGTGGGCGATATGATCGAAGTATATGAACGAATTTCTATATCTAGAACTATCTAATGCCAAAAGAATTTAGCCGTATCGCGCGTATTGCCGATCTGATACAAAAGGAATTAAGTAATAATATTCTGAACAAGGAAATAGCAGATAGCCGTTTAAAATTTATTACGATTACGACGGTAAAGGTTTCCCGTGATCTTTCTTATGCCGATATATTATTTACACAGTTAGATGTAGAACGTTCAACAGATAAACAACAAAGCAAGGAATTAGTGGTTAAATTATTAAGAAAAGCAGCTGCTCGTTTACGTTATGCTTTAGCGCAACGTTTACAATTACATAAAATCCCTAGTCTGCGATTTTTTTATGATGATTTCATAGAAGAAAGTGATCGCATCCATAATTTAATCGATAGTGTTATAGAGAAAGATAAGGCTAAACGTTCTGAATAAATCATTCACAAAAAAGAAAAAAATTAAAACTAGTATACTTACTTTGTCGTAATGCTCATTTAAGTACGAAAAGTATATGAATAATTATTTTATAAAAGAATAAGTCATGCACTCTCTAAGTTCCAAAAAACGTTCCATCAATGGTATTTTATTGCTGGATAAACCTAAAGGGATGACCTCAAATCAAGCATTACAAACAACAAAACAATTATTCTCAGCAAGTAAAGTGGGGCATACTGGTAGTTTAGATCCATTAGCAACAGGTTTGCTGCCACTATGTTTTGGAGAAGCAACAAAATTTTCTCAGTTTTTACTTAATGCCGATAAAACTTACCGTGTGAGTGCCCGCTTAGGGTTAAAAACTAACACCGGTGATGCTGAGGGAGAAGTGATAGAATCACGTGCCGTCTCTCATTATTCGACAGCGCAACTAGAAACAACATTATCTGGTTTTCGTGGCTCGATTTCACAGATTCCACCTATGTTTTCAGCACTAAAATATAAAGGTCGACCTTTATATCAATTAGCCAGGCAAGGGTTAGTGGTAGAACGTAATCCGCGAACCGTGACCATACATAGTTTACGTCTGCTTGATAGTAGCGATAAAAATGTACTTAGTTTAGAAATTAAATGTAGTAAAGGAACCTATATTCGCACCTTAATAGAAGATATCGGCGAAGCCCTGGGTTGTGGTGCTTATGTGCATGATTTACGACGCTTAGGTGTTGCAAGTTATCTTGCTGAACAAATGGTGAGCTTGGAAGAATTACAACGCTCAAGCTTAGCCGAGTGTGATAAAAAATTATTGAGTTTAGATAGCTTGCTAAACGAATGGCCAGTTTTAAAAATTTCACAAGCGGCTGCTTATTATCTTTATCGTGGTCAAGCGGTATTATTACCTAATCTTCCCAAACAAGGATGGCTGCGTTTACTTTTACAAGAAAGTGGGCGATTTATTGGTGTGGGAGAAATTTTAGAAGATGGCCGTATTGCACCCAGGCGTTTAGTGAATTTAAATAAGTTAAGTAATTAACTGACAACTATTTACGATTTTCTATGGCATAAGCTAATTATTCTCCATCAATCATTAACTATTTTTTTAATTTGGCTAAATAGGCTATTTTTTTGATTTTATACTTTATTGAGTTACAGGTATTAATTGATCATATTTTGATCAATTAATAGTAATCTTATGGTAATTAGCGGGGTCTTTGCTAGGCTTAAAGGGAGAGACATACATGTTTTAATTAGGAGCTCATATGAACAAAGGTAAATTTCCTCACGATAAGAAACACCAAAAACCAGAATGGCCAGGTCATGCAGGTCATGGCCCACAAAAACCTCCGCACAATCCTGGACACCCTGGCGGACACGGCCCACAAGTTAATCCAAATAAACCACAATGGCCAGATAATAAAGACAAACGCTAATAGTCTTTTTTAATGCTTTTGGATAAGCTTGCTAAGTTTTTTAGCAATTGATTGGGGCAGGAGCGCACTGAGATGGATGATCTTACCGATCATCCATCTTTTTTTATACTATACTCTTCGCACTTGAATTTTTGGCTGTGTTGCCGCTCAATTCGCAATCCTCATGTATCTATTAATACACTCCGGGTGCTCATTCTCGCGACGCCTTGCCAAAAATCCCATTGCTGTGAGTATATATATAGTCTTTATGCTTTTACGCGAGAAAGATATTCACCGGTACGCGTATCGACTTTAATTAATTCGCCAATTTGGATAAAGAGTGGGACACGTACAATAGCACCTGTTTCTAACGTAGCGGGTTTTCCGCCTCCACCCGATGTATCTCCGCGTACGCCAGGATCCGTCTCTACTATTTTTAAAATAACAAAATTAGCAGGAGTTATGCACAAAGGGGAGCCGTTAAATAAGGTCAACGTGCATGAGTCTTGCTCTTTTAGCCATATTTTAGCTTCAGTCACTGCTTGAGCATCGGCTGCGTATTGTTCATAGGTCTCAGCATCCATAAAATGCCAAACATGCCCATCGTTATAAAGATATTGAACTTCAATGTCAAAGACATCTGCAGCTTGTAAGGTATCCCCAGATTTCAAAGTACGCTCTATAACGCGGTTATTTTTTAAATTACGTAATTTAATCCGATTAAAAGCTTGTCCTTTTCCTGGTTTTACATAATCATTTTCTAATATAGTGTAAGGATCATTATCTAATATGACCTTCATACCGTTTCTTAATTCATTGGTTGTGTAGTAAGGCATAATGAGTCTCGAGAGTGTATTTTTAAAAGCTTATTCGAAATCTTCAAGCTTAAATAGATGTTCGCGATAATAACGTAATTCATTAATAGAGTCTCGTACATCCTCTAGTGCCAAATGTTTGGATTTTTTCTTGTAGCCTTCTAAAATACTGGGGTTCCAGCGGTAGGCTAATTCTTTCAGGGTACTGACATCTAAGTTTCGATAGTGGAAGTATTTCTCTAATATCGGCATACAGCGAGCTAAAAAGCGCCGATCTTGGCAAATACTATTACCACACATAGGTGATTTATTGGGTGGGACATAGGGCATAATAAATTCTAAGGTCTGATTTTCCGCTTCTTCCACAGTGGTTTTACTGACTCTCACTCTATTAAGTAAACCTGACCCCTTATGTTGGCGTTTATTCCAATCGTCCATACCGGTTAAGATATGTTCGGGTTGGAATATAGCAAACACAGGACCTTCTTCTATAATATCTAATTGAGAATCTGTGATAATGGTTGCGATCTCGATAATTTTATCTTGATTGGTATCAAGCCCTGTCATCTCGAGATCGATCCAAATTAAATTATCCGCTTTAGGCGTCATGTTAGGACCTTTTAATAATTATTACTACACTCTTTGCACTTGAATTTTTGGCTGTGCTGCCGCTCAACTCGCAATCCTCATGTATCTTTAAACGAAGATTGCTTCATTATCGCGGCACTTGCCAAAAGTCCAATTGCTGTGAGTATAAATTGGCTGTCGCAATTTTCAATCACGAAAATTATTTATCATTTATATTATTATACCTCGGCCTATTAAAGATGCGAATTTTTTAAGATATAGATGATTTTACTAATACAATTATCTGCGAGTAGTAAAGCAGTAAAAAAACCGTATGGTAAGCGAATGTAATGAGCGTGGCCATTCATGGATTGCCATGCACCTACGGTGCTCGCAATGACAACTAATATTTATGCGCTCGCATGACGATCAATGCTTTCGGTACTCGTAACGCGTCTATATACTACATGCTCGGAATGAAATGACACGTAAATCATAAATAATGAGTCTATAGAGGAAAATTTATGTTATTGCTATTTATGTTTATTTTATTTGCTTATTTACTAGGCTCTTTATCGAGTGCGATTATCGTAAGCAAATGTGCGGGTTTACCCGATCCGCGTACGCAAGGCTCTAGAAATCCAGGAGCTAGTAATATCCTAAGAATAGGCGGGAAAAAATTAGCGGCCATCGTTTTATTAGCTGATATGCTCAAAGGATGGGTCCCAGTCATGTTAGCTAAATTATTTGGTTTGCCTTTAGCAAGCTTGGCATGGGTCGCCTTTTTTGCTTTTATAGGTCATTTATATCCTATTTTTTTTGGTTTTCGCGGAGGGAAAGGTGTAGCGACTGCACTGGGTGGATTACTTGCCCTAACTTGGCCTCTAGGCTTGATAGGACTATTAAGTTGGGGTATAGCGTTGTTTTTATTTCGTTATATTTCCGTGGCGTCAATGCTGGCGGCTACTGTGACTTTTTTTTACGTTTTTTATACGTATTCTTTGCCAGTTTATTTTCCCATTTTTTTAATGACAATATTATTAATTGCACGTCATTTTTCAAATATTCAACGCTTATTTCAAGGTACAGAACCTCAGTTAACTAAATCTGACTTGAAAAAGAAAAAAAAAATTTAAGAAACTTTTTATAGAAATATTTTTATGTTATGTTGGTTTAAATAATGAATATTTTATAATTAAAATATTTCGATTTATATGGAGATTATCATGCCAATTAAACCTAAAAATATTTCTTCTACTGTGCAACTTTCCGATCCCTTGCAAAAACATTTAACTAATTATTTGTCGCCATTTAAGAAGCAAACAGACTATGCAGAAAGAAAACTTCAGGCGGCTTGTCAAGCCTCTAATTTGATTAAAAAAAATACTGAAATTTCAGAAAAAAACACTAAAAAATCTAAGCATTTAGATCCTTTCCAATCATTAGAAGCAAAAGACAAACTCACTGTACTTCAAGTGGTTACTAAAAATAATTCACAAATTAATCAAGAGGAGCAACAAACAATAAAAGAATATTTGTCTGACATAGATATTCTGCGAAAAGAAAACCAATTAGTTTATGGCAAGAGTTTGTATGGTCCCAATTTAAATTGTTTAGGTTTAGGTTTAATCGAAAATCAGGATAAACCTCAAGAGGTTGTTTATAAGAAGAAATTTATATCGACGCATACCTATGTTTATTGTGGCGAACAATATACCATTTACGGAGTAGTTGAATTTGGTGTGACTTTTGACAATAAAATTTTTATTGTTCCTAAATCTGAAGGTCCAATGGTTAATAATTTATACAAAATGTCTCAAGGAACTTTGCTAAAAGCGGTAGGATGTTTACAAATTGATAATAGACAGATTGAAGAACGGGCTATAGAGGGGGATAGTTCTCCTAGAGTATTGGAAGGGCAAGTAAAATATATTTCTGTTTATAATGAATCTTTTGATGCCCCTATAGATAATATTGCTGTGTCACTGTTTGCTTTGCAACGATTAGGTATTGATCTGAGTGTTGCCAAAGTCGTTATTCCGAATGATATCGCTTCATTAATTAATTCTGATTGTGCCATTACTATTCACGGTGAAATAAAAAATGCTGAATATTATTTAAATGAAACTCGTTTTCCCGGTGCCAAAGCATTAGCTGAAAAAAATTTAACTTTCTTTGATAAAATCGATGAAGTTTTTTGTAGTATTGATGATCTAATTTTTGAAAAACGTAATAAAAAGTTTTTAGAGAAAATTTATGGAGAAAAAGAACTACTCAAATTAAACTTAATTAAATTATTTATTTGTACTGAAGAAGATATAAATGAAACTGAAAAAAAAACTAAGAAAACCAAACCGATAACCCAAGCGATCGATCAACCTAGCACTTCATTTCAATCTATAGTCGAACAGAATAATTTGGACAGCAATAATAGTGAAGAAACCACGGTATCTCTTAGTACTTATTGGCTGGCTATAAAAGAAGGCATCGAATTTTTAAAGGAAAAAAATATTGATCTGAATTTTCTTTTTCATGAAATCAATATACTATTAGCCTATATATTACAAAATCCTTTAACTTCTGTAGAAAGAGATCAGCTCAAAGAATTGACTATTCCAGCAAGACTGCCAGGTCGAGGATTAGAGATGGAAAATTTTTCTGAGTATATAAAATTTTATGAACAAGATCCGGTAAAAACTTGCATCGCTTTATTAAAAGATTATTCTAAAGGAAATGGTTGGCAGGGGATTTTTTACCGATTTTTTTCAGGGGCCTGGAATCGAAATTATAAGGATCCTGTTAATAAATTTTTATCGGCTTATCATAAAAATGAGCTACCTGACAACCTTAATATATGTGGTATTTATGAGAAATTAAAAGATTTTGGTTTGATATTTAACTTTGACGCAAAAAATAAAAGTAGTTTAAGAAAAATACTTTTATTTTTTGCCAAGCTTAATAATGAAGAAGAAGCTTTACTTCATTTAATTCTTCATGCTTCTCTTACACTTTTCCCTCCTCTTGAACCTGATCAAGACAGTTGTATTAATAAATGCTGTTAATTGCAAATCTGATCATAAAGATGGGAGAGCAGAAATTCATTGACTCGCCCATGCAAAGCAAGGATTTTAATCCAATTGATCTAAAGGATAACGTGCAATGGTTTTTATCCCCAGATTATCGCTTAGTCCTAAATTTAAACGTCGATAGCCTAAATAAGCAATCATTGCCCCATTATCTGTACAAAAACTGGGGCGTGGATAATAGAGCGTGATGTTATATTTTAATGCCATATTAGCAAGCTTTTTTCGGAGCCAGGTATTGGCGGCTACGCCGCCCGCGACAACTAAACGACGCAGGCCCGTTTGCTTTAAAGCACGGATTGTTTTGATTACTAACGTATCAGCTATAGCCGCTTGAAATTCATACGCAATATTGGCTTTGGTTTGTTCAGTTTGGTCGCTATTTTTTAATGTCGTACTGACAAATGTTTTTAGCCCGCTAAAACTAAAGTCGCAGTCCGGTCTGTTGACCATAGGCCGTGGAAAAGCATATTGTTTAGCCTGACCTTGCGCAGCTAAAGCAGCGATGGCAGGGCCGCCCGGATAATTTAAACCTAATAATTTGGCGGTTTTATCAAAAGCTTCCCCAGCCGCATCATCTAGACTTACACCTAGCATTTTGTAATCGCCTATACCGTTTACTTGTGCTAGCAAGGTATGACCACCCGACACTAATAGGGCAATAAACGGGAATTCTGGGACATGTTCTTCCAACATGGGCGCAAGCAAATGGGCTTCCATATGATGTACGCCTAGCGTAGGAATTCCGAGCGCCCAACCTAAACTACGACCAAAGGTTGCACCGACCAATAGGGCTCCGGCTAAGCCAGGACCTGCACAATAAGCGATACCATCGATGGCCGAAAGTGGGAGATGAGCAGTCGCTAGGGTTTCCTTTACTAAGGGTAATATTTTCAGGATATGGTCGCGTGAGGCTAATTCTGGAACGACGCCTCCATACTGATTATGTAGCTCGATTTGACTATATAGAGAGTGTGCGATTAGGCCTTTTTGACCGTCATAAATTGCAACACCCGTTTCATCACAAGAAGTCTCAATGCCTAATACACACTGTATGGTTTTTGGATGGAAATCGGGTTGTTTTGAATAGAAACTTTGCATTTTTATGGATTGCTGGTTAGAATTAGCACCTATTTTAACTTTAATTGAGGAAGTGTACTACATGCCCGGCGTAATACTTAAAACCAGCGAAACACTCGAGTCGGCTATCCGCCGTTATAAGCGTGCCTGTGAAAAGTCAGGTATTTTCGCTGAAGTGCGTCGTCGTGAATACTACGAGAAACCCACTGAGGCGCGTAAGCGCCGTTTTGCTGCAGCGGTTAAACGTTGTCGCAAGCGTTTGATGCGTGATAATCCTTGCTTTATGGCTAAAACGAAGCGTAAGCACTAATTATGGCTAGCATTCTCAAACAGCGAATTCAGGAAGATATGAAGGCTGCCTTGCGAGCGCAAGAAAAGCAACGTTTGGGCGTGGTACGACTCATTCTAGCAGCGATTAAGCAGGTTGAAGTGGATGAACGCGTTGAAGTAGACGATACGCGTATTACACAGATACTGAATAAAATGATTAAGCAGCGTCGCGATTCTATTGCTCAATATGATCAGGCTAAACGTGTTGACTTAGCTGATCAAGAACGTTTAGAAGTAGAGATTATTCAGACCTATTTACCTGAACCTTTAAGTGACGCAGACATTGACCGTATGCTGTCTGAAGTCATAACAAGAGTAGGTGCAACTTCAGTTAAGGATATGGGAAAGGTCATGGCAGAACTAAAAGAAAAATTGCAAGGTCGTGCGGACATGACACAGATTAGCGCGAAAATTAAAGAACGTTTGACTTAAAAGTTCGTTTCTACCGCTTGCGGAAAATTCAAATAATTTACTCGTCATTGCGAGCACCGTAGGTGCGTGGCAATCCATGGATGGACACGCTCCGCCATGACGGTGATTTTTCACGCTTGAAAATATTCATCGCGAGTTGTCAGGCACATCAAGATGCAAATTGCTCTTGATACGAAGAGTACCAGGAATATATGTCACTAGCGCCCATCCCACAGGAATTTATTAATGAGCTCTTAGCGCGCGTTGATATTGTGCAGCTTATTGATGCACGTGTTCCATTGCGAAAAAAAGGTAAAAATTATATTGCCTGCTGTCCTTTTCATTCTGAAAAAACACCTTCCTTTACTGTTACACCAGAAAAGCAATTTTACTATTGTTTTGGTTGTGCTGTAGGCGGAAATGCTTTTAGTTTCTTAATGGAATATGAAAAACTAAGCTTTGTAGAAGCAGTGAACTCTTTAGCGGAACAGATGGGTATGGAAATTCCGCAACATACAAAACATCAAGAAGTTTATAGGGGTTCTGCTAATCTTTATGGTTTGCTAGAGGAGGTGGCACAGTTCTATATCAAAGAATTACGACATAATACAGTTGCTATTAATTATCTTAAACAACGTGGTCTATCAGGCGAAATAGCTAAGAAGTTTAACTTAGGTTATGCACCAGCGGCTTGGGATACCTTGCTCAAAACTTTTAACGATACAGAAAATTTATTTGCAGCAGGGTTATTGGTTAAAAAATCCGAAGGCCTAGGTTATTATGATCGTTTTCGCGACAGAATTTTGTTTCCTATTCGAGATAGGAGAGGGCGTGTTATTGGGTTCGGTGGTCGCGTCTTAGCCGAACAGGAACCTAAGTATTTGAATTCGCCTGAAACCACGCTTTTTCATAAAGGTAAAGAACTATATGGTCTTTATGAAACATTTCAGGCAAATCGTCAGCTGGAACGCATCTTAGTGGTTGAAGGTTATATGGATGTTTTAGCCTTGTTCCAAGCTGATCTTCCTTTTGTTGTGGCAACCTTAGGTACTGCAACCAGCCGTGACCAAATAAGTCGACTGATGAATCATACACAGGAAATAATTTTTTGTTTTGATGGGGATGTTGCGGGGAAAAAAGCGGCATGGCGCGTACTCGAACAAAGTTTAGAGTTATTAACAGATGGTTACATATTGCGTTTTTTACTATTACCCAATGGCGAAGATCCAGACTCTTTGATACAAAAAAAAGGTCGCGCTGAATTTATGGCTAGGTTACAACAAGCACAATCATTGGGGGAATTTTTATTTGGTTATTTGTTAACGCAAGTTGATATTAATCAATTAGAAGGTAAAGCACGCCTAGCGAAGCTAGCCGTTCCGCTGATTGAAAAAGTAGCGGTGGGCATTATGCAGCATAAATTATTTGAACAACTAGCCGTTTTAGTGAATATGGATGTGGTGACATTAAAAAATGTTATTGGCAATACTAAAAGTAATCAAATAAAAAGCATGCCAAAAAAAATACACAAACCAAATAATGTTAATCGCTCTTCACCGATGCGTTTAGCGATTGCCTTATTAGCGCAATTCCCTCAAATCGTTAAATCACTTTCCGACAAACAATGTCATACTTTAAGTCAATTAGAATTACCTGGCAGTGAGTTATTAGTGAAATTATTTTTGCTGCTCAAACAAAATCCAGAACTAACGAGTGCGATGTTATTAGAATACTGGCGTGAAGATGAGTCTCGCCATAAAATTCTAAACCAATTGATCAATTACCCCTTAGCTATCCCTGATTCGGGAGTTCAAGCAGAATTTCATGATTTACTTAAGCATTTAAAAAAAGCTGCAGCAGAAGGACAAATCGATAAGATATTACAACAAGGAAAGCAATCCGGCTTAAACGAAGCAGAAAAAAAACATTTATATCATTTGATGTTAAATAACATCAATGATAAATAGCTAATTCCGTTTTTAGATCAAAAATACCTATATATGGACTTTTTATAAAACCCGTGTATTTTGAGTGGGTTCCAAGTGTAGTCCTAAAGGTCGAAGTTAAAGTATTTTTCGTCATTGCGAGCGCGTAGCGCGCGGCAATCCAATGAAAATGAAAAGCTTAATTTTTTCTGGATGGCCACGGCCTCACTAAGGTTTCGGCCTCGCCATGACGGACTATTTTTAATTTTTATATTGTGCTGAGAGTGATACAAACTTGATAGCATCCTTTAATGTGGAGTTAATATGCATATTGGCGTTCCTAAAGAAATAAAGAACAATGAGTATCGAGTGGCTATTGTTCCTTCTATCGTTCGTGAATTAACCGATCACGGTCATCAGGTATTTATTGAAACGAATGCAGGGAGTGGGATCGATATTTCAGATAATGATTACCAAGAAGCCGGTGCTTTCATACTCAATAGCGCACAAGAAGTTTTCAAGCAGGGCAATCTGATTCTTAAAGTTAAAGAACCCCAACCACAAGAATGTGCTTATTTAAATGAAGAAAAAACGTTATTTACTTTTTTGCATTTGGCTGCCGATAAAAAGCAAACAGAATTATTGTTAGCTTCGAATTGTACCGCTATCGCTTACGAAACAGTTACCGATGCTCGAGGAGGTTTACCTTTATTAGCACCGATGAGTGAAGTAGCGGGACGTATGTCAATACAAGCGGGTGCCCATTGTTTAGAGAAAGCACAAGGTGGACGTGGTATTTTATTATCCGGTGTTCCAGGTGTGGCATCGGCTAGTGTGGTTGTTTTAGGAGGCGGAGTCGTGGGTAGTAATGCTATTCGTATGGCATTAGGTTTAGAAGCCCAAGTGACAGTTTTGGACAAATCAGCCGCTAAGCTAAAAGAATTAGATCTGCAATTTGGCGGACAACTCAATACGATTTTTTCTACACAAGATGCTATAGAAAAATATGTGCCACTGGCAGATTTATTAATAGGTGCAGTGTTAGTCCCGGGTGCGGAAGCGCCGAAAATTGTAACACGGGATTTATTAAAAAAAATGCGTCCAGGTTCGGTAGTGGTGGATGTATCCATCGATCAAGGTGGATGTTTTGCGACAAGTCGGCCGACAACACATACAGATCCTACTTATATTGTTGATGACATTGTTCATTATTGTGTGAGTAATATGCCGGGAGCTGTGCCACGGACCTCTACGTTTGCTTTGACGCATGCCACACTACCTTACATTTTGGCCTTAGCTAATAAAGGTATTTATAGAGCTTTGGCTGAAGATGTGCATTTACGTCATGGCTTGAATATTTCACGTGGTCGCATCACTCATCAAGCTGTCGCAAAAGTATTTGATAAACCTTATGTTTCAGCACGGGAGGTTTTGAGTGCTTAATTGTTTTATTCATGAATCCCCGCGCTCAATCCCTATTAAAGCTATTTTTCCGGAGCTATGGTCAGCTTGGTTAGCGGATCAAACAAAAGCGACACAGCAATGGTTACAGGCCATTAATTTTATTGCAAAACCAGGAAGTTATAGTTTACTTCCTGGAACATCGGGACAACTGCAACAGGTTCTATTGATATGTAATGATGCAGTGGATTTTTGGACGTTTGGTTTACTACCCACAGTATTACCCGAAGGACATTATCATGTTGAAGGCCTAGATAAACATAAATTACGGGAACAGATTGCTTTAGCGTGGGGTCTGGGTGCGTATGAATTTAACCGTTATAAAAAATCAACTCGGCCCTTAGCGCAATTGCTTATTTCAAACAAGAATCATAAAGAATTAATGATAAAACTTGAGGCAATATATCGGGTCCGTAATATGATCAATACACCCGCGGATGATATGGATCCGGCTGAATTGGTAGAAAATGTATTTCAGATCGGTAAAAAATATCATGCCACAGTAACGCAGATAGTGGGTGATGATTTACTCAGCGCTAACTATCCCGCTATTTATATCGTCGGTAAAGCGAGCTGTCATGAACCGCGTTTAGTTGATTTAAAATGGGGTGATAGCCAACATCCAAAAGTTACGTTAGTGGGTAAGGGTGTATGCTTTGATTCGGGTGGATATAATTTAAAATCTTGCGGCAATATGTTGGCGATGAAGAAAGATATGGGTGGTGCCGCGAATGCTATCGGTTTGGCCGAAATGATTATGGCGTATCAATTACCGGTGCGTTTACGTTTATTAATTCCCTCAGTGGAAAATTTGATTGCAGGCAATGCTTATAAACCCGGTGATATTATCCAAACTCGACATGGTTTAACCATAGAGGTAGGTAATACCGATGCCGAAGGTCGTCTTATTTTAGCGGATGCATTGTGTGAAGCTGATAGTGAAAGTCCAGAATTGCTGATCGATTTTGCTACTTTAACCGGTGCAGCAAGAAGCGCAGTCGGAACAGAAATAAGTGCTTTTTTTACCGACCAAGAACAATTGGCGCAGGCTATTATTCAACATAGTCAACAACAACAGGATCCGGTATGGCGTTTGCCCCTATATAAACCGTATCAAAAACTACTTGACAGCAAATTCGCCGATTTAAATAATTGCGGTTCTTCTCCTTTTGCTGGTGCCATAACAGCGGCTTTATTTTTACGTAGTTTTATTAGTGAAGAGACGACGTGGTTACATTTTGATTTTAATGCGTACAATGCTAATACCAGACCCGGTCGACCCGAAGGTGGCGAAGCCATGGCGATATTAGCGGTGTTTAGTTATTTATTGGAACACTATGTCAATTAAATAATTTTGCGTTCACCGAAATATTAATTTTTTTTTATTTAAATTATTTTTAAAAAAAGATCTTCTTGCCAAAAAAACATTTTCTTTATATTTATTTTTTTAAATTTTTGATTGAAAAAGGAAAAAGTATGCAAAATAATAATGCCATTAATCACCTTCGCCAACAAATTGGAATAAAACAATCTGATCTAGTGGAAACTAATTTGATATTGGAAGTCGGCCGGTTAAAAATGGAATTAAATAAATTAGAAAATTCAGTAGCAAATAGCGATACCAGTCGCATTAGCCTCAGAAGATAATTTTTAAATAGAATGACTTGTTGAAGATTGACAAGATCAGAAATTAAATTTAATGTAGGATGTGCTTTAGATGGCGCGGGGTGTCGGAAACCGGCTGAGAATATGACCCGTCGAACTTGAACTGATTCATATCAGCGTAAGGATCGCCTTCAAAAAATTCATTCCATATTGGATGGAAGTCTCCCTTTTGCCATCTCCATTTTTATTTTTTAATGAGAGGGTTTTGGCAATGTCAGCATTAAAATCTCGTGTGAGTTTATTACTTAATTGGTATACTAATCCTTATCATGCACCGATTATTGTTGCACAGGAATTGGGATATTATCAGCAAGAAGCCATTAAATTAGCCATCTTGGAACCTGCGGACCCTAGCGACGTGACTGAATTAGTGGGTTTAGGTACCGTGGATTTTGGCGTGAAAGCGATGATCCATACTGTCGCCGCTCGAGCCAAAGGTTATCCAGTTTGCTCGATAGGCACGCTGCTTGATGAACCACCTACAGGTTTAATCGCTTTAAAATCAAGTGGAATTCGTCATTTTCATGACATCGTTAATAAACGCGTGGGTTATATTGGTGAATTTGGCAAGAAAATCATTGATGATTTGGCTAAGCTTGCCGGAATTGAGCCGAAAAGTTATGAAACCGTTCGTATCGGAATGAATGTCACCGATGCAATTTGTCGAAATGTAATTGATGTCGGTATTGGCTTTGTTAATTTTCAAAAACTTGAATTAGAGCATTTGCAGGGTGAAACAGTATTTTTACGAATTGATCAATTAGCGGGATTAGGTTGTTGTTGTTTTTGTTCTATACAATTGATTGTGCCGGAAAAAACATTATTACAGACAGAATTAACTCAGTCTTTTTTGCGGGCAACCCAACGCGGCGCAGCTTTTACCACTGAGCAACCTGAAGCCGCCTATGAATTACTATGCCAAGCTAAACCATCATTACGTACACCGCTGTACCAAAAGATTTTTATGCACAGTTTGCCTTTTTTCTCACGTACTTTATTAAATGTGGAACGAGATTGGCATAAGGTAGGCCGTTATACTCGACATTTGAATATCATAGATGATAATTTTCCTATAGAGGATTGTTATACCAATCAATTTTTACCCCATACTCCTTATTCGGAAATACCGCCCATCGCTGATTGTCTTGTCGAAGAGTGAGTTATGCACGCGGGTATTGTTGGAATGGGTATTATGGGCCGCTTGCTAGCTTTAGCATTGCAGCATAAGGGTTGGCAGGTCAAATTGTTTGATCAATCAGAAGGCCAGAATAACTGTAGTGAAATTGCAGCGGGATTATTAACGCCAATTTCGGAGTGTGATAAAGCTCATCCGATCATTTTTCAATTAGGGCTTGCGTCGATAAAAATTTTTTGGCCTCGTATCTTAGAACAATTATCAGAGCGGCCACATTATTTTCGGAAAAATGGCTGTATGGTTGTTTGCCATTCGCATGATGTTGCTGAATGGCAATATTTAAGTCAGTGTTTGAAAAATAAATTTCCATTATCGAATACTTATTGGCAAGTTTTATCTAAAGAATCATTACTGCAACTTGAACCCGAACTATATAAATTTGAATCGGGATACTACTTTCCTGAAGAAGCCCACCTTGATTGTCAGTTACTCTTAAATAATCTTAATCAGCATTTAATAGCGCAAGGGGTTGAATTTTTTCTTAATAACAAAGTTCTAGCATTGGGTTCAAGAAATATTCTTACGGCTAAAAAATCTTATAAATTGGATTTGGTTTTCGATTGTCGCGGCATGGGCGCACGATTTGTCTTTAAAGATTTACGCGCCGTGCGAGGAGAACTAATCTGTTTACACGCGCCCGATGTGAATTTACAACGTCCATTGCGCTTATTGCATCCACGTTATAGTTTATATATTGTCCCGAGGCCGGGAAATATTTATCTCATCGGAGCGAGTGAAATTGAATCGGAAGATTATAGTCCCATTTCAGTTCGTACCAGCTTAGAGTTATTAACGGCTGCTTATTCTATCCATCCAGGTTTTGCTGAAGCACGGATTATCGAAACGCGAACGCATTGTCGGCCTACTTTAGCTTCACATTTACCTTGTATTCATTATATGGATGGCTTGGTGGCCGTGAATGGATTGTATCGACATGGTTATTTGGTTGCTCCTGCTTTAGTGGAAGAAATTTTATCTGGAATTAAAACTAAGCAGCAGGATATTCATTATCCAGAACTGTGGAAATCTTTATGATAACTGTTTTTCTCAATAATAAAACGCACACGATTGAAGCTGGATTAAGCTTATATGATTTTTTAATACAAAATAGGCAACTTAAAGAGTGTGTTGCTGTGATCGTTAATAATAGCTTGGTCGTGCGTAGCGATTTAAAAAAAACCTTCTTACAGTCAAATGATTGTGTTGATATTCTGTTGCCCATGCAAGGAGGATAAGATGTGGAAATTAGCCGATAAACTTTTAAAAAGTAGATTATTATTAGGAACGGCACACTATCCTTCATTGGAGATCATGATAGCAGCTATTCAGGCTTCGGAGACCCAGGTAATTACATTATCTACGCAACGCCAAACACCATTGGGTATGGGTGGAGAAGCATTTTGGCAGGCGATAAAAACTTTAAATTGTTACCTTTTACCTAATACCGCCGGATGTAGAGATGCCAATATGGCTATCAAATCGGCAGAAATAAGTCGCGAATTATTTAATACCTCCTGGATAAAATTAGAAATCATTGGCGATGAATACAATTTACAACCCGATCCCTTCGAATTAATTAAAGCAGCTAAAATTTTAGTTGAGCAAGATTTTGATGTTTTTCCTTATTGCACCGATGATTTAGTGAGCTGTCAAAAACTGGTGGATGTGGGTTGTAGAATTTTAATGCCATGGGTTGCACCGATAGGCTCCGCTAAAGGCATATTAAATCCTTATGCCTTAGAAACCTTACGTTATCGTTTAGCCGATATTACATTAATTGTGGATGCCGGTATTGGTAAGCCTTCTGATGCCGTGCAAGCAATGGAACTCGGTTTTGATGGTGTGTTGCTAAACACAGCGGTTGCACTTGCCCAGCAACCTATTACCATGGCTACCGCATTTCGCCATGCTATCTGTGCCGGACATCATGCCTATAATGCAGGAATTATGCCACAGAGAAATGTTGCTCATCCCAGTACTTCTCTTATTGATACACCTTTTTGGCATCAAGAAACTAAACTATGAGACAGTCAAATCTGTGGATCATTAATTATTTAGATAGGGCAGGTCGCAGCGGGGTTCATATTGATTTAGAAACGCTGAAAAATTTTAATGTTAATGCCAGTGCACTGATCACTGCAAAGACTAAATATGACGCATCCAGCCTACCCGTATTAGAACCTATTTCGATGGCGCATATAACTAAGCAATGGTCTGCTTTTAAACAACAAAAACCGGGGCCACAGATTATTAAGATGGGCCTGATACATCATCAAGCGTTGTTTGAGCAAATAGAAAATTTTTTAAGTAAGTATTCCGGCAAGCTAATTTTGGATCCCTTATTTCTTTCTCATGCAGACGCTTTACCTGAGCTTGTTGATTCGCAAAACTTGGCAAATTTTATAAAATTATTTCCTTATACTGATATTCTCATTTGTAATTTGTGGGAAGCCGAAAAAATATTAAATATAACGCTTAACACCTATCAAGATATAAAAGAAGCGGCCAGTCGATTATTAAAATTGGGTGCTAAAAATATTTTAATCAAAGGTGGGCAACTAAAAAAAGGGTTATTTTGTCAAGATTATTGGAGTAATCAAAAAGAATCGTTTTGGCTAGCGACTCTGCGCTTAGCTGGAAAATCTAACGATAAAAAAGGGATTTTTTCAGCGGCTATTGCTGCGTGTTTAGCACGTAATTATTCACTCAAAGATGCTATTGTTATTGCCAGAATGTATGTGCATCGTGGTTTACGCAAAGCCTACACAGAAAATCAAACCATAAAATTTTTTCATAGTGGATGGCCCGAAGAACAAATTGATTTACCTTATGTTTCTGTAAACCCGTTATTAAAATTACCGCAAGCCTTTAAAACTTACCAGGCAGGTTTATATCCGATTGTTGATAGTAGCCAATGGGTCAAAAAATTATTAGCCCAGAATGTAAAAACGATACAGCTACGCATTAAAAATGCAAATCCTTTATTGATTGCACAAGAAATTCAACGCAGCGTGTTGTTAGCTAAAAAATATCAAGCCAAATTATTTATCAATGATTATTGGAAATTAGCTATTCAATGGGGCGCTGATGGTGTGCATTTAGGCCAAGAAGATTTAGCGACGGCAGATATTGATGAAATTTATCAGTCTGGATTATATCTTGGTGTGAGCACGCATTGTTACTATGAAATGGCATGTGCGCATGTACTTAATCCTTCTTATATTGCTTGTGGACCCATTTATTTTACACAAAGTAAACCTATGTCATTTCAAGCACAAGGTGTTCAACAACTTAATTATTGGCGACGAATGCTTGATTATCCATTGGTGGCTATTGGTGGCATTACGCTGGAACGGTTAAGCGATGTTTTACAAACGGGTGTTCATGGCATTGCTGTTATATCAGCCATTACACAAGCCAACGACCCAGGTGTAGCGAGTCGAAAATTTTTAATGCAAATACAGCAAAAAAATGCAGAATGAGCTTCTCTCCGAAGAGATACTTCGATATTCACAACATATTAAATTATCTGAGATTGGTTTATCCGGCCAAAAAAAATTTAAATCGGCGCGTGTATTGATAGTTGGTTTAGGGGGATTGGGTTCACCGATTGTTCTTTACTTAGCTGCAGCGGGGATTGGGACTTTAGGAATAGTTGACCCTGATACGGTGGAATTAACTAATCTACAAAGGCAAATACTTTATCGCATGCAATACATCGGGAAGTCTAAGACGACGTCAGCGGAAGAACAAATTCTAGCGCTTAATCCAGCAATCAACGTACACAGCTATGCAGAAAAATTAACTGTGCATAACGCAGATACCTTAATTAGCCAATACGATATTATTGCGGATGGCTCAGATAATTTTGCTACACATTATCTCATTCATGATACTTGTTTTAAATATAATAAACCGTATGTGCATGCCAGTGCTGGCCAATTTCAAGGCTATAGTTCAGTTTTTCACGCCGATCATCAAAATCCATGTTTACGTTGTTTGTTTCCGTTACCCCCTGCGCAAACAATCCCTAATTGTGCAACGGAAGGTGTGCTGAGTGTATTACCAGGTTTGCTAGGAATTATTCAAGCAACAGAAATTATTAAATGCCTATTAAATCGAGGAGATGCTTTAATCAAACGTTTATTGGTTGTTGATCTCTTGAAAATGACTTTTAAAACTATTCAGCTGAGAAAAAATCCGAATTGTAAATTATGTGTTAAGCATGAATTGACGCAAGAATCTCTGCTAATAAATAGTAACCGTCATGATAATGCATTAGAAAGCTATGCTTTATCTGCGCAGCAGTTCATTCAGTTATTACAAAAACCAAATGTTTCATTGGTAGATGTACGTAGTGAGGCGGAACATAAGAGTAGAAATATTGGCGGTCAATTAATTCCACTAGAAGAATTGCCTCAACGCTTAAATGAATTAAACAGGCAACATATAATTATTTTATATTGTCTTTCAGGTAAACGAAGCCAATCAGCTGTTGAAATGTTAATAGCGGCTGGATTTCATGCGGTTAACTATTTATACGCGGGTGCAGGAGAATTTTTTTAGCGTCTTCTAGGTAGATCGTTTGAATTTAAAAGTTTATCCCATAACCAAATGACAGGATCAGGAGGAGGAAGGGTATACCTTATTCGATCTCCTTATGCTCAGCAGCAAACAAAGTATTGTTTAATAGCATGGCTACTGTCATAGGACCGACGCCGCCCGGTACCGGTGTAATATAACCGGCGATTTCTTTAGCCGTGGAAAATTCGATATCACCGTGCAGTTTTCCACTTGGGGCGCGTGTAATGCCAATATCAATCACAATGGCACCGGGTTTGATCCAAGAGCTTTGAATAACGTCTGCTTTTCCTATTGCACTCACCAATATATCGGCGCGTTGAATATGTTGCTGTAAATTCTGCGTGGCGCTATGACAGAGTGTGATCGTACATCCTGCATTTAACAGTTCTAAAGCCATAGGTTTGCCCACAATATTTGAAGTTCCCACGATAACGGCATTTAAACCTTTGAGTGAAATTTTTTCATAAGCCAATAAACGCATCACCCCATAAGGTGTACATGGACGCAAAAAAGGCCGGCCTTGAGCCAAGAGACCTAAGTTGGTCGGATGAAAACCATCGACATCTTTTTTTGGATCGAAACTTTCTATGATACATCCAGTATTAATGGATCGAGGTAGGGGCAATTGAATGAGTATGCCGTGCACTTTTTGATCGGCATTCAAGGTTTTAATTAAACTTAGCAATTCAAGCTCAGTGGTATGCTGAGGTAAATCATAGGCAAAGGAATTTATTCCAATATCATGACAGGCATTACGTTTGTTACGCACATAGATTTGCGAAGCGGGATCTTCACCCACCAAAATGACCGCTAAACCAGGCGTTATAAGGTTTTTTTTATGACGTTGTTCCAGTCGCTGTTTGAGAATAAGGCATGCTTGTTGAGCAATCGCTTTGCCATCGATGATAATTGCAGTCATAATTAGTTCTTAGTATACCGTTTTAAAAAAGAGCAATCTAGGCATTATATGTTAGATCCCAAGTATTTACGTAACGATATTCAAATTGAAGAAATCGCAAAGCAATTAGCCCACCGTGGTTATCAACTCGATACACGCTTGGTCTCGCGTTTAGAAGCACGTCGCAAAGAATTGCAATCTGAAACTGAAACTTTGCAAAATACCAGCAATCGCAGTGCCAAAACCATAGGCTTAGCCAAGTCGAAAGGAGAATCGATAACAGCTTTATTAAAAGAAGTCGCAGGCGTAAAAGAACAACTTGGAGTGTGTGAAAGTCAACTCAAAGCGATACTCGCTGAGTTGTCCGCTATTTATTTGACTATTCCAAACCTGCCTCACGCAGCCGTACCGATAGGACTAGATGAGTCGCAAAATAAGACATTACGTCATTGGGGAAAAGTACCAAACTTTGATTTTGTTGTAAAAGATCATGTCGCATTAGGCGAAGCCAACGGCTTAATGGATTTTACTAGTGCAACGAAAATTGCTGGATCGCGTTTTGTGGTTTTGTATGGTCGTTTGGCCAGATTACAACGCGCGCTGATTCAATTTATGTTAGATGTACATACTAAAGAGCATGCCTATCAAGAAGTCTATGTGCCGTATATTGCCAATAGTGAAAGTTTAATCGGTACCGGCCAATTACCCAATTTTGCTGAAGAATTATTTAGCTTGAAAGGCGAACAAAATTTTTATCTGATTCCTACTGCTGAAGTATCAGTCACCAATCTCGCTCGTGATACTATTTACGCTGCCACAGAATTACCTAAAAAATATGTGGCTTATACGCCTTGTTTTCGCAGCGAAGCCGGTTCTTATGGTAAAGATACACGCGGTATGATCCGTCAACATCAATTTGAGAAGGTAGAACTGATTCGTTTTGTTGAGCCTAAAAATTCCTATCAAGCGTTAGAGGAATTAACTCAAGAAGCTGAATCGATATTACAAAAATTAGCATTACCTTATCGCGTCGTATCTTTGTGTACCGGCGATTTGGGTTTTAGTTCAGCAAAAACCTATGATCTCGAAGTGTGGTTGCCGAGTCAAAGTACCTATCGTGAAATTTCATCCTGCAGTAATTTTGAATCGTTTCAAGCACGGCGTTTAGCGGCGCGTTGGCGCAATCCAGAAACCGGTAAAATTGAATTGATCCATACCATTAATGGTTCCGGTTTAGCCGTCGGGCGAACCTTGGTCGCACTGATGGAAAATTATCAAACTAAAGAAGGAAAGATTCGTATTCCAGAAGTGCTAAAAAGTTATATTCAAGACGACTTCATTTAAATTAAATTGTTATGCAAGATGACAACCTACAGCAAGCTAGTGTTATTACTTTAAGAGTCATAGGCTTAGGAATTTTTTTAGCCATATTATTGGCTGCATCGAGTACTTACTTAGCTTTAAAAGTTGGAATATTACCTTCAGCCTCGATACCGGCCGCCATATTAGCGATGGCAATCCTTCGTTTGTTCCACAACGGAAATATCTTTGAAGCAAATCTGATTCAGACTGCCGCATCTGCGGGAGAAGCAGTGGCGGGCGGTATAGTGTTTACCATTCCCGCTTTAGTCATCATTGGTTACTGGCATTATTTTCCTTATTTTGCGAATTGCGCGATAGCTTTATTAGGTGGTTTATTAGGTATTTTGTTTTCGATTCCATTGCGTAAAATTTTAATCAATACACCGCAACTTTATTTTCCAGAAGCGCGCGCGATATCCGAAGTGTTAAAGATAAGTCAAAAACAAAGCTTTCATATTAATAAAATGTTAGTGGGTACTAGTTTGGGAGCGGGTTTGGAATTCGCGCAAACGGGTTTAAAAGTGATTGCAGTATCCACTGAAAAATGGATCGTATTTGGACAATCTCAAATTATCGGTTTTGGTTTAGGCTTTGCACCGGCTTTAATTGGTGTAGGTTATTTAATTGCTTGGAATGTGGGACTTAGTTTGTTGTTAGGCGCATTAATTGCTTGGGGAATCAGTTTACCCTTATTAAGTTACTTTGCGCCGGTAGGTAAAACTTTTATTTTGGCAAGTAGTTTAACGGTTTACGCAAACGACATCCATTATATGGGTCTAGGTGCGATGTTAGCGGCGGGATTCTGGACTTTATTAAATTTATTACGCCCTTTTTATCTGAGCTTGCGGTTATCGCTGCAAGGTTTATTCCAGCCATTAAAAAATCGCTTGTTACCGACCGAGCAAGATATCCCACTGAATTATTTACTTGCAGGTTTAGGTTTAGTGATGGTTAGTATCTATTTTTTATTCGATTATTTACTCCCTATTCATAGCTTACTGTTTGCTTTCCCACAATTATTTATTATCGGAGCGGTTTTGTATGTGTTGGTGATAGGTTTTGTTTTTGCAGCGCTTTGTGGTTATTTTTCCGGTTTAGTAGGCGTGACAGCGAGTCCTGGATCGGCCATCGTGATTTCTGGTTTATTATTCATGGCATTAATTTTACGCGTGCTATTGCTCTTTAAAGGACATGCATTATTAAGTTCACAGTTAATGAACGCCGCGGCGATGACGATCATCATCGGTGCGGTAGTAGCCGGTGCAGCCTGTATTGCGAATGATAATATTCAAGATTTAAAAGTAGGTCATCTCATTGGCGCAACGCCCTGGCAACAACAACTCATGTTAATACTTGGTGTTGTGATTGCAGCTATCGTTATTCCCTATGTGATGCAATTACTTTTTAATGTGTATGGGCTTACCAGCGTATTACCACACACAGGGATGGATCCACAACAAACCTTATCCGCGCCACCTGCGGCCATGATGGCTGGTTTAACGCAAGGTGTATTTAATCATGATCTTCCTTGGAATATGTTAGCGATAGGTGCGGCTATCATGCTGGTATTAATATTAGTGAATCTATTCAGTAAAATTAATATTTCTTTGTTAGGTGTAGGGATGGGAATTTATTTACCTTTAAGTTCTTCTACACCTTTATTTATCGGAAGTTTATTTGCTTACGCAGTTAAATTGTTCTTACAAAGAAAAATACATAATGACACACTATCGAAACAAAATTTTCAACAACAGGATGCCGTTTTGCTCAGTTGCGGATTAGTGGCGGGTGCCGCTTTGATGGATATATTGGTCGCAATTCCTTTATCTATTACAGGAAATCCACGTCTATTTGCAATTTTACCGATACATTGGCAATCGCTTGCGAACCTTCTCGGTTTGGTAAGTATATTAGTTATAGGGTTTAGCTTTTATTCTGTGATTGAAAATAAAAAAATTAAATAGGTAATTTTTAGTCATTATTTATAATTTAGGCGCATTGAATTTTTATTGATTTTAGTACATAGTTAAAAATCAAATTTAATGGGATAATTTTATGGAATATGATAACAAAACTGAAGAAAAAGAAGCTAAAAAACTTGCAAAAAAACGAGCTATTCGTGAACAACATACTACCGAATTGATTGATTTATTAAGAGAAAAAAAATTAAGTGACGAGGTATTAAAGGCCGCTGAAAAAAGTTCTAAAGCCAAGCTATTATTTGAAGTCTTAGAAAAATTTTTAAGACCTGCTTTTGAAGCTAAAGACATTGAATTAAATAATTTAGTATTAAAAATTATCAATCATCCTAAGCCTAAGGAGTTTGCAGATGCGCTTGCGTTACTTCGTGATTGTCAACTCTTAAAAGTTGAAGCTATAGAGGCTCTTAATAATTATCCAGCACATTGCGAGTCAGTGATTAACTTAGATAAACTTAATATTTTAACTGAAGATAACTTTAAAAGAATAGCTAATCCTGAGCGGTACACACTAGAGGAATCCCCGATCTTTTATGATACAAAAAAGAGTATGCAAAACATCAAGCAGGGTGACGGACTTAGTAGAGCCTTAGTTGCGTATGAAAAATTGCAGTCTATGCGCGAAAGTGATTTAAAATGCTCTAATACGCAAAAAAAACCGGAATTATACCAACAGGTTCAAAAAGAACTTTCCTGCTTTACGCAAGCTTTTTTTACCGGTATTACCCAACGACATGACCCACAGTTTTTTGCTGAGTTATTGAAGGTTATACAAAATACTAAATCTCTAGATATAATTAATGAATTTGTTTTTAAGCTGGACAATATATTAACACTACGAGGTATTCGTTGTATTACTGATGGATTATTTGAACTTAATGAAGCGGAGCTTTTGACGGTAGAGTCATTTAATCAAGTGCTAGAAATGCAATTTCCTTGGCATTTTACATTGTTAAAAAATTCTAAATGTTTAAGCAAGGAAACGTTGGAAAAATTATTAAAATATGACGAACCTATTAGTTCCGTAAGTCGATTAATAGAAATGATAGACCGAAATAAACATGAGGAGATACTAAAGGATGTACGTTACGCGGGTGGTTCTCTGGGACAAAGAGCTCGAGTTAGACGAGACACTTTACTCAATGGAGAAAATTTAAATAAATTATTACAAAGAGATCATTCTTCATTATCTAATATATCAGATATATCAGAATTTCTTAAAACTGCTGATTTAGCAACAGAAAAAAATATTAAAGAACTAATAAATAAAGACTCGAAAATTAGTAAGGTATTAGATTTTCTCAAGGAACATCAATTATTAACAAAAGAAAATTTTTCGAGATTAACTGGTCATTCCAGTCGTGAATCTGCGTCTAATTTTCTCGAAGAACATAATTTGTTTTCAGAAGAAAATATGAATAAGTTAGCATTAGAAAGCTATCCTAAAGTATCGTTTTTTCAACCTGAGACTGAGTTACCAGAGTCTAAAAGCAACCCTAGTTGTTCTTTCAACCTAATTTAACACTAAACCAATGAGACTCGAGCTGTCAGAATTATTAAGGTCTGACAGTTTTTTCCGGCCGATGATTGACCGATAAAAACCCGAAAAAACAATTCTTCATTGATAATGATTATCATTACTATTGATAGTCGCTATACATATTGCTAAAATAGCCGAATAATTCTAAAAATAACCAATAAGCATGTCCGTTTCGAAAATCTTAAAAAAGCCGCGTTCCTTAAAAAAACCGCTATTTTGGTTGAGTATATTGGGCCCAGGCTTAGTGGTGATGTTGGCCGACACCGATGCCGGAAGTTTAATTACTGCCGCGCAAAGTGGTGCGCTTTGGGGGTATAAATTACTGGCTGTACAGTTTATTTTGATGCCCATATTGTATATCGCCCAGGAATTAACCGTGCGTTTAGGTATTGCTACGGGTATGGGCCATGGTGAATTAATTAAACATTATTTTGGCAAAACCTGGGCCTGGTTGTCGGTTTCGACCTTAGTCGTTTCGTGTATAGGCGCGATACTCAGTGAATTTAGTGGTTTGGCAGGGGTTGGGGCGCTTTTCAATATACCCGCTTGGGAAACCTTATCCTTAGTAGTCGCTTTTTTGACTGTCGTTGCCTGGACCGGCTCTTATCGTTCAGTGGAGCGGATTGCTATTTTACTAGGGCTATTTGAATTAGTTTTTTTATGGGTTGCTTGGGATGCTAGACCAGTAGCACATGAAATAGTGTCGGGTCTTACCCATATTCCCTGGCAAAATAAATCCTACTTATATCTATTGGCGGGAAATATTGGTGCAGTGATTATGCCATGGATGATTTTCTATCAGCAATCGGCAGTCTTGGATAAGGGATTGAATGCCAGTCATTTACGCATAGCCCGTTGGGATACGGCGATAGGCGCTATTATTACGCAATTGATCATGGCGGCGTTATTAATAGCGACCGCAGCGACTATCGGTAAAATAAATCCCCAAGCACCGCTGAATACCGTCCAACAAATTAGTCATGCGATTACTCCCAGTTTAGGTTTTACAGCCGGCCGGATTTTATTTGCTTTGGGTATGACAGGTGCAGCACTAATTGCTAGTATCGTGGTTTCTTTAACTGCTGCTTGGGGCTTAGGCGAGGTAATGGGTTTTCGCCGCTCCTTAGAACATCATCCGAAAGAAGCACCTTGGTTTTACGGAATTTATACCTTAATTTTAGTTTTAGGCGGAGTATTAGTAGCGTCCGGTAGTGTGAATTTAGTCAATCTAAGTGTCGGTGTAGAAGTCATGAATGCTTTATTATTACCGATAGTATTGGGATTTCTGTATCTTTTAGCGCTGCGTGCTTTGCCGGAAGAATTTCGCTTAAAATCTGTTTATGCTTTACTAGTCGGAGTCATTTTATTAGTGACGGCTATGTTTGGTTTATTCGGTGGGGTTTCAGGAATTTTATAAAGCTATTCATTTAAACAATGCATTCTTATATATATAGATTATTTATTTAAAGATTAAATTGATAGTATCAATTGCTCGCAATGGCTAGAGTAATCGAAAAAAAATGTGCATTAGGATTGCTATTCACTATTAAATTGTCTACAATCTCGGCTTCCGCATGGGGCCGTTAGCTCAGTTGGTAGAGCAGTAGACTTTTAATCTATTGGTCGATGGTTCGATTCCATCACGGCCCACCAGTAAAATCAAACACTTAGCTAACTCATCTTACTTAAATTATTGGGTCTTTCCCATTTTAGGGGGCAGATTAAGCACATAGAACTTTAACTCTTAAGCGGTAGTTTTCAAAATTTTTAAATCCATAAGCGCGACGTTGAATCAATTTCATTTTACGATGAAACCCTTCT
>JBARFJ010000028.1:0-116442 GCA_049797115.1 Candidatus Aquirickettsiella sp. | reverse complement strand
GGCCATGATTCAACGAGCTATGGAGTTGCTCTCACCTAATTTCAGCGATCGGATATTGGATTTGTTCTGCGGATTAGGTAATTTTAGCTTACCCCTTGCTGCACGATGTCAATTCGTCGTAGGTGTTGAGGGACATGCTGAACTCGTGGAACGGGCAAAAGCCAATGCTAGACACAATGCGATTAACAATACCCAATTTTATACCGCTGATTTAACAGGCTCGATATTAAAAGAAGCTTGGGCTCAACAAACTTTCAACAAAATTCTATTGGATCCACCCCGCTCTGGAGCTTTTGAGATCATTTCGCAAATTGCATATTGGAATGTTGAGTGTATTGTGTATGTATCCTGTAATCCTGCTAGTCTTGCTAGAGATGCGGCCGAATTAGTAAAACAAGGTTATAGTTTAGAACAGGCCGGAATAATGGATATGTTCCCGCAAACTCATCATAGTGAAGCAATTTGTTTATTTACTAAATAGGTTGTATGAATAAACTAAACCGAGCATTTCTCAAGAATTTCTGGTTTTTGATAGGAATATTTTTCGGTACGCTCTTATTAATGAGCCCAATGAAAAGTTTTGCCTATTATGATGAAAATGGCCAGGAGCCATCTTTTTCATCCATTCAACAAAGCCTAAATAATATATTAAGTCACTTTAAAGGCTTTAACACCGGTGTTTCCATACAGTCCTTATCAACAGGAAGAGTGCTCTACCAATATAATGCCAATCGCGGCTTTGTCCCTGCTAGCACCTTAAAATTATTTACCGGAATTGCCGCTTTAGATTATTTAGGGCCTCATTTTCAATTCAAAACACGTTTTTTAACTAACCCCGGCGCTCTGATTCGTAATGGTGTTTTAACTGGAAATTTGTATATAAAATTTAGCGGGGATCCTTATTTGACGCTCGATGATCTCAAGGACATGTTAGAGACATTAAACGAGCAACATATAAATAAAATTCAAGGCAATATCGTTATTGATGATACAGTCATCGATCGCAGCACCTGGCCTCCAGGGCGTGTCATTGACGATAGGATTTTCTGCTATGCCGCCCCGGTAACGGCGACTATCATCAATCGCAATTGTTTTAGTCTCAGTGTTAAAGCCAATCAACATTTATTACATCCTACCGTCACTAAAAGTAATAGCAATTTAGGTATCGTTATCGACAACCAAGCCGTTACTAAGCGTTTAAGACAAGGAAGTTATTCCCTAGACTTAAAACCTAATGCTGCCAGCAAAAATCACTATACCTTAAGAGGATATCTTTCCCCTAAGATGGGGCCTTTATCATTCGCAGTCGCTTTACAAAATCCAAATTTGGCGACCTATGATATCGTGGCTGGATTATTGAGAAAATACTCTATCCGCTATTCAAATTTAGTCTATGGAAAAACCCCCCCTCTCGCCAAGACCTTAGCCGAAAACAGCTCCCCTGAACTTGCTTTTTTAATAAAAAATATGTTAAAAAAGTCAGATAATCTTATTGCAGATAGTTTATTAAAAAAACTAGGGGAAAAGTACTTTTCAGTGCAAGGTAGTTGGAAAACTGGTAGAAATGCTGTTCAGGCTATTCTTGCCAACAAAACAGATATTGATTTCAAACATCTAGTAATGGTGGACGGCTCTGGTCTCTCTCGTAACAATGTAGTCACACCCAATGCCTTTGTTAAATTATTAAATTTCGCTTATACACAATTACCTGATAGCGATTTGCTTTTTGAATCGTTACCACGATCTGGGATCGATGGTACATTAAAACATCGTCTAGGTGGCCCTTCATTGGGTAGAATACACGCTAAAACAGGAAGCATGCATGGAATAAGTAGTTTAGCCGGTTATGTTCGAACCGCTAACAATCAAGTTCTCGCTTTTTCTATTTTAATTAATGATCCAGTTCCTGGTAAAAATAATCAAGGAGGTTATCGCTTATTAGAAAATCGAATTTGTGAGTTTTTATCTAGAAGTTATGTATAAAATAAACATTAGTCCAAAAAAATTCATATATGTAAATTAGTTAATTTTTCTAATTTTTTTAGAGCTACAGACTAAAAATAAGGATAATTGAAAATGGTTAAAATAAAAAATTCGCTCTACTTAAATAATGATGGCAGTATTAATTTAGAGACTTGGTTACATCATGCTGCAATGCAACGTAGCCAAGAAGATTTCAAATTGATTCGACAAGCTTCTATTTTAAGCCAAATTGTCGGCGAAGCAAAAACGACACCTACACATGTCTCTTGCTTACAACAGGGCCTGACTATGGCCGAAATTCTGTTAGATTTACATCTAGATAAAGAGACGATTGCAGCTTCCTTAATTTATAGTTGCGTCAATTACGCTGAACTTTGCTTAGAAACGGTTTATGAACATCTAGGGCCGAATGTAGCTAAAATTATCGAAGGCGCTAAACAAATGAACGCCATTCGTATTGCCAGTACCTCTGCTAATCTACATCAAACTCAATTAGAAAATATTCGAAAAATGTTACTTGCCATGGTAGAGGATATGCGCGTTGTTCTCATAAAGCTTGCAGAACGGACTGCTACTATGCGCACCCTGGATATGTTGGATCGGAAAGTAAGTCAAGCTTATGCTCGTGAAACACTTGATATTTACGCTCCCTTAGCTAATCGTCTAGGCGTAGGTCAACTACAATGGGAACTGGAAGATCTATCTCTACATTATCTAGAACCCAAAATATATGCACAAATCGCACAACTTCTTCAAGAACGATTGATCGATCGTGAGTCCTATGTACAAATTATTTTAACTCAATTACGAAAAATTTTGGACCATGCGCAACTACATAATTTTGAAATATATGGGCGTGTAAAACATATACATAGTATTTACAGAAAGATGCAGCAAAAAAAATTAAAATTTGAAGAGCTGTATGATCTCAATGCCATACGCATTTTGGTTAATACCGTTAAAGATTGCTACAACGTATTGAGTATTATTCATAGTTTATGGTCCCCTGTATCAGGGCAGTTCGATGATTATATTGCGACACCCAAATCCAATGGCTATCGCTCTATTCATACCGCGGTTTTAGGTCCCGGCCAAAAAATACTTGAAATCCAAATCCGCACTCATCAAATGCACCAAGAGTCTGAACATGGTTTAGCAGCACATTGGCAATATAAAGAAACTGCTCAACGACAAAAAGAAAGTTATCAAACAAAAATCGCCTGGCTCCGACAAGTATTAGAATGGCAAAAGGAATTAGTAAAACGTGGAAAAGCAACTGTACCAGGCCTAACGACTGTTTTGGATGATCGAGTGTATGTGTTTACACCTAATGGAGATATTCTTGACCTACCTAAAGGATCGACCCCCTTGGACTTCGCTTATCATATTCATAGTGAGGTGGGACATCGTTGCCGAGGCGCGAAAATCAATGGTGCTATTGTTCCACTCACTTATCAATTAAAAATTGGAGAACAAATCGAAATTCTTACTGCAAAACAAGGAAGTCCTAGCCTAGACTGGTTAAATCCAAATTTAGGATATTTATATACTGCTCGAGCAAAAGCAAAAGCCCATCATTGGTTTAAAACTCAAGATTACGAGAAACATTTACTCCATGGCGAAGATTTATTTAATAAAGAAATTCAACGACTTGGATTAACAACCCTCGATCCGGAGAAGTTAGCCCATAAACTTCATTTTAAAACCAAAAAAGAAATGATTGCTGCATTAGGCAGTGGTGATTTACGACTTGCCCAACTTCTAAATGCGATACAATCGCAAGAAAAACAATTAGCCTCTAGCCTAATCCAGCCTGAAATTTTGTTAGGAAAACCACGTAGCAGCTTACCAGAAGGTATTAGCATAGCGGGTGTTACCGACTTGTTAACACAGACTGCGGGTTGTTGCAAACCTGTTCCAGGGGATCCCATCCGAGGATTCATCACTCAAAGTCGTGGCATTGTTTTGCATCGAGATGACTGTATGCATTTAATAAATCTGGAACCAGAAAAACAAAACCGCTTGGTCGATGCTGATTGGGGAGAAGCCGTTAGTCAAGTATATCCAGTCGACATCTGTGTAGAAGCATATAACCGCCCTGGTTTATTGCGTGATGTATCTACGCTCATTGCCAATGAAAAACTAAATTTAGTCGCATTAACATTAATCAGTGATAAACTCGATCCTAAGGCGCATATTAAATTAACCATTGAAATATCCAGCTTACTCTCACTTGGCAAAGTTTTAGATCGCATCAAACAAGTGCAGAATGTCATTGATGTGAGAAGACAGATCATTAGCTAATTTATCAACATGACTTGGTGATGATATATGTGTAAAGAAGAAACAATTTATAGCATCTCTGAACTCAATCAAATGGTTCAAGATCTATTGGAAGATGCATTTCTACCTATTTGGGTAGAAGGGGAAATTTCTAATTTCGCCAGTCCTAGCTCTGGCCATTGGTATTTTTCTTTGAAAGATGAAAATGCCCAAGTGCGCTGTGCACTCTTCAATGGTCGGCAACTTTACAAAGACAGTCAACCAAAAAATGGTATGCAGATCTTAGCGCGCGCCAAAATTTCCTTGTATCCAACGCGTGGAGAGTTTCAATTAATCGTTGACCAATTTGAACCTGCGGGTGAAGGAGCTCTACGTAAAGCTTTCGAAAAATTAAAAAATCAACTTGCAATGGAAGGCATATTTGATTCTCAACATAAAAAAATCTTACCTAAATTTCCCGGTACGATAGGTATTATTAGCTCAGAAACAGGTGCTGCATTGCGCGATATCTGTATTGTCCTTAAGCATCGTTTTCCAGCCATTAATCTCATTGTATATCCTTCTTTAGTACAGGGAAAAAATGCCTCAGCACAAATTACTCAACAAATAAAAACCGCGAATCAACGCCAAGAATGTGACGTTTTAATTTTAGCTCGAGGTGGCGGATCACTGGAAGATCTATGGCCTTTTAACGAAGAAAACGTAGCCAGAGCAATTTTTAAAAGTGAATTACCCATTATTAGTGCTATTGGACATGAAACCGATTTTACTATTGCTGATTTTGTTGCAGATGTACGTGCGGCCACCCCCACTATGGCCGCACAATTAGCGAGTCCCGATAAACATGAATATCAACAGCAATTAGATAAAACCTTTCAACATCTCGTTAAAACTATTCAGTATTTATTAAAAAGTTATCAGCATAATCTGGAAAATCTAGTTAAGCGTTTACACCATCCACAACAACGATTACAAGATGGATTTCAGCATTGTGATGAATTGACTCAACGCCTCAATTTAAGTATGAAAACACAATTACAAATGCATCAGCAAAAGCTCTTGGGTTTGTCTCGCACACTTCAAGCCATAAGCCCTTTAGCTAGTTTGGCACGTGGGTATGCGATTGTAACTGATGCAACAAGCAAAAAAATCTTGCGCAATAGCAAAGAAGTAAAATCAGGCCAGGAAATTATTACTAAGCTTGCGAAGGGAGAACTCCTTTGTGAGGTCAAAGAAAAGTTTTAGCTTTTTTTGCTTCAGCCTCTAGTAAAGCATTTTTCGTCGTTGTGAGCGCATGATATTAATCGTCATTGCGAGCACCGTAGGTGCGTGGCAATCCATGGATGACCACGGCCTCATTAACCTTTCAGCCTCGCCATGACAGGCTCATTAATTTTTGGGCATGCAAGTGATCTATCTTTCTGCAGCTTCAGGCATAGGCTCAGCATACCCACACTCCTTCCGAGGACAAACTTTTTCAGTCCCTCGACGTTTGGTTGTTTTAATAGTCATCACTGGCCAAGCACAACGCGGGCAAGCTTGTTCAATAGGTTCATTCCATACTGCATAGGTACAGGTAGGATAAGTGGAGCATGAATAGAAAATTTTACCATACCTTGATTTACGCTTAAGCAATGTGCCTTTATGACATTCAGGACATTCTATTCCTGTATCAGCTGGTTTTTCTAGAGGTTCTATGTGTTTACATTTAGGATAGTTACTACACCCAATAAACTTCCCATAACGACCGATTTTTATATGTAAAGCATGGCCGCAATCTGTACATAAACGACCTTGCACAACTTCGGGTTCACTAGCAGTAGTGACTTCCCCTTCCATATTTCGTGTGTAATCACATTCTGGATATCCTGAACAACCAATAAACCTACCACGCTTGCCTAAGCGTATCGATAAAGTTTTACCACATTTAGGGCAAGCTTCATCCAAAGCTTCTTGAGTCACATCTTTTCGCTGTACCGTTTCCTCAGTGGTCTCAATCAATGTTTTAAAAGGTATCCAAAAATCCTGCAGTAAAGGAATCCATTCTTTCTCTCCTCTAGAAATTTGATCAAGTTCATCCTCCAATCGAGCTGTAAATGCATAATCCACATATTGCATAAAATAACGCGTAAGAAATTTATTCACTATTCTGCCGACATCAGTCGGTTTAAATCTTTTTTGATCAAGCGTGACATATTCTCTTTGCTGTAAAGTTGAAATGATAGGCACATAAGTTGAGGGCCGACCAATATCACGTTCTTCTAAAGCCTTGACCAAACTGGCTTCACTATAACGCGGTGGCGGTTCAGTAAAATGTTGATCGGCATTAATGTCGATAAGATTAACTTGATCACCTACTTTTAGCGGCGGCAACATGCTTTCTTCTTCAGATTTGGTTTTATCATCATCTAATGTTTTAGATTTACTATCATCATAGCTTTCTAAATAAACCGCCATAAAACCGGCATGCACAATAGTCGATCCGTTAGCTCGAAAACAATGATCCTTAGCAGCGTTTGCACTTAAATCAACGGCCACGGTATCAATAGTGGCATGAATCATCTGCGAGGCTACTGCACGTTTCCAAATAAGCTCATATAATTTAAATTGCTCAGATGTTAAATGTTTTTTAAGTTGTTCAGGTGAAAATTCTACATGGGTCGGCCGAATGGCTTCATGCGCTTCTTGTGCATTACGGCTTTTAGTTCGATAATGCCGAGGAGCTTCGGGTAAATCCTTCTCGCCATAGCGTTGCATTATGAGTTCACGTATCGATACGATAGCCTCATTGGATAGATGAACAGAATCCGTTCGCATATAGGTAATCAATCCAACTAAGCCTTCACCAACATCAATTCCTTCGTAAAGTTGTTGTGCGAGACGCATCGTTCGCTGAGCAGTAAATCCTAATTTACGACCCGCTTCTTGTTGCAAAGTTGATGTGGTAAAAGGTGCTGCAGGATTGCGTTTGCGTTGTTTTTTCTCAACATTTATAACCTGTAAATGACCCTGAGCCAATTGTTGCAAGCTTTCTTTGATTGTAGTAGCTTGCTCTTCAGTAGTAATACTAAATTGATTAAGTTTTTCTTGCTGATATTGAATTAAACGTGCCGCAAAAAGTTTTTTATCCGACTTATTATTAGCCGTAATTGTCCAATATTCTTGAGACTTAAAAGCTTCAATTTCTTCTTCACGTTCAACGATTAATCGTAAAGCGGGACTTTGAACACGTCCTGCAGACAAACCACGACGAACTTTTTTCCATAATAAAGGTGATAACGTAAATCCGACTAGATAATCCAATGCTCGACGTGCTTGTTGTGCATTCACCAAATCCATAGCAATGTGACGTGGATTTGCCACAGCCGCATTAACCGCAGATTTTGTAATTTCGTGGAATACGACACGATAAGTTGGCTTATTTTTTAGAAGTTTTTTTTGTTTTAGAATTTCGTAAATATGCCAAGCAATGGCTTCTCCTTCGCGATCCGGATCAGTCGCAAGATATAATGTATCGGCGTTCTTAAAAGCCTTAATGATCATATCCATATGCTTGGCATTCTTCTCAATCAGAGCATATTGCATAGCAAAACCCTGCTCTGGATTCACAGCACCCTCTTTAGGTATCAAATCACGAACATGGCCATAGGAAGCCAAAACTTCAAAGTCTTTACCTAAATATTTCTTGATTGTTTTGGCCTTAGCAGGCGATTCTACAATCAACAGATTTTTTGCCATTTTATTTCCTCACGTAGCCCCCAGGAACCACGTCAATATACCCTTTTAGTTGCAGTGTCGATAAACGAGCAAGCAATTTATCGATAGTTAAGCCAGTTCTCATCATCAAAATATCGATATTTGTCGTTTCGAATCCAAGGCACTCTACAAGCTTTATATCCTGCGAATCAAGTCTAGATATACTCTTCGCACTTGAATTTTTGTCTGTATTACCGTTCAACTCGCAATTCTTATGTGTATTAATATGTTTGGATTGTTTCATTTTTGCAGTTTTAGGGTCCTTTTTTGTTACAAAATCTTCTGCTTTATAGGAATCAGTCAATACGGATTCATTAGTCCAACTATTCGTTTTTACAGATAAAAATGAGAGTCCTTGGATAATATCCGCATTGCTTTCCACCAGTGTAGCCCCTTCTTTTAGTAATGCATGACAGCCTTGACTTAAGGGATTACGAATAGAACCTGGAACAGCAAACACTTCTCGACCTTGTTCCAGGGCGTAACGTGCAGTGATTAATGACCCACTCCGTAACGTTGCTTCTACCACGATAACGCCTAGGCTAAGGCCACTAATTATTCTATTACGCCTAGGAAAATATTCAGCTTTGGGAGATGAATATGGAAAAAATTCAGAAATCAACGTTCCACCTTTTTCCACTATATCCATTGCTAAAGACTGATGGCAAGCTGGGTAAATATGTTCCAGTCCGCTACCTAATACAGCAACTGTTCCCCCTTTGTTTAGTAAAGCTCCTTGATGGGCTGCACCGTCAATGCCTCTTGCCAAACCACTAATAATAATAAATCCCTGATCACTTAATTCATTGGATAATTGATGGGCAATCTCTAAACCTGTATGTGTAGGATTGCGAGCACCGACTATGGCCAAAGTTTGCTGCTGAAAAAGAGACAGCTCACCTATCATAAATAAAATCAATGGTGGAGAAGAAATTTCACGCAATAATGCTGGATAAAGTAAATCACTCCAATGTAAAATATACCGTCGTGGTTGTTCCATCCAACGCAAGCTAAGCTCTACACTTCTCCAATCTGGTTTTTTTAAGTTACTTGCTAGTATTGGACTGGCGCCTGCATCCAGCAATTCTTCGTACGAAGCCGATAAAATTTGTTTAGGGCTAGCAAATGTTTTTAACAACATCGAAACTGTGCTTAAACCACAGCGCGGAATGGTATAAAGCGCTAACCAATATCCTATTTCATTCAGCGTCAAATCCATGAGCATGCACTTTAACTTGTCAAATCTACAAACTAAAGTGTCTCATTTTAGCACAAGCAGTTTCAAGAGTTATTTCTTTGAAAAAATTAATTAGGCTTGTGATGCGCATAGATTAAAAATTTTATTTTTTATGAATTTTATCCTCATAACAGTCGGTCTTTGCTCAGGCACTCATAAAGAACACTACTGAGTCAAAACGCCAAGAAATAAATTATGGTTTATAGCGATCCATACTCGCTTTAATTTCAATTTTTGCTTGTTCGGGTCCTACCCAACCCGTGACTTTGACCCACTTCCCAGGTTCTAAGTCTTTATAATGTTCAAAGAAATGTTGGATACTCTGTGTAAGTTGTCCCGGTAAATCTTGCCAAGTTTTTATTTTATGATACAGAGAGGATAATTTATCGATAGGAACCGCTAAAATTTTAGCATCAATGCCAGATTCATCCTCCATCTTTAACATGCCTATCGGTCGACAACAAATCACACAACCGATTAACAATGGAAATGGTGCTACCACCAGCACATCAACTGGATCACCATCTTCTGATAAAGTAGAAGGCACGTAACCGTAATTACAAGGATAATACATTGCTGTCCCTAAAAAACGATCCACACGTAATGCACCTGTTTCTTTATCAACCTCATATTTAATTGGATCACTATGACTAGGAATCTCTATCACCACATTTATCTCATCCGGGACTTTTTTACCAGGACCTAATTTTACAAGCGCATTCATAATTTTATATTTCCTAAAACTCTACTTTTAAAGCATAATAATAAATCAACTATTTGACTTAAGCTACCACAGTATAAGGCTTCTATGGATTGTGTTTTCTGCAAAATCATTAAAAAAGAGCTTCCTTCTGATATTGTATATCAAGACGAAGCAATCATTGCCTTTAATGACAGACATCCGCGCGCACCTATTCATCAATTAATTGTGCCCAAAAAGCATATCGCCACGCTCAATGATCTCACAGAGGATGATACGATGCTGGCAGGAAACATCGTGCAAGTCGCACGTCATTTAGCTAAAAAAGCCCATATTGCGCAATCTGGATATCGAACTATTTTCAATTGTAATAAGGATGGCGGCCAAGAGGTTTTTCATTTACATTTACATCTGCTAGGAGGTCGCACACTACATTGGCCCCCAGGTTAATAATATCCTTATTCAAAAAAATAGCCCATCTTAGTCTCTTTGAGCTTAATGGTTAGTTCTTTATAGTCGTAAATCTCTTGCCAAGCGAAGGCAAGCCTAGGTATATTTCCTGTTTAAAAAGAAAACTTATTTATATGATAGGATCCCATCATGGATTTAGTAACACTAGTTTTGGCTTGCAGTCTGTATACAGACAACTCTATTCCCTATGCCATGATACAAACCGGTACGCAAAACAATCCACTCGTCGTTACTGTTGAAGGCGAAACTAAGACTTTTAAAACCATACCAGCTGCCATACAGTATACACGCACTCAAATCGCATCTGGGAAAAACCTAGAAATCGGCTTGATGCAAATTTCTAGTCGATGGCTTCCAGGAATTGGTGCTCATGCTTCCGATTTATTTAGACCCTGTAAAAATCTGGTTGTGGCCACACAAATTTTAGAAAAATTGCGCTTACAATGCCAATCTCTAGCAGCTAATAATCCGGGTATGGATATTCAATCCTGTGCACTTTCATTATATAAAACCAAAAATATTCAAAAAGGATTACCTTATGCTTACCAGATAATCCAATATGCAAAAATCCACCCCTTTAATGAACTTGCTGAAAAAGCACGTGACCCGGGAATGCTAGCTGCAACTGAAAAGCCCAACACTAAGCCTAAACACTCTAAACAAACTCTAACAGAAAATAGTGACTCCGAAAATTATTCATCTTAGTATTACGTCATAAAATCATATGCCAAACCCAACTGTTGACTTTTATTTATTAAATACACTCGAACATGAAGATGTTTATCGTTTTACCTGCCGCTTAGTCGATAAAGCCTATCTTCTACAAAAAAAAATTTACATAGCAGTTGACTCACATGAGGAAGGGCAACGTTTTGATGAATTGCTATGGACCTTTCGAGATATTAGTTTTATTCCTCATTGCTACTTAGGGGTTAGTTCAGTTTTCGACCCCTTGTTACCTGTTAATATTGCCATCGATAAACCCAGTGAACTTGATGCCGAGATTTTATTTAATCTCGGGCATGAAGTTCCAAGCTACTTTCCTGAATTCTCGCGTATTATTGAAGTGGTATCAGCGGAGAAAGGAAATAAAAATCAATCCCGTCAGAAATATAAATTTTATAAAGCACATAACTGTCAGTTAACCATGCATGATATAAGCGCAACATGATAAATAAAAATTATGACTCTAAAAAGATAGAAGCTCATTGGCGAAGACAATGGGAGATGAATTCCTATTTTCAACCCAGTGGTCAAGGTGAACCCTACTGTATCGTACTTCCACCACCCAATGTCACGGGAAGTTTGCATATGGGTCATGGTTTTCAAGTAACTCTGATGGATGCTTTAATTCGCTATCAACGCATGTGTGGGAAAAACGTTTTGTGGCAAGGCGGTACCGATCATGCAGGAATTGCTACGCAAATGGTGGTAGAACGTCAATTGTTAGCTCAAGGAAAATCTCGACATGACATGGGACGTGAAATATTTGTAGAAGCCATATGGGAATGGAAAAAGAAATCTGGCGGCATGATCACAGAACAATTACGTTATATGGGCGCCTCCATAGACTGGACACGAGAACGATTTACTTACGATGCTGATTTCTCGGCAGCAGTAGAAAAAGTATTTATTGATTTATATAAGCAAAATTTAATTTATCGCGGTAAACGTTTAGTTAATTGGGATCCACAGCTTTTAACAGCGGTTTCTGATCTGGAAGTTGTCAACCAAGAAGAACAAGGCCATTTATGGACTATTCGCTATCCATTATTTAATAGCGATGATTTTTTATTAGTCGCCACTACCCGACCCGAAACTTTATTTGGCGATGTTGCTGTAGCTGTACATCCTGATGATCTACGCTATCAATCTTATATTGGAAAACAGATAAAACTTCCATTAACCGACCGTGTTATTCCAATCATTGCCGACACATCTGTAGAACCTACATTTGGTAGTGGTTGCGTAAAAATAACCCCCGCACATGATTTTAATGACTATGCAATCGCACAAAGACATCATTTAACTAGCATTAATATTTTCACACCGAATGCACATCTTAATGAACAAGCACCAAAAAACTTTAGCGGCTTAGAGCGCTTTGCTGCAAGAAAAAAAGTAATTCAAGATTTAGAACAACTTGGTTTATTAGAAAAGTCAGAAGCTTACCTGGTAAAAATTCCGCGTGGAGATCGCTCAGGAGCTGTAATAGAGCCATATCTTACTGATCAATGGTTTATGTCGATGCAGCTTTTAGCAAAACCCGCTATCCTAGCCATTAATCAAGGACAGCTTGATTTTATTCCGGAAACTTGGCGCAAAGTTTGTTTGCAATGGCTAGAGAATATTGAAGATTGGTGCATTAGCCGTCAGCTTTGGTGGGGACATCGAATTCCTGCCTGGTGTGATGAACAAGGTCAATTTTATGTGGGTAAAGATGAAAAAAGTATTCGCCAGCGATATTCTCTAGATCCTAAAGTGACACTTAAACAAGATGAAGATGTACTGGATACTTGGTTTTCATCAGCACTCTGGCCTTTTGTCACTTTAGGTTGGCCACAGTCTACTAAAGAATTAAAAATTTTTTATCCAACTAATGTTTTAGTAACAGGATTTGACATTATCTTTTTTTGGGTAGCGCGTATGTTAATGCTGGGACTGCATTTTACGGGTAAAGTTCCCTTTAAAGAAGTGTATGTAACCGGATTGATACGTGATCATGAAGGTCAAAAAATGTCGAAATCGAAAGGCAACGTTTTAGATCCTCTCGATGTAATATTAGGTATTAGCCTAGATGATTTAGTTGCAAAACGCACGCAAGGTTTACTGCAGCCACAAATGGCCAAAAAAATTAAACAAGCTACTAAGCAACAATTTCCACAAGGTATTTCTGCATTAGGAACCGATGCTTTACGATTCACTTATTGTGCATTAGCTTCTCCAACCCGTGACATACGGTTTGATTTAAATCGAACGGAAGGTTATCGAAATTTTTGTAATAAACTTTGGAATGCATCGCGTTTTGTTTTAATGCATACTACAGAACAAAAAAAGTTAAATTCATTATCAGATTTAACATTACCCATCAACCGTGCCTTTTATTCTTTATTGCAAAACACTATTGCTGATATGCATAAGCATTTTCAAGATTATCGATTTGATTTGATGGCACAAACCATTTATGAATTTATTTGGAATGAGTATTGTGATTGGTATGTGGAATTTGCTAAACCTATTTTAGCCAATACAAGCTCGCCGGTATCACAAGAAACTTTGATTTGTTTAATTTTCATATTAGAAGCTTGTTTACGCTTACTACATCCTTTAATGCCCTTCGTTACCGAAGAAATTTGGCAAAGTATCGCGCCTTTGGCTGGGAAAACAGGATTTAGTTTAATGATCCAAAGCTACCCACAATTTGAAAAAGATAAAAAAGATGCTGCTGCAGAACAAGATTTAACATGGTTAAAAACAATTGTGCACACGATTCGTACACTGCGTAGTGGGATGAATATACCTCCAGGTAAAAAAATTCCCCTACTACTTTATAAAGGAGATGATAAAGATCGAAAAAATATTCATATTTTTTTGAACGAAATAATAAATCTGGCTAAAATTAATGAAATAAATTGGATAGTTGAAAAAGAAAAAAATGCTACCCACGCGATGGGTATTGTAGGGAATTTAGAGTTACTTATTCCTATGCAAGGACTAATCGACACTGATGCTGAAATACAGCGCTTGAAAAAAGAAATTATTAAAATAGAGAAAGAAATTGAACGCGCTAATTCCAAACTCGCAAATGCCGCTTTTGTGAAAAAAGCACCACCCGAAATTATTGACCAAGAACGACAACGTTTAGCAGAGTTTACTGCTACCCATACTAAATTACAAAATCAATTAAATTCATTTGTCAGTTAAATTTATCTTTAACTGAGTATACACTAGGGCATTTTACTATAAGAGTGTTCTGAAAAAATTGAATCTCTATTTTCTTCTTTGTTATTTTCTTCTTTAAAAAAATCAAAACTATCCAAAGCCTTTCCCAAAACGGCTTGGAGATTAGCCCTAAGCCCTTCCTCAAATACTCCGATTAATTCTGTTGGAATTAAACATTTTTCATTAAATTCAACTTTACTCGAGGAATCATCCGTTTGAGTAATTAAACTACTTTGGGAATCGCTATCTTCAAGCAAAGAAGCAAAGACGAAATCTATTTTTGGCATACCAACTCATATTATATAAATTTTTAAATTCAGAATTTTCTTTAATTAGGAATAAATATTAAGCAAAATTAAAATTTTACTTAAACTGGCCATTTTCTCCAACAACACGTAACATTAACATAATTTCAATTTAATTCTATAATTATGCGCCAAATCATATTAGATACTGAAACCACTGGCAGAGACGTTAATGGCGGTCATCGTATCATCGAAATAGGCTGCTTAGAACTGATTGATCGTCGCCTTACTAAACGACATTTTCATTGTTACCTTAACCCAGGCCGTGATAGTGAGGCCGGCGCGTTGGCTGTCCATGGCTTGAGCACTGAATTCCTAGTGGATAAACCCCTATTTAAAACTATTGCAGAAGAATTATTGGCGTTTATTCAAGGTTCGCAACTTATTATCCATAATGCTCCCTTTGATTTAGGCTTTTTAGATAATGAGTTTAAATTAACCAAAAAAAAATATAAAAAAATTACTGATTATTGCCAAGTTTTAGATACGCTTCCATTAGCTCGTCAATTGCATCCAGGACAACGCAATAGCTTAGATGCACTTTGTAAGCGTTATGCTATTGATAATTCTAAACGCAATAAACATGGTGCTTTATTGGATGCTGAATTGTTAGCTCGAGTTTATCTTGCCATGACCGGAGGTCAAACCCATTTGTTTAATGCAGAACAAATATCGCATGCCACTCAAACTACTGAACATAAAAAAATAATTGACCAAATTATAGTGTTACCTATCATCTATGCCACTAGCGAAGAATTAATAGCCCATCAAAGCTATTTAGCTCGCATTAATAGGTTATCTGGTCAGTGTAAATGGCCCAATAATACAGAGGAAATTAATTAAATGAGGATCAAGTTTCTGCATAAATTTATTCAGCTAGAGGCTTCAGGCGGTATTTCATTAGGAATTGCCACGCTATTAGCGTTAATTCTCGCTAATTCTGGCTGGCAAACTTATTATCAAACATTCCTAAATTTCAATTTAAGCATAGGACCGAACATCCATTTCTCTTTTTTACATTTTATTAATGATGGATTGATGACTATTTTCTTTTTTTTAGTCAGTCTAGAAATTAAGCGCGAATTAGTTCAGGGCGAACTCAATACACTAACTAAAGCCTTACTACCCACCCTAGCTGCATTAGGTGGGATGATAGTACCCGCTTTATTTTATTTGCTCATCAATCATGGCTATCCACAACTTATATCTGGTTGGGCTATACCTATGGCGACTGATATAGCCTTTTCTTTAGGAGTGCTATCGCTATTGGGAAAACGTATTCCCATTGCACTAAAAATTTTCTTAATGGCATTAGCTATCATTGATGATCTAGGTGCAATTATCGTTATAGCTACTTTCTATACTCAACAAATTGGCTGGCTTTATTTATTTTTAGCACTACTGACTTTTCTAGGATTAATTTTATTAAACTATTATAAAATTCAACGATTTCGTCCTTATTGCTTACTAGGTATAGCGTTATGGTTATTCATACTCGGTTCAGGTATTCATGCCACTATTGCAGGCGTATTATTTGGGTTCACTATTCCGTTAGGTAGTAGCAATAAAAATTTTAATTCTTTGTTGCATCATTTGATACATCAATTACACCCATGGATTGCCTATGGAATTTTACCACTTTTTGCTTTCGCCAACGCTGGTCTATCGTTTTCGAATATAAACTTAACAACTTTTCTTCACCCACTACCTTTAGGAATTATTATCGGATTATTCGTTGGCAAACAATTAGGGATTTTCGGAGCAAGTTGGTTCGCAGTAAAAACTAAGCTGGCAAAATTACCTTATCAAGTAAGCTGGTGGCATATTTATGGAACCGCGCTAATTTGTGGGATAGGCTTTACCATGAGTTTATTTATTGCGAATCTAGCTTTCGGAGAAAGTGAATTATCCTCTTTAGTTCGTTTAGGCGTTTTTATTGGTTCGATTTTATCGGGTGTTGCAGGTTATAGTATTTTAGCTTCACATGGGAAAAAATCATTAACGTTATGTAACTTTTTTAAAACTTAAAATTCTTGCTTAAAAGACCATCTTTGTTTCCACAAAAATGGTCTTTTTTGTTATCTATGAGTAGGACTTGAAGCTCTTTCTTGATCATGAAATCCATTAGCTGAGTCGTCGAGGGGGATTGGTATAGAAGGTGTAGTTGATATTGGAAATGTACCTAGCTTAGTCATAAGTTGGGATAATCCATAAGTATTATTTTCAGCTAGCACGTCAATTTTCTTACTCACAGTCATTGTTGTATTTTTTATCTCTTGGATTGTGTGATTAAAATTACTTATAATTTCCTTTCCCGCATTTAGAGCAACGTCTTTTAACTGCTCCAAAGTACTACTAGCATGAGTGGCATTGAATTTAAAACGATTAACTTGCAAATTTAAAAATAACTTGGTGATCCCTACAATTGCAAAGCCAATCAACAGAACAGGAAGTACAGGTATCACTATAGTTGAGACAATAAAAAGTGGAGCTAAAGCAAACCCAGCTCCCAACAAAACAACAGCTGCGCTCAGAAGTAAAGTAATGTACTTTGCTTTATTTTTTTCTTTTTGATAGTTTTCATCACAAGCTTCGAAATTGTCTTTTTCTTGCTTTATAAGTTTAGTAATAATTTGGTTTTGATCTTCGCCCATCTCTATATCAGATCCATGTGAATCTATAATTAAGTTTTGGCTATTTAAATAATCTTTGTTTAAATCACAAAGTTCTTCATATAAGTCACGATTTAATACTGGCATAATAACCTCAATTGATTGGGATAATTATATATTTTTGCTAAATAAAATAGCTAAAATATATTCCATTGCCTGACATTTTTTATATATAGAATCTCCTCCTTGTCGTAGATATTCCTACAGATAATTTTATATTAATCTAATTTCCAGATCAATTACTAAACTTTATATTTATAACCATCAAAATATTAATAAATTTCTAAATAAAAATTATCATTTATGTTTACAAAATTAAAATTTCAGTCTATTCTCTCGAGTAGAAAATTGTCTAGGTTAATCGATTATATTATTAATGTTACAGTTTATAGTTTTTAATATAAAAAATTATATGAAAGAAAATTCTAAAGACATATCTGGAAAGAGTTTTCAACAATCTAATAAAGATCCATATTATCTGAGACCTTCGCCAAAAGTTTTACCAATTCCTAATAAATTTGATACGTTAGTTTATGTGGCTGATGCTATGTTAGGTCCGAAGGAAAAAAGTGATTTTAAGCATAGTGTTACAAGCCCATTTCAGCCTGTAGTGCCTGGTAAAAAATAAATTTAAAATCTATTTTTTAATGAAAAGCGGGGCTTAATTCATATATAGCGTCTATACATATTTTTACATTTTCTGGAGAAGTAAATTGAGAAATACCATGTCCTAGGTTAAAGACATGACCCGATCCCGATCCATAAGATTGAAGGATATTCATCACCTCATTGCGAATAGTTTCAGGATTGCCAAATAAAACCGCTGGATCCATATTTCCTTGTAAAGCAACTTTGTTGCTTAGTCTTTGCCGAGCTAAGCCGATATCGATAGCCCAATCCAAGCCTATCGCATCGCAACCGGATAGTACTATTTTTTCTAACCATAAATTTCCACCTTTGGTAAATAAAACGATAGGCACTTTTCCTTGTGTCGTCTCATTTTTCAAATTAGCAACAATTTGTGTCATATAATCCAAAGAAAATTGTTGATACGCCGCAGTAGTTAATAATCCGCCCCAGGTATCAAAAATCATGATGACTTGAGCACCCGCAGCAATTTGTGCATTTAGATACAAGATTGTTGCTTTAGTTAAGGTATTTAGCAAATGATGCAATGCCTTGGGTTCCTGATATAACAATGTTTTAACTTGTCTGAATTCTTTACTACCTCCTCCTTCCAGCATATAACAAGCAAGTGTCCAAGGGCTTCCAGCAAATCCAATTAATGGAACTTTATCTTTTAATTCACTACGAGTAAGTGAAATAGCAGACATTACATAACTTAAATCGGTTCCAGGATCCGGTATTGGTAACGCCTGAATATCAGTTAATGTTTTTAAAGGTTTATGGAACTTGGGGCCTTCTCCTTCGATAAAATAAAGACCCAAGCCCATAGCATCCGGAATAGTCAAGATATCCGAAAAAATAATCGCTGCATCCAAATCAAATCGTTGTAGTGGTTGTAAAGTTACTTCACAAGCGAGCTCTGGTGTTCTACATAAACTTAAAAAGTTACCTGCCTTGCTACGAGTTCCGCGGTACTCAGGTAAATAACGACCTGCTTGACGCATAATCCAAACGGGTGTGCGCTCGACAGGTTGCTGTAAAAGTGCACGAACTAAGCAATGCTGAGAATATTTCATTTTATTTAAACTTTTTTTATTAAAAAAATAAGCGTGAGTAATTGAACTAATAAACGATCGGCACTAAAAATAAATAAATCAATGGCAAATTGGTCGGCTTGATTTAGTTCTAAAGATTTAAGCTGAAATTTTATTTCTTTTTTCCAATTTGAAAAATTTTCTAAACTTTCAACTTGTTCTTCGGTATCTTTACCTTTAAGACTATCAATACTTCTTTGAAATAAATTCTGTGTTATTTGATAAATTTTTTGTACTTCGGCATGCTGGTTAAAGATCAAAATAGTTTGATCTGAAAAATTCATTAATCCGTTTCTCATTAAAGTGATACAACGTAGAATTTCTCTCTCGGCATCTAAAATATTTTTAAAGGTTTCACTCAAATTAGATCGGCCAAAAGATTCACTCATAACTTCTTTAAATAATTTTTTTTGAATTCCTATATTATTCAATATTTTATTTTCAAAAAATTCCTGTGGTTTCTCATGATCATCACTAATGGGTCTAAACTCTTCTAATTTTTGAGCAAGATCTTTAAGATTCTGTAAGGTGTCTATTAATATATAACGTAACTGGGTGCGTGAATGCAAAGGCCAAATAAAACGTGATACTAATAATGCAATAATAATACCTAAATTGATCTCCAAAAAACGACTCATCACCGTATAAAAATTAGGGTTCGGTGAAATAACGATAATAATTAATGTCACTGCCCCTAAAGGACCTGCTTCACTCCAAGTGCTAGGGCTATCGGCAATATAACTAAAAACCGCTGTGGCTAAGCATAGAATTAAGATAGTCAATGCAACATTTGGATATATTAGCCACAATGTCAAACCTGCGAAACTGGCCCCTATTACCGTCCCTAGAAAACGCATATACGATTTTTGTAAAATCGCGCCGACACGAGATTGTGCGCACATAACCACTAAAATAGTAATAACGACCCATCTTCCTTGAAGTGGTAGCTTAAATAGGTAAGAAATTAATAACCCAAATAATAGTGCAATAGCTGTTTTTAAACTATGAACCAGTCGATCACTGTCTAATTTACGAAGCCAAAGTTGCCATTGAGCAAATTGCATAGTTAGTTCGCTAATAAAATGGACTTAAAAAGCTGATAGGCAAAGTCTAAACAACTTAGTATTTTAGGATAGTCGGTGTTAAAAATATCAAAAGCTCACTACGCCGAATATTCGACGTGGTTAAACGAAATAATCGACCTATTATAGGTAAAGTGCCTAAAAAAGGCACCCGTTGTTCTATCCTACTCTGAGAATACTCATAGATTCCACCTAATACAACCGTTTCACCATTTTTGATGATAACTTGTGTTTTAATTCCGCGTGCTTTAATTGTTGGGGCATCAACTGCCATAAAGGTACTAGGCTGATCTTGATTGACCTTTAAATCCAATATCATGCGTTGATCAGGCATAATTCTAGGTGTTACCTTCAATGATAGTACTGCTTTTTTGAATATAACGTTAGTCCCACCACTCGAAGCTTTTTCTTGATAAGGTATTTCGGCACCCGCTTCTATGAATGCAGTCTGTTGATCTGCAGTAATTAAATGCGGTGTAGAAATAACTTGAGCTGCCCCCTCATTTTCTAATGCCGATAACTCTAGATCTAAGAAGGAATTTTGGCCTAAGCGCATTAAACGCAAGCCCAATGACGCAGCACCATTAATAGAAGTTACGCCGGTGATAGGTAAATCCATGGTTAAATGTTGTAATAAGTCTGTATTAAAATTATTAGCTTTACTTTTAAGATGGGATTTTAAAAGTTTATTAACTGATTGTGTTTGAGTTGAACCAAATTGTGCTCCTAATTCTTTTTCTTTATTTTGATCAATACTTACAATTCGTGCCTCTATCAAAATTTGTCCGATAGGTTTATCTAACTCCTTAATAGACGCTGCAATTTTATTAAGCTGTTCAATGGTGTCTCTGATCCATAAGCTGTTAGTCGGATTATCTACACTAACGCTACCATGTACTGACAAAGGGGTATTGGTTTTATCTTTTAGTAATTTGCTAATATCGGATGCTTTACGATAGCGAATCTGCATAAGTTTAAAAATTAATGGCGATAAATCCTTTTTTTTCTGTTGAATGTCTAAATTTATTTTATCTTGTTTTAATAATTGATCCAATGTGGTAATAAACCAACCATTAGAAATAGAACGTCTAGCGAGACCTTGAGTTTGCAAAATAGTATCTAAAGCCTGCTCCCAATTAATATCATGCAAATAAATATTAAATTTCCCCTGAATTTTGTCATCAATAATTAAATTATTTCCATGCAATTCGGACAAATACTGCAAAGCTGAGCGAATTTTTATATTCTGAAAGTTTAAAGTAATATTTTCCTTAATATGTTTATTTAAAATAGTTTCATTAGCAAAAGTTTCGCAATTAAAAGCTATTGCTAAAAAATTGATTAACAATTTTTTATTACGTGTAATTTTTAACATAAGAAAAATCCCTTTTTTCAATACTTAGTTTAATTATTTTATCGAAACTATAATTGTGAATAAAAATTTCATGAGCATAAGTACCTATGACAATCCCCTTTTCCAAACCTAAATAGTCACCTAATTTAAGCTTACAGACTTGTTTATTTGGTAATGCAACGAAGCCCCAATCCTGATACTTACCCATTGATAAAAAACCAAGCATTTTAATTTTATTTAAGGAATATTTTGTTAGAATACAACTTTCACGAGCAGACTTAGCATCGCGTTTATTAATTTTTGATAGCGCTAAAATTAAATTTTTTTTATAAAAATATGGAAAATAAATTTTAAATGAAAAAATAATGTTATTTTTTTTATTTTTTGATAAATTATCCAAAAAATTCCAACTGAATTTTTCTATTAATATAAATTTATTTAATCTTATAATTTGATATAAAAAATTAAAAATATTATTATTAGTACTATAAAAATTGCTTTCTACTTGCAGAGAATTTAAAAAATCTTTTTTAATAGCTAAAGTATGTACTTTATTAATTTTGAGAAATGAAGAAACTTGGCCAATTAAAACATTTAAAATAATTTTATCGGCAGCATCATCGGAATGTATATCAAATTTATTTTCTATATTTTTAAGCTTTTCCTTATAAATAAAATATTCTGAAGATAGATCTAATTGTCTTTTTAGTTTTTTTTCATAAATTTTAAAATTTAAATAGATTTTTTCTCTATTTTTAAGAATTGGTCGTAAACAAAGAAAATATCCTGATATACCAATAAAAAAAATAGTCGATATGATTACAATAGATTTTATGTGTATTGACCATGAATCAATTCTTTTTAAATTAGGTTTAACCATTTTTATATATCATTTATTTTACTCTAAACCAATCAGCACATTAATTTTTATCAAATAAGCATTTGAATTAAAAAATCACATTGTAAGTCTTGAGACTTATTAAACATCACCCATTGCAGTTTTTGATCATATTTAAATTGTAAAAATTTAATAAATGTTAAATATTTTTTTTCTGAACTCGCATGCATTACTAAATTCAAATAAGGTGGATTAAATTCGATCAAGCGCAAAAAAATATCAGGGGTTATTAAATATTTAAGATGGGTTATAAAATCTAAAATTTTTTTAATTTTTTGATGGTTAGTCTGAACAATTTTTATGATTTTTTTCAGTTCTTTTGATGCAAGTTTTAATTTTTTTGTTTTCTGTACGGTAGGCGATAGTGTTTTAATTTGCAATAGAATGTGATTGGAGACTAATTGATAGTGTTTTATCTGCTTAATAATCAGAATTTTTGTAATAAATAATAAAATAAAGCATGTACATAAAGTCCCAAACCAAACAATAAAAAACTGACTTATTTTTAATTTTTTTCTATGCTCCCGCCATGATAATAAATTGATTTGTTTCATTACTTACCTTTTCTCAACGCTAAACCGTAACTTAAAAATAAATCTAAAAATTTTTGTTCTAATTTATTTCTATTTAGTTCAGAGATAGATTTAAGCTGATTTTCATATCTTAATGTTTTTATCTTTAGTTCTGAAAATCCATCTAATCCATTTAATAAATAATTTAATAGTGATATATCAACCACAAGAAGAAAAAGTTCTCTTAAAATCCGAGAGGGATAGGCTAAAATATATTTCTTTATGCAGCGTTTAATTTGTAATAAAATAGATTCTGGCTCTAGGAGATTAAATAGATTTTCACAGTAAACCATTGTTTGAGAATTATTAAAAAATAATAATGCTAACTGACTTGCTCCTATCTCTAATAAGATAGTTTTTTCATTTATCTTATGAGGATAAAAAAAGCAATATGCTCTTTCTAAAGCATATGAGCTCATTTCTACCACAATGGGAATTAGATTTGCTTGTTGGATAATATCTAAACGAAAATCTACATGCTCTTTACGACAAGCTACTATTAAAACTTTACACTTATCTTGGCTTTCGGGTGACGGTTCAAAGATTTGATAATCAAAATAAAGGTTACATAAAGGATAAGGGATGGATTGCTCCACCAATAATTCAATTGTTTCTTCAATACGCTGACGATCAGTGTGTTCTATCTGCACCCACTTACTACATACGAGAATATCAGGAATATTTACTATACAACTTCTTATATGCTCTTGATCCAGCAATGTTTTCTTTAAAATATTGGCAATATGAGTGACGTCTTTATTCTGAGGCGCTTCAGTTGGCATAGAAATTGCTTGAATAGCATATTGTTTAAGCTCATTATTGTAGCCTAAACTAACCCACTTGATCATGTTGCTACCTATATCCAAACCGATAGTAACATTATTACTTTGAATATCTTTAAATCTATCCTTGAAAAAATACATATTCTTTTTACTTGTAAGCGCGAAATCAAACTTATTCTTCTTTTATTATGCATCTAAATAATATATTGTCAATTACTTAATACATAATATGAATTGGTATTTTTTAGTTACAATTAGGCTAAAAAAACCCATCATACTTTCTTTTAATCCAAATAAAGTGTACAAAGACTACATTACACACTATTTTTATTAAAACCTCTTGTTTAAGAGGAATGTCACTTACGATATCATAGAGCCAGCTAATCAAATGCTTTCATTATGAAACGATCGAATCTTTTTTTCCGTAATTTTTTTTTGATGCTATTAAGCCTTTTTATTACTCTTTTAGTGGTAGGAAGCCTGCTTTATATTTATCTTGATAAACAATTACCAGATGTTGAAGAGTTAAAATCCGTACAACTTCCTATCCCTATGCGAATCTACACCAGTGATGGTCAACCTATCGCTGAATTTGGAGAATTACATCGAAATCTAGTGAGATTGAATGAAGTTCCAAATCTAATGGTAAAAGCTTTTTTAGCAACTGAAGATCAACGTTTTTTAGAACATCATGGTGTCGATTTTTATGGTTTATTGCGGGCTGCGGGTGAAGTGTTGCTCACAGGAAGTAAAGTACAAGGAGGAAGTACGATTACAATGCAAGTCGCACGCAATTTTTATTTATCTCGAGAAAAAACTTTTTTAAGAAAATTTACTGAAATTTTACTTTCCCTAAAAATTGAACGAGAATTTTCTAAAGAACAAATTTTAGAACTTTATCTTAACAAGATTTTTCTTGGAAATCGTGCCTATGGTATTGCGGCAGCTGCGCAAGTTTATTTTAATAAAACACTTAATCAGCTTACGCTACCAGAAATGGCAACTATTGCTGGATTACCAAAAGCCCCTTCCGCTATTAACCCGCTAATTAACCCCATCGCTGCCAAACAACGTCGCGATCATGTCTTGCTACGTATGTATGAGTTGGGCTATATCACTAAAGCTGTTTACGAAGCGGCTATAGCTACGCCTATGTTGACGCATGCACAAACAAATGCAGGAGGCATGATTAAAGCACCTTATGTCGCTGAAATGGTGCGTGACATGATGTACAAAAGTTTTGGTGAAGATATTTATTTAAAGGGTTTTAATGTTTATACAACTATTAATTCCGCCCAACAAATTGCGGCAGATAAAGCCTTACGGACTAGTTTATTAGCTTATGATAAACGCCATGAATATAGGAAACCAGAAAAAAATATTGCCCCATTAGATGCAAATAAAGTCACGCATACTTTAAATGCATTACATCGCGTAGCCTCAATCAATGGTTTACAAGTAGCAATTGTTATCTCAGTGACTGATCAAGCTATCACAGCTCTTTTAGTCGATAATCAAATGATTTTTATTCCTTGGCAAGGTGTCGCTTGGACGATGCCTAGCCTCGACATGACTAATTTAAATCCGCCACCCGAGGTTTTGAAGAACAAAGTTCATGTCGGCGATGTCATTCGTGTCCAGTTAACAGCCAATAACACCTGGGAATTATCACAAATCCCAAAAGTGCAAGGGGCTTTAGTCGCATTAAATCCCCAAACAGGCGCTATTACCGCATTAGTCGGTGGTTTTGATTATCAATTAAGTAAATTCAATCGCATCGTTCAAGCAGAACGACAACCCGGATCGGGATTCAAACCTTTTATTTATGCAGCTGCCTTGGCTAAAGGCTATACACTAGCGAATGTTTTTAATGATGCCCCGTTGGTATTTGATATTCCTGGTCGCGATGAGCCTTGGCGCCCACAAAATGATAATCATATTTTTAGTGGCCCGACACGTTTACGTGTTGCTTTAGCTAAATCCATCAATCTTATATCGGTTCGCTTATTGCAAGCTATTGATGTCCCTTATGTATTAACCTATGTAAAACGGTTTGGTTTTAATCCAAAAAAATTACCTCGTAATCTTTCTCTAGCACTCGGCACCGGTGAAGTCACTCCTCTCGAATTAGCTCGAGCGTATGCTGTATTTGCAAATGGCGGCTTTCGAATAACACCTTATTTAATTGATCACATTACTGATGAACAAGGTCAAATCCTATACAAAGCAGAGCCTAAAATAGCGTGTGAAGCTTGTCTGCGTGGGGAAATTGAGCCCTCATTAACAGATGAAAAAGACAGCCCTTATGCACCTCAAGTCATTCCTGCTGATATCGCTTTTCTCATGACATCTGCTTTAAAAGATGTCATTCGTTATGGTACGGGCTCACAAGCTAGAGTCCTGAATAGAAGTGATCTGGCTGGAAAAACCGGTACAACCAGTGATTATGTCGATACTTGGTTCACAGGATTTAACAGTAATTTAGTGGCAACTGTTTGGATAGGATTCGATCAGCCTAGCTCTGTTCAAGAATATGGCGCGAAAGCAGCTTTACCTATGTGGATTGATTTCATGCGCGTCGCATTAAAAGGTCAGGCTGAAAAAACAATGCCGCAACCTGCTGATATTGTAATAGCAAGCATCGATCCCGCTACCGGCAATCTTGTACCTGATGGAACGCCGGGCTCTATCTTAGAATATTTTCGCAAAGATGATTTAACAAGAATATCAACGCAAGAAGAATCAACTCAATTCAATGCGATTGATAGCCCTGCTGAGCTGCCTATAGATAATAATAATACCGAAACTCAAATACGAGTTGAGTCCTCTGCATCTGAAAAACAGGATAATAATGTAATGAGTAATGAACCGGTTTTTTAATTTATAAACCCACAGCTCTTTCTAAACTGCGCTTTGTTTGTGGTCCTTCTAATACATGTTTCAAACGTCCGTCAGGCCCGATGACAAATGTGGTTGGTAAGCCAGATATACCCCTTATTCCAAATTTAGCTTTAGGGTCATTCACTAAAGTAGGGAATATTACTCCGCTTTGCTGTATATGTTGCTGCAAGTTACCGGGATCATCGTAATTAAACCCAAACATGGCAACCTGATCAGCATGTGCGCGATAAAATGCATTTAATTCAGGTATTTCGCTCATGCAATACTCGCACCAAGTTGCCCAATAACTAATAATCACCCATCTACCATTATAATTGGAAAGATTAAGATCCCTTACTATACTCGCTCCCCATGCTAGGGTAGATAGGCTTAACAAAATACTGGTTAATAGCACTAATTTAAAAATTTTACGCATACTATTCCTCACAGTAAAAATAGGATCGATCAGTTTTGCGGCATACACTTAATAACTTTGGATTTTAAATTAGTGTGATCAATCTCATTAAACTTCAATTTTTAAAATAACTCAAGCGCTTAGTCTTTCTGTTCAATATTCACTCAAGGGAATAAAATTTCGAAACAAACAAAGCTTTTTTCACGAAATCAAAATATTTAATAGCCCTTTCAATTTACTAATTAGCTTGCTACCATGCGCTCCTTGCTTAGGGGTGCTCGTCTCTGCATACAAAACAAATGCATATTAATTGAGTTCTAGGCGAATTGGCTTTGAGAAACGAAGTTTACATAAGTAAATGAGTATTCGAAAAGATAATTCAACAACGAAATCGATTAAAAGGCGAATGTTTTATTGGGAGCTAGCTGAGAAATACCCTTATATACCTGATCGGGATAATGCCTGCGTAGGAAAAGTGTATGTTAAAGTCACCGGCTGTGTTGATAAGCAACGCAAGTTTGCACTATCAAGCTAAAATTCTATTTGACCAGCTAAGTTTCCATTTGGCAGCGGGACAAACCACTTGCCTACTGGGTAGAAGCGGCATTGGCAAAAGTCGTTTTCTAGAATTGATCGCCGGATTAAACACTCCATCAACACATATTACCACCTGCGATCAAAAAGGTGTGTTAGGTCGATTAACTTACATGTCCCAAACGCATACTTTATTACCTTGGCTAAATATTTTGAACAATGTTGTGCTGGGCTATCGTTTACGACGCACTCAAAAACCTTATGCTCAAGCTCGCGAATTATTACAGCAATTAGGCTTAGGTGACACTTTAAATAAATACCCACCTCAATTATCGGGAGGGATGCAACAACGTGTCGCTTTAGCGCGCGTACTTTTAGAAAAACGACCTATTGTATTAATGGACGAACCTTTTTCTGCCTTAGATACCATCACCCGTTATCAGCTACAAGAACTCACCGCACAGACATTAAAAGATCGAACTGTATTATTAGTCACGCATGACCCCTTAGAAGCATTGCGTTTAGGACATCATATTGCGATTATGTCCGGTACACCTGCAAAAATAAATTATATAAACTGCGAACTAAATGACTCACCACCACGATCCCTCAATAATCCTGAATTATTACAATGGCAAGCTAAGCTCTTACATTGTCTGCAGGAACTCAAATAATGGTTCCATTTGTTCTTTTACGTAATCAATTCATCAATGGAATTGCTCAACTACAAAATTTATTTTCGTCCTCATGGGCTTCAAAACTCACTGCGAGCAAACAACTATTTTTAAGTATATATCCCTTATTTTTTCATAAAATTTGTATTCCTATATGGTTTATTATCATCTGGGAATGTTTGATTCGCATTTTACAATTACCTAATTATATATTACCCAATCCAATTGAAGTATGGCAAAGTCTCGTTAATCATGCATTGTTAATTACATCACAAGCATTACCGACATTGCTCGAAATTCTTTTGGGCTTATTTTTTGGAATTATATTAGGTGTAACTATTGCACTCAGCATGTATTTATTTCGACCATTGCATACCTTCTTACTCCCTTTATTATTGGCCAGCCAAGCTTTACCCGTATTTGCAATCGCTCCCTTATTGGTATTGTGGTTTGGCTATGGCGTAGCGGCTAAGGTTATCACCACCACTTTTATGTTATTTTTTCCTATTACCAATAATTTTCTCGATGGTTTAAAACAAACGCCGGAAAATTATTTAAACATCGCTAAGATTATGAATGGTAGTCGCTGGCAAATTCTCTATCAAATCTGTATCCCCGCGGCATTACCAAATCTCGCTTCTGGTATTCGACTTGCAACGGCTATGGCTCCCTTAGGCGCCATTATCGGAGAATGGGTCGGTTCGAATCAAGGTTTAGGTTTTTTATTGTTAAATGCTAACGCGCAGATGCAAATTGATTTAATGTTTGCTGTATTGCTGGTTATATTTTTTCTAGGCATTTTACTTTATTTTCTTGTTGATACGTTGCTTAAGCTGGCTTTACCATGGACTTTGTTACTTTCTCGTTAAAAAAAGATAAATTAACCAAAAACAAGCAATCTTTTATTTATGCAAATACAAAGACAATTTATTTTTCTAATCATTTTTTTGTTATTTACTAACAATGTTGAAGCTAAGCCATTAATATTAATATTGGATTGGTTGGTTAATCCCGATCATGCAGCAATTTTTGTTGCACAAGAGCAAGGATTTTTTGCCCGCGAAGGGATACAAGTCAATATTATCGCGCCGAGCAATCCTGATGATGGCCCTAAACTAGTAGCAGCAGGTCATGCTGATTTGGCCGTCACTTATCAACCGCAATTAGTGATACAGGCCGCAAAAGGTTTACCTTTAATACGCATAGCTAGTTTAATAAACCAACCTTTAAACTGTTTGATTGTAAAAAAAGATGGGCCTATTCATCAACTGGTCGACCTAAAAGGCAGGCGCATTGCTTATACATCTCATGTTGAAGGAACATTGATGTTAAACGGTTTACTAGAAAAAGCACATTTAACGATGAAGGATGTGCAAACGATTAATGTTCAGTACAATTTAACACAAGCTTTACTAAGCAATCGTGTCGATGCTGTTATCAATGTGATGCGTAACGTCGAACCTTTACAGATGCAATTTGCTCATCAGCCGGTAAAAATTTTTCCAGTCGAGTTAGCCGCAATTCCACCTTATGATGAATTAATTATCATCGCCAATAAAAATAAATTATCTGATCCACGTCTTATTAAATTTTTGGCCGCACTCGACAAAGCAAACCACTACTTGCTCAATAATCCTGAAAAAAGCTGGCAAGTGTTTGCAAAAGATCACCCTGCCTTGAACAATTCTTTAAATCATCAAATTTGGCGAACTACTTTACCTTATATTGCACGGCATCCGCTGAGTTTCGATAAAAAAGCTTATGCAAACTTTACATTGTTTCTGCAACACAAACATATCTTATCTCAAGCTTTGGCGAGTGATGACTATGCAACAGAATTAGCTCAATTGTAGGTACTAACTCAATTGCAATAATGAAGTGATACTCATCGTATTTGAGAGTAGAAACAGGCAAGTTTTTAATCAAAACAAAAGAAAATAGTAGTAAACAATTAATTGCAATCATGACAATTACTCGGTTACACTAAGCAGGTAAAAATAATAATCAAAAGGAGATCTACCATATGTCTAATCGAGCTTTTTTGCTTATTAGTGCTGCGAGTGGTAATTATCGTTGCTTAAATGATGGAACAACTCCAGAAGCGTTGTTGTGCGAAATGTAGTGTGGGAAGTTATATTTAGGTAAGGAAAGCGTACGCATAATTGCTCGTATGAGCGGTGGAGATGCTTCTATTAAATCTTACAGATTGGAAATAATTCAAAGCGATCTTCTTTTTTTCCATCATCTGGTGCTAAGAGAGTAGCCTTATCAAATTCAGAATCAAGTTCTAACTCTCCGTATCCTGCCTCTTCCCAAAGTAAACCCTAATTTATATATCAGGATTCTACGAAACAAGGATGTTGTTATTTTGATTTGGTTAGCGTGCGATCGATCTAAAGCAAAAAAGAATCTGTATCAAGCTCTTTGTAAGATTTGAATATGCAAGATACTCAATAAGCAAAATAGCCAATAATTTTTTTATCCTTGAAAATAATCATGCAAGGAGATAGAAATTTCGTTACAATCACCGCCTATGTCTAATCCTAATCATCCCTTATTAGAATCCTTAAATGAGGCACAACAACAAGTCGTTGCTGCCCCGCAAACTCATTTATTGGTATTAGCCGGAGCAGGTAGCGGAAAGACCCGTGTGTTAGTCCATCGTATTGCTTGGCTAATCAATGAAAAAAATATTTCCCCACATAATATTCTTGCCGTCACTTTTACTAATAAAGCGGCTGGAGAGATGCGCCAACGCTTAGAAAATTTACTCGATATCCCTATGCGACTGATGTGGGTAGGTACGTTTCATGGATTAGCCCATCGCTTATTACGTCAACATTGGGAAGCCGCTGGCTTACCACAAGCCTTTCAAATCTTAGATAGTGATGATCAATATCGCGTTATTAAACGAATTTTAGTTAGCTTAAATCTTGATGAAGCACAATGGGCACCAAAAAAAGTGCAATGGTTTATCAACCAACAAAAAGATGAAGGAATAAGACCCAATCAAGTACCTAACACGAATGATCCCTATACCAAAACTTTAGTTCGTATCTACCAATCCTATGAAGAGATTTGCATTCGAAATGGAGTTATCGATTTTGCGGAATTAATTTTACGTAGCTATGAACTTTTTATTAAAAATCCAGATATTTTGTATCATTATCAAGATCGTTTTTGTCATATTTTGGTCGATGAGTTCCAAGACACTAACACCATACAGTACGCTTGGCTAAAACTATTAAGTAGTGGCAAAAACTATTTAATGATAGTCGGTGATGATGATCAATCGATTTATGGATGGCGCGGTGCGCGCGTAAAAAATATTCAAGATTTTACGCGCGATTTTCCAGATAATCAGGTGATACGTCTCGAACAAAATTATCGTTCAACGGGCGTCATTTTAGCCGCTTCGAATGCCTTAATAACACATAATGACGGCCGTTTAGGTAAAAAACTTTGGAGTAGTGGTGGACAAGGTGATCTGATCTCACTTTATGGTGCGTTTAATGATCTAGATGAAGCACGGTTTATTGTCAATCAAATTAAGCAAGGCTTAAAAAAAGAACTGAGGCCTAATGAAGTTGCTGTTTTATATCGCTCCAATGCTCAATCACGCGTATTAGAAGAAGCCTTAATATCTGCGCAAATTCCTTATCGTATCTATGGTGGATTACGCTTTTTTGAAAGGGCTGAAATCAAAGACGCCTTAGCCTATTTACGTTTAATTGCTAATCGCAATGATGATCCAGCCTTCGAACGCGTCGTCAATACTCCGACACGGGGTATTGGGGATCAAACCTTACAGATGTTACGGTTGGAAGCACGTGCTCAAGGTATTTCTTTATGGCAAGCCGCCCAACACTTATTAACTAAGCAAACTTTATCCGCGCGCGCAGCCAATGCATTAACCCTTTTCATCCAATTGATCGACAAAATGGATGAAGATACTAAAACGTTAACACTAGCAGAACAAACGGAACAAGTTCTCTATACCAGCGGTTTGTTTAGTCATTACAAAAAAGAAAAAGGCGAACGCGGTCAAGCCCGTATCGAAAATCTTGAAGAATTAACCAATGCTACTAGGCAATTTGTTCCTGAAGACAATACTATTTCTATTTTATCTGCCTTTCTGGCTCATGTTGCATTAGAGGCAGGTGAACATCAAGGCGACACTACGCAAGAATGCGTGCAATTAATGACCTTACATTCGGCTAAAGGTTTGGAATTTCCCTGGGTATTTTTATGTGGGATGGAAGAAGGATTGTTCCCACATCATATGTCTCATGAAGAACCCGGTCGCTTAGAGGAAGAACGTCGGCTCTGTTATGTAGGCATGACGCGTGCGATGCGTAAGTTATTTATTAGCTACGCTGAAGTTAGGCGTTTACATGGCACCGAAAGTCATCATCGACCGTCTCGATTTATTTCAGAAATTCCCAAAGAGTTATTAGCAGAAGTTCGTTTGCAAACCTCTGTGATTAGACCTACGCAGTCACTAAGGCCGACAAAAAATTCTGCACGTGATTCGATAATAGGTGATACAGGATTGCGTATCGGCCAGGTGGTGATGCATCCCGCATTTGGAGAAGGAACACTGATTGATGCCGAAGGGCGCGGCGAACATATGCGCCTACAGGTTAAATTTCACCAAGTAGGTACAAAATGGTTAGTGGCAGGTTATGCCAAACTTACCGCTAAATAAATATACTCTTCGCACTTGAATTTTTGTCGGTGTTGCCGCTCAATTCGCAATCCTCATGTATCTTAAATACACTGCGGTTGCTTCATTATCGCGGCGCCTTGACAAAAATCCAATTGCTGTGAGTATACATATTTATTTCAATGCTTTCGACGTAAAAGTACATAGAGAGCCCCTGCACCCCCATCTCGGGGTTGAGCAGATGAAAAAGCTAATACCCATGGAATTTGCATTAACCAACAATTAACATGATTTTTCAGTTTGGCTCCCGATTGATTGAGTTTTCCTTTCCCATGAATGATACGCACACTGTTATAACTTTGTTCACGACTCTGTAACAGAAAGTCGAGTACCGCCCTTCGTGCCTGCTCTACGGTCATTTGATGTAAATCTAGATAATCAGCTTGGCGTATATCACCACGCGTTAACTGTTTAATGCGTTTATTTTGCAAGCCTGATCGACTAAAAAATAACCGGTCTTCTGATCCTACCGTTAATTCAGTTGGATCATAAAGAGCCATAGAAATTTGTTGCTTATCATTTTTTAGATTAATTAATTTTGCTTTTTTAAGCACAGCAATATTTTTTTTTGGTTTAGCTTTTGCATGGAATGACTTAGTACGTTTTACACCTGACATTGCTTGCCTAAAAAACTCAAGATCCTCTTTATCCGGTGGGGGAAGTTTATTCATAAGTATCTAGGTAAGCAAAATTTTCTAAAGCATTGCGTAAAAGTATTAGAATAAACTATTATTAATACTGCGTATAAAATTTGACTGGAAAGAGTGTGTCTTTTTCATTGATGAATCGATTATGTTTAATCATAAGCTTATTATTGATAAGTTTAGGTCTTACATCTTGTGCTAGCAATTCTAGCTGTGTCCCTAGTCCAGTATTATCCAATAATCAAAATTCTGTTATATCCACGTCATCAGTTTCTGGCAATAATGTAATACAACCTATTGCCTTGCTCCTGCCGCTACAAGGCCCCTTAGCTAATATTGGGCTATCGGTGAAACAAGGATTTTTGGCTGCTGCTGAGGAAAATGGATCATCGCCGCGTATTATTCTCATAGACACCGGTGTTGAATCTTCGATACAAGCCGCTTATACCCAAGCCATAGCAAAAAATGCACAAATAATTGTCGGTCCATTACTCAAACCTCAAGTACAAAGCATAGCCGGTTTACAAACCCACATTCCCATTATAGCGCTAAACTATTTAAATTCTGATATTAGTACACCTCCTGAGTTAGTCCAATTTGGTTTATCGCCTATCGATGAAGCAAAACAAGCTACTCATCATGCCTGGCAAAGCGGAAAACGATCGGCACTCATCATTACAGCCAATGGTAATTGGGGATCGCAAATTGGCGAAGCATTCGCGCAGCAGTGGCAAGCTTTAGGGGGAACCGTTGTTGGCCAACTTGCGTTGTCGCAAAATCCTGCAGATATAACCAGGGAAATGAGGCATTTTCTTCATTTTAAACTTCCACACGATAGACGCACCGATTTTGATGTTATTTTCTTAGCAAGTAGTCCGCAAATCGGTCGGCAAGTCAAACCTTTGTTAAAATTCTTTTATGCCGGTGATGTACCCGTTTATGCAACTGCATCAATTTATAGTGGCATACCCGGATCCCAACGTTTTGATAAAGATCTAAATCAAATAATCTTCTGCGCAGCTCCCTGGTCGCTCGCTAACAACAGCATTGAGCCTAATCTCTATCAACAATTAAAATCAGCATCGCCAGAACGTTTTAGCCGAAACAGCAAATATTATGCTTTAGGTATTGATGCATTTCATATTATTCAGCAACTAGGACGTCTAAACCTATCATCGCAACAAACACTACAAGGGACTACAGGAGTACTTTCATTAAATAGTCAACGTCGCATCGTGCGCCAATTACCTTGCGCACAATTTCGACATGGAAATTTAGTTCCTATCGATTAATGACTACCTTTATCGACACAAAAAAATTAGGCAATCAAATTGAAGCCTTAGTTTGTGATTATTTACAGCAACAAAAGCTTAAATTAGTTGCTCGCAATTTTAGGTGTCGTTTGGGTGAAATTGATTTGATTATGTATGATCAATCCATATTAGTTTTCATAGAGGTTCGTTATCGACAACATCGGAATTTTGGTAGTAGCTTAGAATCAGTCAATTTCATTAAACAAAATAAAATCATCAAAACTGCTGAATATTATTTGTCATCGAAACAGTTATCAGAAAAAATTGCTTGTCGTTTTGATGTGGTAGGTGTTGAACCCACCACAGAAAAATTATCCAAAATTTCCAAACTCGACTCAGCTCAAGTAGAATGGATAAAAAATGCATTCTCCAGGTAAGCTATGAATCTACTCACACGTATTAAAACCCATTTTTCTGAAAGCATACGCACAAAATCTGATGCTGCAGAAACACTACCAGAAATTATTTTGGCGGCCAGCCAACTATTCGTTGAATGCCTCCTGAATAATAATAAAATTTTGGTTTGCGGCAACGGCGGCTCTGCCGCGGATTCACAACATTTTGCCTCAGAATTGATTAACCGTTTTGAAATCGAACGCCCCAGTTTACCCGCGATTGCTTTAACGACCGATACTTCAACCATCACCTCAATTGCTAATGATTATAGTTACACTGAAATTTTTGCTAAACAAATTAGAGCCTTAGGACAAGCCGACGATATTTTGTTCATTATTTCAACCAGCGGTAACTCAGAGAATATATTAAAAGCCTGCGAAGCCGCTCAAAGTCGAGACCTCAGAATTATAGCGCTCACCGGTAAAGAAGGTGGCGCTTTAGCAGGGTTGTTAAGCTCAACTGATATTGAAATCCGCGTTCAAGGCACTTCTACCGCGCGCATACAAGAAACTCATTTACTTATCATCCATTGTTTGTGTGATTTAATCGATAAGCAATTGTTTGGTTAAAAACAGAATATTTTAATATTAAAAAATAATTCCCACGTTGACTACGTCTCTATACGAACCTATACCCACATTTTGTTTCGGTGGAATTTGTCCGTAAACAGGAATTATTTGCTTAGTTCCTGTTCCTACATTAAACATAGCATCAACACCAATAACGTTGCCCCAATTAATCGTATGAGTTTGATTTTGAGTTAAAAGATATTTAATAGCTGATTGCTCTGGTCCCGACATCCTACGTAATCTAGTGGTCGCTGAATTCCCAGCTCCTTGATCTAAGGTTACATAATAGGGGGTATTTAGCGTACAAAGTACTTTGAGACGTGCTGTTGAATTATTAGGGGTAGACGAATCCGGATTATATACACCAAAAACTAACGGTGTAGCACGAATAGTACATCCACCTACAACACTTACCGAAACCAACATTGACGTGTCATCGCCACCTAAAGCCGCAAACACAGGATTTATACCCATTAAAAAAAATAACAAACTACTGCATAAATTAAATAAGCAACGCATGATTAACCCCCTTCTGTCCATAAAATGGCCAGTATTCCAGAAAATTAATCCATTTATTAACTGCTGTGATAGGAAGAAACTTGAAAAATATTGAAATTTTTTTAGAGTTTAGTTTGAGTTGCGCAAAAAAGATCCTTTTCTATGCGCTTTTGGATGTCTATAGTTAACTCCCTCTTTTAAGGTTAATAGAGGAAGGACTTATTATCCAGTAAGCTATAAAAGGATGGGTTTAATACGTGACTGTTACCAGAACTGCGTCGGTATAAGTGCCAGGATTGACGAATTGCGAAGCAGTAATTCGACCAAAAACGGTATAATTTCTAGTCACACTCAATGCTATTGCTGTATAAGAATCACTCACTGTCACCGTGCCTCCAGTTGCATCCCCCCAAATAGAAGTAAACCCAGCAGTTGTATATAAATTGTAATTCAAATGCACACCTGCCATATTCATAAAACGCGGCGTATAAGTGGCACTATTTCCTTTAGCCATACTAATGACGTAGGAGGCTGTAAATAAAACTAATGCTGAACAAGTCACTGCCACATTGCCATTAGCCGTTTTTAAAGTAGTAGGCACATACGTACCAAATGTGACGGCTGTGGTTGCAACTGAACATGAACATCCTAATCCTGCACAAGTAGCATGAGCGGCATAGCTATAAAAATTGCACATAAAGAAAATAACTAGATAAAACCAATGTCGTTTAATTTGTTTTAGTAACATTGCACATCTCCTAATTCAATAATTGGATCATTGGTATTAGGTAATCGCTCTGAAAAATAACACACGTGATTTTCCCAATTAACTGAACCTTCTAAAAGATGATCTTTAACTTCAGGGATATAGACTTCGCCGTCATATCCGACAGGATAAGTTTCACAAGGATTCGCATTAGTTAATATCAACTCAGCACCTACCGGCACGTAATTACCACTAGGTGTTTTTAAGTGTAAATCGATACCTTGCATACGTTTAACTGAAAACTCTGCTAAAACGCCACTAGAAAAATAAGGAATCACTGTTTGATGAGTCACGTCAATTTGCGTATCTAATGGCAATGTCGTAGGTTCTATTTCCACATTATTTTCTTGATAGGGTAACAATTCAGTGATTAATAAATTTCCATTTCTATCGGTTTTACCCATGAGTTGATTTTCATAATAGACATCTACACCTGGAAAATCAGGAACTTTTACTAAAGCAAAACTTTGAGTTAATTTACGTGCCAAGAATCCATTGCCTGCAAAATAAATAGCACTACCACTGGCATCTACTTCATAACTGGCTTGTCCACGACCTTGACCAACACGCGCTGTATAAGCCCCAATTTCAGTTTGTACAGTCATATCAGCACCTGCATAACGATTACTGTTATTACTAGCTAGAATGTTATAACCATAACCCTTACCTAAAGGAACTGGTTTAGTAAATTGCAACAGATCTTGTACTTGATGATTTTGCCAAGTGGTTGAATTATTAACGTAATAATTAACATCAGGGGCAAAAACTAGAGTGAGAAATGCTTGATTTGTTTGTGAGTTTCGTAAATCTCCTACAAAACCCAAACTTAGAGAAATATTTTTAAATAAATTATGGGTATAGGTGGCTGTTAATAATCGAGCGGTCGGTACGTTAGATATACCATTAGCTTGATTAAAATTTCGGCTATTCACCATCGTATAACTGGTACTTAGCGATCCATAATTTTCAAGACTATAACCTAAAAATAATTGATTCACGACACTCGGTGGTGATGTATTCGGTTGTGTGCCTAACTGTATATAATTTAAAGTAGTCAAACTGGTATTAAAACCATAACTCAACTTATTACCTTGACGGGTAAAACCTAAACCTAATAAACCTCCACCTCCCGATTTGTTATGTCCACCAGCCACAGCGACTGTCGCTACGCCATAATTATTCAGTAAATAATTAGCTGAAAAACCTAAGGTTTGCTGATCAAATAATACTTCTGCGTGCCCGCCAAGGGTAAGATTGTCAGTAATGCCACGTTGATAAGTCCCAACGGCTAAAAAACGTCCGTAGTCATTACTATCTACACCATAATTATCTCGAACAAACCCAGCCTCGTAAGAAAAATCTACTAAATTGGGTTTCAGCAACAGAGGACTTGCATAATAGGAAAAACTTACAACTTTGCTACGACCGAGCAAATCTTGTGTAACCACATTTACGTCACCCGCTCCAGAAATAACCGGAATATTATTAAATATATAAGGGCCGTTGTTAACTATTTGCTGTTGGTTTAAAACGCTATTAACAAAAACATCTACGGTACTAGGAATAGCGGCTTCACCTTGATATCCAGGTAGTGGAAACGTCACTAAATTAGGTTGTGTATTAAAATTTGTCGCGTATTGAATACCTGCAAAACGCGATGCACCACTCCAATAAGTCGAGCCCGTTATAGCATCACCAAAACGCCAACGTGCAATTTTTTCCGGCTTATCTAAAGTCCAAGTCGTATTTAAGCGGACTAATTTACTGGATTGATTGGTTAAAAGCGTAATATTATTTGCGTATTTGTTATATGCAAGCACATCTGCAGTTCCAACGCCCAAACGATTAAATAATCCTAAGCCCATTAATGCAGATAAATTAGTTTGATTAATTCCAGGGCTATTATTTCTTAAAGCAACCGCATCATAATTGAGAAAAGCACCTGGTTCTATGGGGCGCAAAGCTCCTAGACGCTTACTTAAGGGATCAAAGGTTTGAATATTAAATAATCGTGCAGGAGCAGAGATGATTAACTGCATTGCATATTGATCTAATTGATAGTTAACATCGGGATACCAATCAAGTTTATATAAATATTCTCCCTGATATTTTAAGGGCTTATGAGAACTAAATTGCATCTGCCATTGACGTAAATCACTTTCTTCAATCCAGATCTGTCCCGATGAATCTTTAAAACATTGCATAACACCAGGCAATAAAGTTCCATTTAGCTTTATTTCAAGCAACAAAGGTATCATGATATTTTTAGCTTTTTCTTTTAAGGCGTGTTTCGTTAAAAATTCCTTTTCTAGCTTTGCGTTACTTTCTACGCTTATTAAAGAAAAAATTATAAAACATGCAATTAATAAAAATTTAAAGCCTATGCAAAGCCGATTTTTTACTGTGTCCATTAATATTTGATTTAATATCCGTATAATTAATATTAGAATCGCCTTTTACTATCCAAGAATAAGAACGGCGGGGCAAAACATATGCAAACGTTGAATGTTTTTTCATGACAGGCCTTTGCGCCTGATCAGAGAATAATTGCCATTGATTTAAAAATAAAGCAACGTTTCCATCATTATATAAATTTAATTTGATGTGATGGGCATCTAAGGCTTTTAGAGACCAAATTCCATTTTCAATGATACGTTGCGGCTGCACGAATAAAGGAAGTGATATATCCATCAAAAAATATAAAGTCTGCCCTAATTTTTTTTGTCTCGGCTGTTGTACCTCTTTTAAATGTACTCGATAGACTTTTTGCACTGTATTATAGATAGGATGTCTTAAAGCAAAACGTATAACCTGAGTTTTATGCGGGGGTAATACAAATAAAGGCGGCGTCAGTAAAATATCATGAGATGTTTTATAAATATCTATACCTTTGGGGCTTTGTTGCCAATCGAGTAAACTTAATTGCAATAAGCTACGTTCATCACTTTGGTTAGTTACTTTAAGTACGCCTATCCTCTGCACGGGAGATAAAAAAAGTTGGACAGGCGTGACTTCTAAAACGTTAGCACTAACATCTGAAATAAATAGGATAGCTAAAAGACCAAGCCTAGCCTTATAGTGCATTATTCTCATTTTTTACTGATTCCTTACAATTCTTTAATGACTATATTCTTATCAAATTACATAAAATAACTGTATTTGCTATTTATGGCTATTAATTAAGCCAATAAAATAATACTTCAAATAAATAGACTGATATTAATCTATTAAGACAATTTCTAAAGTAATTACTTTAACTTTAATCTAATGTATCATTTACACTTTCTTCAAATACTGTAAGCAATTTACATTTTGCAAGATTTTGGAATCTGATCATTGTTATTATAGAAAGCTTGCTGATGTTAGAAAGAACATCAATAGGTAACGGTTATTAGTACAGTATCATTATAACTACCTGGAGCAGGCACTGCACCAGCAGGTATTCGTCCATATACAGTAAAGAGCTGAACTAATCCTGTACCTGTCGAATTTACTGTGTCAGTGGGCGGGTTGTTTCCCCAATTTGTTGTGCGCCCCACATTTTGAAAAAGTTGATATGCAAGTGTCCCCGTGGGTGTTCCTGTCATCACTCTGAGAGATGTTGTTCCGCCGGTACCGGTTCCTTGATTTAAGCCTATGGTATATGCGACAGTAGGGTTACAAGTTACTTCAATGCTACCCGTCGCATCATTTTGAGTCCCAGTAAAACTACCAAAGTTCACCGACGTAATATTACCAAAGACACAAACAGCAGCTACTGAGGCATTGACTGGAAGATTTGCAGTCGCGGTCGCAGCGAAAGCAGATTGACTCATTAGAAGAATTAATAACGCAAAAAAAACGTGTTGTGCTTTGAACATAATCGATTTCCTTATCAAATAAAAATCCTATAGCACAGAAAGAGAATATAATGCTTTAAAGAACTGATCAAGTAAAAATAAAATTAAACCAATTGCCTATAAAATAATCGGATAATCCTATATATATTAAAATGTTACGAAGATGATAACCCTATCTAAATAAGTACCTGTCTCAACTGTTTGATTGCTCGGAATTTCCCCATAAATAGTAATCACTTCTGCAGATCCTGTGGCTATCTGATGTAAAGTATTTTGGCCTATCACAGTTCCATACATATGTTGATGACCGGCATCTTGGAAAAGTCCGTAATTTAATTGCTGATTTCCTCCTTGTTTAGTTAATAGCCGACGATTTTCTGTTGCACCTGCACCTTGTCCTTTATCGATACCTATATCATAGGCTAAATTCGGTATACAGGATACTGTCACAGTGCCTGTAGCATAGTCTGGATTTGAATTGAGTGAATAATAATTAGGAAATTGCATATTGGTGGTTGAACCAAAAGTACAGTTAGCTCCGCCACCTACTGTTGCCATAATCGATAAGTTGTTAGTAATAGTAAAGCACATTGCATCTTGAAAAATTAAACATAACAACAGACCCATTGAAAATTTGATCAAAGAAGAAAGCATAATCCCCCCACTGAGACCTAAAGCTCTTATAGTTTTGTTTAATAGTTTGTTTTTTATTGCATCAGCTGTTTTAGGTCATTTATATAAATATTCGGAATAATTTATAGGAATAATTTATAATCGTTAATTTATTCTAGTGAATATTTGCCGATTTAACGAATAAGGCTGGTTTTTATGCTTGAAGAAATAATAGGTAAAAATAATACCATTGATCTCATCGATCTGGGTGTTATTCGAATCAGTGGTAAAGATGCTATGCCATTCTTACAAGGCCAATTGACTTGCGATTTGGAAGAAATTAATGCAGAGCAAAGCCGATTAGGCGCACATTGTGATGTTAAAGGGCGAATAGTTGCAATTTTTCGGTTATTTTTTTATCAAAATGATTATTATTTTCTAGTGCAGCAAAGTACATTGCCACTTTTATTAACTTCCTTACAAAAATATGCAGTCTTTTCCAAAGTTGTATTAAAGGAAGTAAGTGAAGATTGGCAAAAAATTGGACTTTATGGCCCATCTATTAAGAATCTACTCAATGATCACGAATTATACTTAGTTAAAGAAAATGGCGTTACAGAATCTGATCATAAACTAAGCTTATCTATTCCGGGATCTATACCCCGCGCTATCTTGCTAGCACCTGTTTCTGAATCGATTGACTTTATCGATAGCCAATTTGATCAGCAAAGCGTCAATCATTGGCATTTACTCGATATTATGTCTGGAATTTCAACTATTTATCCTGAAACCAGTGGCCAATTTACCCCCCATCAACTCAATTTTCCTGAAATAGGCGGCGTAAGCTTTAACAAAGGTTGTTACATAGGACAAGAAATCATCGCTCGCACTCACTATTTAGGGAAATCCAAAAGTCGCCTTTATCGAATACGTTTTCTAGCCAATAACCCATCCTTACCAGGCACTCCGCTATTAGACTATGAACAAAAAACCGAAAAAGGCACGCTTATTATGTGTGCTAATGAGCAAGATAATCGTTATCAGGCCTTAGTTTGTTTGCAAACTCAAGCTATTTCCCATAATATCAGACTAGGTAGCCTTGAAGGTCCAGTATTAGATTTTTTAGAACTACCTTATTCTACTAATTAGAAAATAATATGCTTACAAGACAAAAAAAAATATTGGGTTTAATTCTGTTGCTAGGATTGAGTTCGCCTATACTAGCTGATGCTCCGCCTTCTCCCAATGGCGGCTTCTCTCCATCCACACTCAGCAACCAACAAAGCAAAGCTATAGAGTTTGCTAGACAAGCGGGCGCAATCGTTGGTGTCGCACAGGCTTGCGGCCAAAATCTAGGAGATTTCTCAGCAAGAATTACCGAAGCTATAAATAAGCTATCTAATGATCCTTCCGATCAAGCAGCAGCTGCTCTGGTCTATCAGCGCATAAGCCAAGAAGCCCAAATAGCTGAGAGAAAAAACCAAACTATCCCTTGCATGAAAGTTTTACAAGATTTTAGAAATTTACCTATCATGCAATCCGACTATAAAACCAAGGTTATCGATCAACTCAACTCAGCAGGTCCTTAAATCAAACGATTCTAAATTTTTAATTGTTGTGAGTTCGATTCACGAATAAAAAGCAACAAAATTAAAGACAATAAAATATAGATGGGTAAGATGCTTAATGCATGGCGATATTCTATAGCTGAAAAATAATGCATACCTGCTATCAACTTGCCATGCCAATGCGCATCTAATAATTTTCCTATCAATGGTTGAGTCACAGCACTAAAGATAATATCACCGGTATTTATTAAGGCGATTATTGTCGCCGCGACGGTTATTTTATTTAGTTCCCTACCCAAGGCGAAACCCAGCATAAATGCACCGGTACTAAATCCAAATATAAACAATAAAGTTCCTAATAGCCAAAGGGGAAAATGATTTACATAAATAATTAATATAATGGTGATTAGCGCTACAAAAGCATTAATCAACATCACTGGAAGACGTTTATTTAATCGATCCGACCATAGTCCTAATAAAGGACTACCAAAGGCTAGGCCTAAAAAAATTAAAGAGGCTAACACAGCCGCTTGCGTGTGTGAAACCTGATAGGTTTCTTTTAGAAAAGGAATACACCAAAGGCCAGCAAAAGCATCGATAGGTGAAAAAGCCAATCCACTATATAAGGTAATTAACCAGTTTTGCTTATTATTCAACACCGTCCAGACATCATGAAATGAAAATTTTTCTACTTCTCCTATTTGGCATAATGATCCTGCCGGTTTATCACGAACAATTAAATAAAATAAACCTGCTAAAATTAAGCCGCTAACACTACACAAGTATAAACTTTGCCGCCAACCGAAGGAACTAACCACGAAAGACAAAGGTACTTGACCGACAACTGCACCTAGCATAGCGGCTGATGCTAATAAACCGCCGACAAAGGCAAATTGATTGGGTTTAAACCATAGACTAGTCATCTTCATATAACTGACGGTAGCAAATGCTGCACCCACACCTATTAATGCCCTAGCCCAATTTGCTACGCTTAAAGTATGCGCCTTAGAAAAAATATAAATTCCTGCTGCACATAACAGGATAGCTATGGTAGTTAATAAGCGCGGGCTATAACGATCTAATAAAACACCAACAAAAAGTTGAGCTAATAAAAAAGAATAAAAGAAACTAGCAGCTAAATTACCTAAACCGGTTCCTTGTACCTGGAACACACGCATCAGATCTTCAGTCATGATGCTAGGTGAAACTTGTAATATATATTTATAAAATAAAAAAGCAGCTGCAAGTACAATAACTAACCAAGGATACAAAGGGTGGGCGGTAAAATGTTTCTTCTCAATATGCATAACACGCTAAACCTTACAATTCATTTAGCGAGGCATTATGGCATTATTAGCCAAATTTTGCACTTCTTGAATAGGCAATTTTTTCTAAGCCTTAAGTCTTTAAATCAGCGATGCAATGTATATTGTTTTTTATAAATTACAAGAATTATTAAATTTTTAAAAAATAAATTTAAAAGCGATTTTTTAAAAAATCTATGGCTCGGGATCTAATAGAATTGCTAAATTTATAGTTTGCTTATTAAAGTGTCAGCGTATAATACGGACTTACTCAGCCCCGGTGGCACAGGTGGATAGCGCAGTCCCCTCCTAAGGGACAGGTCGCCGGTTCGAATCCGGCCTGGGGCGCCAATTTTTTGCCAAACCATAAAAACTAGGGTTTGGCTAAGAGGTCTAATGAATATTTTATCGATACAATCCCATGTCAGTTACGGATATGTTGGGAACAAAGCAGCTACCTTTCCCTTACAAGCTTTGGGCTTTGAAGTATGGCCAGTCAATACCGTGCAATTTTCCAATCATACCGGCTATGGTCATTGGCAAGGGGATATCTGCTCTGCCGAGCAAGTACGCGCTGTGATACAAGGTTTAGTTTCCTTAGATCTAGCAAGGCAATGTGATGCGATTTTATCTGGATATATTGGGGATAAAGACATTGGGCAGGTTATCCTTGAAGCTGTACAGCAATTTCGGCAAGCAAATCCTAAAATCATTTATCTATGCGATCCTGTCATGGCTACGCCAAATGGTAAGGTTTGCTTTGTTAAACCCGATATTCCGGATTTCTTTCGCAATCAAAGTTTAGTTATGGCCAGCATAATCACACCCAATCATTTTGAAGCAGAATATTTGTACGGGAAAAAAATTAATAATTTAAATGATTTAAAACAAGCAGCGCATTTTTTTCATAGCCTAGGCATACTTATTGTCATCGTAACAAGCTTAAATTTGAAAGAAAAAAATAAATTAAATTCTAATAAATCTACTACTTTTTTTTCTAGTAAACAAGGACAATGGCTCGCTGCAATTTATACTCCAACCATTCCAGCACCTATCAACGGTACCGGCGATCTTTTTTCGGCACTATTTTTAGGGCATTTATTATTAACCAAGGATGCTTTAGCGGCTTTCAGCTTAGCATTAAATAAAACCTATCAAGTACTTCAAGCCACTCACGCAGAAAATCGCCGTGAATTAAAAATTATTGATAATGATTATACGCAAGCTGCTCCAGATTATGTTATGCTACAACAGATAGAATAACAGGAAGTTACAATGAAAGATTATCATTTCTATTTATGGATAGCCTATTCCTCAACAGCTGCTATTCTGTTAATTAATTTGTTAACTCCCCTGATTCGGCATTATAAATTATTTAAGAAAAAGCGTATCATTACGTCATTAATATCAAAAAAATAATGTTAAAAATTTTGCAGAAAAAAAAATTTTTGGCTTATTTACTTTGGCCATTATCATTATTTTACGGCATTTTTATTTATCTACGCCGTAAGCTTTATCAATTGCATCTTTTAAAAATAAACAATCTTTCAGTACCAGTTATCGTGGTCGGAAATATTACCGTCGGAGGGACAGGTAAAACACCGGTTGTTATTGCCTTAGCTCGATTTTTAAAAGATAAAGGCTGGCGACCAGGCATTATCAGTCGCGGTTATGGGGGAAACACACAACATTTTCCTTGCTTAGTGCATCAAAACAGTAATGCTCGTGAAGTAGGTGATGAACCTTTATTGATTGTTCAGCATACTGGTTGTCCAACCATCATCGATCCTAACCGCAGTCGCGGTGCTAAGAGCTTATTGAAACGTTCGAATTGCAATATCGTCATTAGTGATGATGGTTTACAACATTTAAGTTTAGGTAGAAACATAGAAATTGTTGTTGTCGATGGCGAGAGGCGTTTTGGAAATAATTTTTGTTTACCTGCAGGGCCATTACGTGAACCTGCTTCTCGCTTAAATTCAGTTGATTTTGTTATTAGCAAAGGAACAGCTCAAGCCAATGAATTTAAACTTTCCTTAATTCCTGACTATTTTTATCAGCTTATTCAAGCTAAAAATAAACAAACAGCAAAATACTTTCAGGACAAAAAAATACATGCTGTGGCTGGCATAGGTAATCCAGATCAATTCTTTAGTTCGTTACGTAAATTAGGTCTTAAGATCATTGAGCATCCCTTCCCTGATCATTATCTCTTTAAACCACGCGATTTTAATTATGGAAATGATGCCATCATAATAATGACTGAGAAAGATGCGGTAAAATGTGTTGGTTTTGTTGATGCCCGACTTTGGTGCTTAAAAACCAAAACAGAGATAGATAGCCAATTTCTAAATGCCATATTAAAGCAAATTAATGTAATAGATAAAAATCTAAAGTCTTTTTCAAGCTAGTTTTAATATCTATATATGGCTGCCAATCAAGCTGCTGTTGAGCGCGTTTAATTGACGGCATGCGACGTTCCACATCTTGATAACCTTTTCCGTAATAATTATCTGAATTTATTGTTTTTAATTGGGCATGTTCTGCATAGCTTGCATAACGAGGATAAGTTTTAATTAACTCTAATAATAATTCGGCTAACTCGCGAATAGAAATATCGTTGGCTGGATTACCAATATTAAAAATAGCCTGGTCAGCACACCCATTTTTATTTGCAATTATTTTTAGTAAACATGCGATTCCATCATCGATATCTATAAAACTACGTCGTTGTTGTCCACCATTCACCAATTGTATTGCTTCGCCACGTAATATATTTCCGATAAATTGACTCACGACCCGCGAACTCCCAGGTCTAGGGTTATGTGGATCATCCAGTTTAGGGCCTAACCAATTAAACGGTCTAAAGAGGGTATAGCGTAATTCATTTTTTAAACCATAAGCATGAATCACTCTATCTAAAAGTTGTTTACTACAGGAGTATATCCAACGCGGTTTATTGATAGGTCCTAGCACAAAATTACTAGTTTCTTCATCAAATACTTCATCTATGCACATTCCATAAACTTCAGAAGTAGAAGGAAAAACGATTCGCTTTTTATGTTTAACGCACAAACGAATAATTTTCAAATTGGCTTCAAAATCGAGCTCAAAAATATCTAATGGATTGCTTACATAACTTGCCGGTGTTGCGATAGCAACCAAAGGTAAGACAACATCACACTGTTGAATCTGTTGTTCTATCCATACTATTTCTTGATTCAAATCGCCTTTTTTAAAGGTGAGACGTGGATGTTTAAGAAACTCACTGATTTTGTTCTCACTTAAATCCAAACCAATTAACTGCCAATCTGTTTTTGCTAAACATTGCTCCAGTAGACTACTGCCAATAAAACCATTGATCCCTAGAATTAATATTTTTAAGCTCATATTTTACTACTTAAACTCGTTGTATTTTTAAAAATGTAATTTTTATATTATGTTTCATTTGTATCATCAATAATTTTTCTAATAACATAGCGGGGTCGATGGCGTACTTCTTGATATATACGCCCAATATATTCACCCATAATCCCTAAACCCATTAACATTATTCCCATTAAGAAAAAAACTATCGCAAACAACGTAAACACCCCTTCCACTTCCGGCCCAATAATAATTCGTCGTAAAAATAAATATACAACAAAAAAACCACTTAAGATTGAAATAAACAATCCTAGCATGGTAAAAATCTGTAAGGGTAATAAAGTAAAACTAGTCATCCAATCAAAATTCAAACGTAATAAACGATAAAGATTATATTTAGACTGACCACCTTTACGAGCATCATGCGCAACTTCAATTTCGGTGGGAGATATAGAAAGCCTATAGGCTTGTGCTGGAATAAATAAAGAAGTTTCCTTGCTCGCTATCATTAAATCGACGAGTGAACGTCGATAAGCTCTTAACATACAGCCTTGATCACTCAAACGAATCTTAGTCATCTTATAGCGCAACCAATTGTTTAGTATTGATGCGTAACGTCGAAAAAAAGTATCTTGGCGATTTTTCCGTATACCTCCTACATAATCATGACCTTCTTCAATGCATTTTACCAAAAGAGAAATTTCCTCTGGTGGATTTTGTAGGTCAGCATCTAAAGTAATAATAATTTCCCCTCTCACGCGTTCCAATCCAGCCATCAATGCCATATGTTGGCCAAAATTACCATTAAAATGCACAATACGAATTTGCTTTGGTCGTCTTTTTTGTAATTCATTCAGTCGATCATAAGAATCATCCTGACTACCATCATTAACTAAAATAATCTCGTATGGCTTACCTAGCTTGTCTAAACTTGCAATCAAGCGCTGGTATAACTGTTCCAAGTTTTCAGACTCATTATAAACAGGTATAACGACGCTGATATAAGGCTTATTCATTTTGCTTATCCTCTTTTGATCATAATAAAATTTTTTATTTTATTTTTTCTATAGGGTGATTGCTTAATAAAACATCTTGCGGCGTCTTTGCAAGTAAATAAATTAAATATTTTTTTCGTTTATTAATTTGTTGGTATGCTTCTCTACTTGTTATCATATAAATACGCTGCGTACTATTCCATTGAGGCCAGAAATTAGCATCTTGTAACATCCAATCGCTAGTATCTTGGTGTTGCATACCGAAAGTTAGTTCTCCACCGACATTGACTGTAAATACCCGTTGATTGAGATAAAAAGGCAAATCTTGATAATAATCATGGTATGCCACTATTTTATCACCTGGTTTTAATAAAGGCTTAAGAGCAACGACTAAGGGCTTTATGGAGCGTGTATCAAGCTGAGGAATACTCATAGAAACTATCAGTAAGCTGATCATACTTCCTATTGCTAATGTTGCAAATGCCATTTTAGATTTTTTTTGTATAGCAAAGCAACTGGCGATTATACTATTTAAAAGAAAAACGCCATAACCTGTTATCAAAAAAAGTCTGGCAGATTGAGACAATATAATAGTTGGATCGTATATTATATATAATATACCTATGCCTCCTAAACCTAGCCAAACCAAAGGTACCGCTATATACCCCCATTTAATATCCCTGTTTCGTTGCCAGTGAATAGAAAGATAATGACCGGTTAATAAAGCCAAAGCAGGAAAAATCGGTAAAATATATGGAATTAATTTAGAATGTGAGAAGGAAAAGAAAATAAAAATTATACCTATCCAGAGTAAGAGAAAAATATAATTATTTCTCTCTTTAAATTGTTGCCAGTTTCTTGGAAAGTGACTGACTATTGCTTGAGGAAAAAAACATACCCAAGGTAAAAAACCGGCAATAAAAATTGGAATAAAAAACCAATCAGGTTGATAACGTTGTGCAATTAAAGTGGAATAACGCAAAAATTGCTGATTAATAAAATAGAATTGAAAAAACTCAGGATTCCTTGCTTGAACTAAAATGTGCCAAGGCAAAACGATTAATAAAAATAATACCATTCCACTAGGAAGATAACATCGCTTTAACAAGTGCCATTGATTACATAATAATCCCCAAAGTCCAATGATCATCATTGGAAATATTATACCGACAAGTCCTTTTGTGAGAACTGCTAAGCCAGCAAACATGTAAGCACTATAAAATAAAAATCGACGCCATAAACTTGGTGACTGATTGGTTGCAACTAAAAAAGTTAACAAACTTCCAGATAAACAGACCGATAAGGTCATATCGAGTGTTACCATCCGCGCCAATGCAAAATATAGCAGACTGGACGCAAGAATAATGGCGCTTAATAGTCCGGTTCGCCTTTCAAAAAGAATTCGACCTGATGCGTAAACTAATAAACAACCTAATAGCGCCACGATAGCGTTAGGTAAACGGACCGTCCATTCACTGATAGGTGGCAAATAATGATTGTTTTTGGGCTTATTCAATCCATGTTCTGTTTCGATAATCAGTAGGTTAAAGACTTTAATTGCACCAGCTTGTAGCCAATAAAATAAAGGCGGCTTTTCAAAATATTTAATTCCATTCAGGTGGGGCGTTACAAAATCATGTAGAACCAGCATTTCTCTTGGAATTTCAGCATACCTCCCTTCATCCGGCACACTCAGCGGTCTAGTTCCTAAAAATAAACTAAATGCTAAAGCAATGCCCACTGCCAGTAAGATTAAATCAAAGTACCAGCTTCCTTTACTGGACTTAGTTTGAATAATCGACATTTTTTACCACTGCCTATTTTAGATAGGTTGAGAAAATGATGAAGGCGCTTAAAAATGCCAATTCCCATCTTTAAGCACAATGAATATAATAGGGCAAATTTATAACGGTTCTAGAGAGGAAAAGCAATGCAAAATCAAAAGATCGCAGTAATTTTGTCGGGATGTGGTGCCCTAGATGGAAGTGAAATCCATGAATCCGTATTGACTTTATTAGCTTTAGATCGTGCAGAATTAGCCTATCAATGTTTGGCTCCTAATATATCTCAAACCCGCGTAGTGAATATGGCAGATGGTAAAACTCAAGAGCAAGCGAAAAGAAATGTTCTTGAAGAATCAGCTCGTATTGCCCGTGGAAAAATTAAAGACATTGCCTCGGCTAATGCCGATGACTATACCGCAATGATCTTTCCAGGTGGCTTCGGTGCTGCATTAAATTTGTGTAATTTCGGTTTGAACAAAGAAAATTACTCCCTACAAGCGGATGTTTTTAAATTTGCTAAAACTATGGTAGAAGCAAAAAAACCTGCCGGATTTATTTGTATCGCACCGGTTTTAGCACCAAAACTTTATCCAGCCGGTATTAAAATAACTATAGGACATGATAAGGCCACTGCAGAGATATTAGAAAAACTAGGTGCGCAGCATATTCCATGTAATGCAACTGGTTGTGTGGTCGATAAAACCTATCGATTAGTCACCACGCCTGCCTATATGTTAGCTCGCTCAATGAAAGAAGTAGCTATGGGTATTGAAAGTTTAGTAAAAGAACTATCATTATTGCTAAAAGCATAATCTATTTTCCAATGAACCAATCTCTAAGACCGATACGCAGTTTTGTACATCGTCAAAAAAAGTTAAGTAAGTGCCAACAGCGCGCTTTTTCAGCTTTACCCAACCAAAACACCCTTTCAACACCTATAGATTTTAATAGATTATTCGAGCGAGAATCTTACACCATATTAGAGATTGGTTTTGGTATGGGTGATAGTTTGTTGCAACAAGCCTTGCAATACCCAGAAAATAATTATCTAGGAATAGAAGTTCATCGGCCTGGAATCGCATTACTCTTGACACAAATCGAAAAATTTAAACTGAACAATATTAAAGTTATTTATGCTGATGTGACTGAAATTTTAACTCATTCCATCCCTAAAAATAGTTTAGATGTGGTACAAATCTTTTTTCCCGATCCCTGGCCAAAAACTCGACATCATAAACGACGGTTGGTACAAGCAAAATTTATTGACTTATTGCACGAAAAGCTAAAACTAAATGGAAAATTACATCTTGCCACAGATTGGCAAGATTATGCCCAGCATATGTTAAAAATTATGGAAAATGCATCTCAATGGCAAAATACCGCTGCGAAAAATCAGTTTACCCCGAGGCCGCCGAACAGACCGCTGACTAAATTTGAAAAAAGAGGCCAACAATTAGGCCATGCTATATGGGATCTAGTTTTTCTTGCACTTTAATCTTTTTAAGTTTAATCACTCATAAATAAACCAAGTAAATTATTATAAAAACGTTTGCCAAACTCTGTCGTTTCCATAGCAAGCGCATCATAAGTGAGCAAACCTTGTTGCTGGGCTTTGTGTAATATAGGCTGAATATGTGAAAAAGATAATCCTGTTCGCTGCTGAAATAATTCAGCTGGTATCTTTTGATAAAGCCTTAATGCATTTAACATAAATTCAAAGGGCAAATCTTCAACTAAAATAAATTTTTCCTCAACTAAAAAATGATTCTTTTGTGCTAAATAAGTTTTTGGATTTTTTTGCTTCCAAGCACGCCTAATGGTCTTTTTTTTGGTATCGGTTATTTTACTATGCGCACCCGCACCGATGCCTATATAATCACCAAACTGCCAATAATTTCGATTGTGGATACAATGGTAGCCATCTTTGCTGAAAGCAGAAATTTCATAGTGTTTATAAGCTTTTTGCTTGAGAATCGCTTCGCCTCGTTCTTGTAATTCACCCAAAGTTTCTTCTAATGGTAATTGCGGCGGTCTTTGGTAAAACTCAGTATTCGGTTCAATAGTCAATTGATACCAAGAAATATGTGTGGGTTCCAATGAAAATGCAATCTGCAAATCTTGCAGGCCTTCCTTGATATTCTGCTGTGGCAAGCCATGCATGAGATCGAGATTAATATTAGTAAACCCTGCCGTTTTGGCTGCCGATACGGCTTTAATAGCTTCATTTCCATCGTGAATACGGCCAAGAATCTTTAGTTTTTCAGTTGAAAAACTTTGAATGCCTAATGAAAGTCGATTAATACCTGCTTCACGATAACCATTGAAACGTTGATAATCTACCGTTCCTGGATTTGCTTCTAAGGTAATTTCAATAGCATCAGAAAATTCTAAACGTTTAGCTAGCTCTACTAACAAATAGTTAAGCGTATCGCATGAAAATAGACTAGGAGTTCCTCCACCCATAAAAATACTAATGATAGGCCGATGTTGTAGATTTTCAAGATCTTGCTCTAAATCTACAATCAATGCATCAATATAATTTTTTTCTGGTAACTCTGATAACAAAGTATGAGAATTAAAATCACAATAAGGACATTTTCGTATACACCAGGGAAAATGGATATAAAGTGACAAAGGTGGTAGTGTTAACATACAATTTTAGAAATGAGAATAATACAAATTTGTCTTATTATATAAATTCAATGATGCCATTTTTTTCATAACTAAAAAATTATTATTTAATTGTTTTAGCATAGCTTTATACTTTGCATCCTCAGGTCCTGGGACGAATGACGATCATAGCCTTTGAATCCTTTCCAATCAAATAGCTGAACATTTTTAGCTAAGATTTGATATCTCGAACATTCAAGACCAAAACAACCCAGGCCTAGCTAAAATTATACCATTGGTAAACTTAATTTTTGCTTTAATAGATAAAAATCTGCCCAAGGGTCCTGTTTCAGCTTAGCTAATCGTTGAGGCAAGTTCTTTACTGTGAAGGTATCAGATTTAATTCGAGTATTTAATTCATTCCATGACAAAGGAGTTGCTACAGCTGCATTTTTCTTGATACGGGTTGAGTACGGAGCAATACTGCTAGCACCGCGCTGATTTCGCAAATAATCCACAAAAACCTTCCCCTTACGCTTCGTCTTACTCATATTAGCTACGATGAGTTGTGGGTTCTGCATAGACAAATACTTTGCAAACGTATGTGAAAATACTTTTACTTTATCCCAACTGTAAAGCCTTTTTATTGGCACTACAACATGCAGTCCTTTACTACCGGTTGTTTTAACAAAACTTTTCAAGTGAAGCTTCTGTAAATGATCTTTGACAAAAAAAGCAGCTTCAATAACCCTTTTCCATTCGACTTGCAATCCCGGATCAAGATCGAATGTAATAAAATCTGGTTTATCTATTTTATCAATTTGACTAGCCCAGGGGTGGATTTCTAAAACACCTAATTGGATTAATGCCATTAAACCAGGTTTATCTTTAATATATAGATACGGTTCTGGCTTATCGGTTTTATCAGACAAGGTTATAGCATACAAATTTTCTGTCGCAGCCATTAAATGTCTTTGATAAAAACATTTTTTCTTTTGACCATTTGGACAACGAAGCAGCGTTAATGGTCGTTGCAAAATATAAGGTAATATCCATTTTGCTATTATATTATAATAATTTGCCAAATCTAATTTAGTAATATTTACTTCAGGATATAATAATTTATCAGGGTGTGATAAATGGAAGTTTGTTAAAGCTTTCCTGCTATCTTTGCTAGTTAATTTTTTTCTATTAAATTTACTCATTTCTTTAGGCTACTCCTTGATAATTTCTTTCGGATGTTTATCACTGCGTAGTCCTTTAAAGCTCGGGTGGCGTAGCAAACCTGTTCGTGTCCATTCAGTAAACTCCACTTCAACGATAATTTTTGGAATAACCCAAAAAACTTCGCCTATTTCTGTAGGTACATCCTTAAATGGCATTTTACCCGTTTTATATTTATCAAGAATTTTTCTAATACTTTTTAAAGAACTTTCATTAAATCCAGTTCCAACTTTGCCGCAATAAACTAATTGATTATCCTTCCCATGCACCGCTAATACTAAGGAAGCAAAATAATGTCGATTTCCCTTTCCTGGCGTAAAGCCTACGACTAAAAACTCTTGCCGCTTACTACATTTAATCTTAAGCCAATTTCGATTCCTACCTGATATATAAGGACTTAGTTTGTTTTTAGATACTATACCTTCCAAACCTTCTTTACATGCCTTTTTAAAAAAAGTATCCCCATCATTTCCGTCAATATGATTGCTAAATATCAACATACTATTATTTAAGGGGATTAATTTTCTTAATAAGTCTTTACGAGCTTGTAAAGCACAACGACTTAAATCCTTGCCTTGGTAATATATTAAATCAAAAATAACATAGTTTAATTTTGATTTTTTTTCTTTAGCGTTAATGGAATTAGATAACAATTGGAAATCAGGCTTGTTTTTGTTATTTACAGCTATGACTTCTCCATCTAAAATAGCTGATTTTAGATTTAGCCTTTTAATTTCTCGCTGTAGTTCTTTAAATTTTTCTGTCCAGTCTTTTTGATTGCGAGTCAGAAACTTTATTTTTTTATCTTTAATAAAGCAAAGTAAACGATAACCATCAAATTTTATCTCATGCAGCCAATCATCACCGGCGGGTGGTTTTTTTACCAATGTCGCTAATTCCGGCGACATCAAATTAGGCATGCGTTTTTTTTTGGCTTTGCTTAAGTTAGTATTTTTAGGGTTTTTAACAATTTTAGGTATATCGGATAAATCTGTATGGAATTTTTTGGCTATGCCCTGCAAGGATCGCCTGCTCATCACACTATTAGGTTTTGCCAATGTAATATCATACTGCTTTTCTGATCGCGCAAACTTATCTTTTCCCTTAATAAATAACCAATTTTTTGGGTTATTTTTTATTTGAACTAAATTCCAAACTCCTTTTAATTTTTTTCCTTTTAAAATAAAACTTAAATGCCCTTTTTTATAAGCAAAATTAGCATCAACAGCTTCGCAGACCCAAGTACCGACATCCCAAAGCATCACCGTGCCACCGCCATATTCGCCTTTGGGAATGATTCCTTCAAATTTCGCATATTCAATCGGATGATCTTCGACATGCACTGCTAAACGCTTAATTGAGCTGTCTAAGCTAGGCCCTTTAGGTATCGCCCAACTCTTTAAAACACCCTTTAATTCCAAACGTAAATCATAATGTAAATGACTAGCGGCATGTTTTTGAATGATATAAATTAACTGTTTGCTTTTTTTAATACTGCCGTAGGGCTCAGAACTACGTTTAAAATCCCTTTTTTTTCGGTACGTTTGTAAAGCCATAGCACACCTATCTATCCACGTTTTTTAGATGCTTTCTGCTTATTTTTTTCTAAGCTTTTTTTCAATAAATCAACAAAATCGATGACATTATTTTTCTTAAGATTAGTTTTAATTTTTTTTCCAGATACCTTTTTATGATGAATCTTAGCTTCTACCCATTTAGCTAAGGTTTCTCTAAATACATCATGGTAGTCTTTGGGATTCCACTTGGTGGTCATACCATTCACCAGTTGTTTAGCAATCTCTATTTCTTTTACCGAAATTTTATAGGTCTTTAGATTAGCTGAAGGAAGTTCAAAATCCGTTACTTTTCTAAGTTCTTGATGATATCTGAGCAAATTGAGCACTAATGCATTTTCATAAGGCATAAGCGCTGATAAGTATTCGCGAGTATGAATGATAACTTTAGAAATTCCGACTTTTTTAGTATCTTTTAAGATTTCTCGCAACAAAACATAAGCTTTTTCACCCTTCTTATCAGGCACTAAATAATATGGCTTTTCGAAATCCATCGTATCTATGCTATTTCTGTTAACAAAAGTAACTATATCTATAGTCTTCGAATGTTCGCCTGAAATAGCTTTAATATCAGACTGTTTTAATACCAAGTAATTATTATCATCATATTCGTAGCCCTTAGCGATATCTGCCCAAGGCACTTCTTCACCGGTGTGCTCATTGATACGCATATAACGGATTCTCGCTTTATTACGGCTATCAATTAATTTAAATTGTATATCAAATTTTTTTTCCGCTGGGTATAAAATAACCGGTATGTTAACCAAACCAAATGTAATATATCCCTTCCAAATAGGCCTTGCCATTTAAGCCTTCCTTATTTAAAGTTAAAAACCCTTTTATAGTATATATCTAGCATATATTTATTGCTGAAACTTTAAATTGACTATTTTTTGAACATTTTAACCTCATGAATTGTCTAAAAAATTTTAATAAATTTAAATTAATCTGTAAATAACGACCGGGATTTAAAAAGTCTGTTTTATTTACTGATTTATCTCAACTAAAACCAGAACTTCTCATTTTAATTTTTTGTATCTTAAGTTAACCCTAAAGATTGGAGGGGGCTTGTATTCTATTTTTTCACATTCTGATTTTCTTAATAATTTGGGTTTTCTAACAAAAGGCGATGCTATAGGTGATTTCTTTCGATTTAATGCTTTATGACAAAGTTTCGTCCTCCCTTATCTGTTACCTACATAAATTGACTTTCAAAACTGTGGAAAATATTAACCGCCGCTTGGGACAATATAAAACTTAGCTCGCCTGGAGAAATCCTAGAAAAAATCCTAGTGATTCTTTGAGCTTTACCTTTAGATAAGTAATATTTACCGCTAATGACTCTTAATGAAGCAACCAATGAAGGAATTGAGCCAACAATACTTTGAGAAATACCAACACCTAATAATGCCCCTGTTAAGCCTGTTTTCAACTCAATTTTCAACGCTTCTTCTTAATCTTTCTCCTCTGGCTAACAGATGGTATGGTCCAAGTATAGTCTCTTTTTTCTGTTGCTTCGACGAAAGTTTCGTCGTCATCGGCTCGCTTAAGACGTGATTTTTGGTAATAAATTTCTTGACTTCCATACTTATTTTTTACCATTTTTAATCCTTTAATATTGATAAGCTATCATTTAATAGTTTTGAAATTCTTTATTCAGTATCAGCAGACATATATATCTCGTATTCGTATAGCTAAAATTAATAAAATTATGACAATTTTTTCTGGCATCAATAGTAAGTTCTCCTGACATCATGTCAACAAAATTTGTCTTTTAATTTCTAAATTAATTTCAAACCTAAACAATTAAAATAAATTTCTTTCATTTATATATACTTCTATTTCTGTCCTGCCATATTGTGTAATCTATTTTTACACCGCATTAACGAAAGTTTGAAAGCAATTAGGTAAACATAGAATTGGTTTTACTTATCAAGGAAAATCAATTAAGCAATGCAATATCATGAGGGAGCGGGAAACTTTAAATGCGCTAAGAATAAAGGTTTTCAATAATAATAGGTTATTGAAAAATAAGTTTTAACTGGTGCGCCCGGAGAGATTCGAACTCCCGACCACCAAGTTCGTAGTTAGGCGCTTATATCATAAGTATTTGAAAAAAGATAATTATTGTAAACAGGACGGTCCTTACAAATGTATAATAATGTCTATCTATAACATGTTCAGTCGCGCATGAACTTTTAAAGTCTGAATCAAGCTAATTTTTTAAGAAGCCTATCTCAAGTAGCCTCACAGGATATCTATTTCCTAAAGACATCGTTTTTTGTCTATTTTTTTACTTTAAATTTAATATAAAATATTAATTAAATAAAATAGATTTATACAAAATATATAATTTTGGACCTAGTCAATTTAAAAAATATAGATTAGACTAAAAAAGCTACGAAAATAATAGGAAACAACTACAATAAAAGGAGTTATTATGCCATTTTCAGAATCTTTTAAAAACTTTGTTGATACTGGATGTTTTAATCTTACCGATTCAGAATTAACTTTCGAACAACTTAATCAAATAAACTTATATCTCCATGAAAATCCTACCGATGGTTTACAATTTCATTTAACGAATATTACACTTATTGCAACTATTCCAGAAGTTCAAGAGCAAGTTGAAAGAGGCGCGGTGACTGCCCGCGAAACTCCCAATGGTAATTTATCTGCGAAGAACCTAGACAAGGTAAATTTCTATGGGGCCTTTAGCAGCCGGGGACGATTTACGCCTTTTGGATCTGGAGCATCACACGCATTTCAACAGCACGATCCAAGAAGGCTTATAGAAAATAAATTACGTCGATTGCTGACTGAATCTGCATGGAATAGCATTAAGTTTAATGAGGTAATTACTTCTTACGATGGCGCTAATTTGCCGTTAAGTAGCTATTTTGTGGCTAATTTATTATTCGACTTACAGGAACATGAGAAAACGTTGTCAGAATTGAGTATCAAAAATGCAGCTTTTAATCCCTCTGCCTGGATTGCTTTATTAAGAAACCAGTCGGTATTAACAAGTTTAGGTTTTGAAATAAACATTAGCGTTGACGAGTCTCTCAAAGAACTTTGTTCGGTTCTGGAAAAAAAATCTCAATTAACTGAGTTAGATTTAGGTGATACAGATGTTAGCGTGTTGGGTTACCAATCGCTCAACGCATTACTTGATAAAAATTATCAATTCAAAAAAATAACATTAAAAGAGCCTAAAAATCCTGGGTTAAAAGTACTGTATCAAGAATTAAATCAACGACTAAATAATGAAGCCACGCCGAAAGAAAGGTTTATATCCGAACAACTTAATCTGAATAAAATTGTAAATTTAATTTTTAATGCACTTAAAGAAGGCAATAGAGATCTTTTTTATTTTTTGATGAATGAAAATGCCCAAAATGCCATTACTGATATGGAACGCACCAATATTACCGAAAAAAAAGAGTTATGGGTACAGAATGGGTATCCTGGCATACCGACAATTTATACGGTGCATCCCGAGTTTATTGATGATCCTTCAGCCGCATTAAAATGCGATTTAAATGATTACTTTAAAGAACATTCAAGTACAGTGGGTTATTTTCTACTTGAAAAATTCTATGATTTAAATAATTTAGATACGATGGAATTTTTAATACTCTCCGGTGCAAATTTATTAGAAAATCCCAACATAGGAGAGAGCTCCTTATTTGATAAACTCCTTGAAGACAAAAAGTTTAAGCATTTAAATAAAATAATATCTCAAAAAATAAACCAAGATTTATCTATCGTGATACCAAATGCAGCCTATTTGCCTGCTAGCCTAGTTACAAAATTTGCTAATCTGCATCAGCATTTAGGCGCTTATTTTATTAAATTACTAAAAAGAATCGAGCAACCCTTGATATTGCAATTTTTAACAGGAATAAGCTTTCATTTGCCTGAAAGGAAAAAAGAATTTGTAAAAACCTTCCAGTATGTATGGCTTGCCATTAGCCAGGGCACATTAGGAAATGCGGTAACCTCCACTTCTTTACAAAAACTACAAGACGCTATTTCTAAATTACAACGAGAGGCAAAGGAAGCAGCCCGTGGTATCTTTAACCGATCGGAACTTAATGACAATATCTTGGATTATGGGGAGGAGCTTGTAAAGGAAATAAGAGTTTGCAAAGCGGTAGCTGAGGCGCTAGAAAAAATCCCTACTCCGGAAGCGAATAATGCTAAATTGACAGAAGATCTGCAAATTCAAGGAGCGGAACAAGCCCAGACTATAAAAGAGCTTACTCAGGTTACAACCACTTTGATGGAAGAAAATAAAGCTCTAAAAATTCACATTGATAAGCAGGATGAAAAAATAGAAAAGCAAGCAGAACAACTAAGCGAATTATTTGAGTTTGCAAAACAAGTTAAAAAAACCATGCCTGAAAAGCACCAAAGAGAAGGAGGTCCCAGCCATTTTTATAGACTAAGCTAATTATTAGAGGATGTAACTTAGGATAGATGCTAAATATGTTATTAGAAAATATGGGACAGCGGCTCTCTAAAAAACCCTCTGAATGGTTATCCTGGTGGTGGGATTTAAAATGGGGTTCGTTTATTGATATCCATCCTCAGTTAACAGAAGAGACACCCCTATGGAGTTTAGGTCGTGATGAAAGTAGCCTAAATAGTCTGCGACTATTTGGGTTACGGCCTGATGAGCTGCAATCCGAGATCTGTCACTACTGGAATCAACCTTTCTGGCGACGATGGTTCGCGCGTTTATTCACATCGATTAATAGCAAAATAATAATATGGTCTTATTATCAACGCTGTATGGCTTTTCGAGATGTTCAGAAAGAAAAACCGTATATCGAGCAGCGAGTAAGTATCTATTCTCCCGAGCAGGCTGTTATTTCAGAATTAGTGAGTTGGCTAAACCGAGATGGCGTCCAATTTGAAAATTATTTAGAAAAACATGTGGGTGATTTAAAATGGATACAGCGTAATTTTAGCTTATTATTAATCAAAAATGAGGTTAAAAGAGAAAAGTATTTTTTAAAATTACTCGAAAATAAATTAGCTAAGTTGCCCATAGAATACGATAAAAATGAGATCCGATGTAAAGCCGAGCAAGAATATCAACAAATAGTCGATGCATTACATTTTTATCTTTCGTCTTGGTATAAAAATACCTATTCTCCTCTTATCTCTAACTGCGAAACAATGGAAACCCCCATAGCTAGGAGCGACATATTAGTTTATGTGGGGCCTTGTGAAATAGTGACTCGGTGTAACCCGCAAGTAAGTTCCGCTGCTGATAGTGAGCTAAGTTGTACTATGAGTTCGATTGGAGATTGGGTAAGCAAGATGCGGCAGACTATAGACGCCAAGCTACAAATAGGAACTCCTGAGAAATTACTAGAAATAAAAGCGTTATTAGAAAAAGGTCTGGATAGTTTAACAGATTTGGTAGAACCACAGCTAAAGAACTATCAATATTTGGTTAATGAGGTTAAAAGAGGGAACGTCGATTATGAACAAGCGATAAACTACTCAGAAAAGCTACAATCAAGTTTGATAAAACTTTTTCGATGTAGTGTTCTATTATACCATCCCGACAAAGCAAATGGAAATGAAGATTTGCAAATGATACTCACGGAGATATTTAAGGAATTTTATCAATTATCACAGAGCTCTTTGAAAACACTTAAGGAAGGTCAGCAAGCGATGTTGGTTTTCTATAGTCAATTTTCTGAATTAAAAAAAATTTATGAGCGTGTAAAAGAAAATGAACAAAAAATAGCAAGATTGGCCCTTATTATAGAAGAAATAAAAGCTGAACATAAAATTATGCAAGAGCGGCTTAATGAAAACCAAAAAAAACTTGATAGGAGAGAGGATAAAATTGATAGCACAGGAGAAAAAATTAATAGCATGGGAGAGAAAATTGATGACCATCAAGAAAAAATCAATTACATACAAGAAACTCTTGCCGATGCATTTGAGTTTTTTAGCCAGCCTCGAGCAAGCTCAAATTTGAATCAGCTGCAAGAGGATCTAGAGCAGGGTGATCTTGGAGAAAACAGGCCGCTCTTTGCTGTTAGACCATAACCTCTCTCAGCCCTTAATTCTTCTATAAAGTTAAGCCTTCTCGAGTTCAGTTAAATCCAAATCAGGTAATTTGGTTACTTTAGTTAAAAAACTAGGCTTTTTCTAACTCGATTAATTCTTGCTCAGAAAATTCACCGGCACTCTTGATAATTCGCAAGTAGAATTAATTAATCTAATTCAAGCAGCAAATAAAGTTTGTGATGAAGACAATCGTAAGCCTGTTTTAACATTACTTAGAAGGGTAGCATAACCACTAAATCTAGGTCGCGCAAGGACTTTTAAAGTTAGTTAAGAAATGAGATAAGTGTTTGATTTTACTGGTGCGCCCGGAGAGATTCGAACTCCCGACCACCAAGTTCGTAGCCTGGTACTCTATCCAGCTGAGCTACGGGCGCAATTCCGAAAGAGCTGGGCATTCTATCAGTTTATCCTTCATCCAGCTAGCTCCACTTAAAAAACCCGCTAGTATTTTTAAATTTAGAAATTTATATATACATGGGAACGAAGAATATACTACGCTAGTTCAATAGAAGTTGAAGCAATGGATATCTGGAATATATTTCGCGAACACTTGTTAAACTGATAGGATTTTTTTGTTGCTGATCTTACCTACAAAAAACAAAATAGAAAATAGAAAATAGAAACTTATATATTCTAATAAAGGACATGGCGGAGAGAGAGGGATTCGAACCCTCGATGGTTTTTACGCCATACTCCCTTAGCAGGGGAGCGCCTTCAGCCTCTCGGCCACCTCTCCGACGCTGAGGTTGGCGAGTATAGCACTACCTTAAGCTTTATAAAATAGTTGCTTAGTCTTCGTTGTCTTCCAACTCTTCTTCGTCAGAAGGACCTTCCTGTTTTTGTTTTTCTTGTTGAATTCGCTGATAAATTTCTTCTCGATGAACAGAAACTTCTTTAGGTGCGTTAATACCTAATCTTACTTGATGTCCTTTAATGCCCAGTACAGTCACTGTAACATCGTCACCAATAATAAGTGTTTCTGCAATACGCCGTGTCAAAATAAGCATCTTTATGATTCTCCTTTAGTTGACTCATTATTCGACCATATGCAACACCTAATCATTTTCTATTTATTAACAAAAAAAGATATAAAAAATCACATACAGACATTTTGCGAAATTAGTCTACTAACAAAACCTTAAGGAAAACTTAATACTATTTAAAAAGTACGTAAAATTCCGTAAAAATGCGCTAGCAAAGCTAATTATTCTTCGCCTAAGCCAAAAACATGATGCAAAATCTGAACGCCTCGTACTATCTGAGCATCACTGACCATCAGAGAGACCCTTAACGCCGAGGATAAGGTTAAAATAACATCGATTCCTGCGGACTCCATTGCTTGAAACAAGGTATGAATGATACCTGGATGAGAATGCAAACCTGTCCCAACCACAGAAAGCTTAGACAGCTTATTATCACCGGCGATTGATAGTGCGAATTTCTCCTTCACTAAGGTTTGGAGTAATTGTTCTGCTTGATGATAATCTGCTCTTGCTAATGTAAATGTTATATCCATTTGCTTTGGAGAGATTTGTTGTTGGGTTAACATATCAATTTCAATACGCACATCACTCAGCAAGGAAAAAAAATGCGACATAGCTTCTTTTTCAGCTATTAATCCATGGATGGTGAATTTTGCCTCGTGATGGCTCGCGGTCACTCCAGTGATCTTTGCCCCTTCAACTGCCGATTCTTCTTTGTCGACTTGGATTAAGGTTCCTCGGCCACTTTTAGAGCTTGATAAAACACGTAATGGAATACGATATTTACTGGCCAATTCGACCGCTCGATGTTGCACAACTTTAGCCCCAGCACGAGCAAACTCTGTCATTTCGATGAAGCCAATTTGATCTAAACGCTTAGCAAGGTGAACAAGATGAGGATCAGCGGTGTATATACCATCCACATCCGTATAGATTTGGCATTCATCGGCTTTTAAAACGGCAGCTAAAGCAGCTGCCGTGGTATCCGAACCACCTCGCCCTAAAGTAGTCATATCCCCAGAATCTGATATTCCTTGGAAGCCGGCAACGATAGGCACTCGACCCGCTCCAATATCGTTTCGTAACACTTCTTCTTTGATACTTAAAATACGTGCTTTTTTATGGTGGTCATCGGTGTAAATTGGAACATGAAAACTGTTATACGATCGTGCTGGACACCCTTGCGCGAGCAAAGCCATTGCTAATAAGGCCGTAGCCGCTTGCTCCCCAGTTGCTAACAATAAATCATATTCCCTAGAATCAGGTTCTTCGTTCAATACTTTAGCTAAGGAAATCAAACGATTAGTTTCACCTTCCATCGCTGAAACAACGACCACCAATTGATGCCCCTGTGCACGGGTTTCAATTATTTTATTTGCAACTTGTTGAATTTTATCGATACTTCCAACCGAGCTGCCGCCAAATTTTTGTACAATTAAAGCCATTGTAATGATCTATTGATTAATTATTCAATTCTAAGCATAGTTGCCATTTAAGCGGGTCTCAACCCAATGTTTTACATTTTTTAAAGCCGCATCTAAGGCTTCGGGTTTATCGCTGCCTGCTTGAGCAAAATCCGGGCGCCCCCCGCCACTACCTCCAATTGCTGATGCGATATCATTAGCCAATTCGCCGGCCTTTATTTTTCCGGTCAGATCCTTGGTCACTCCAACCACTAATTGGACGCGCTGTGGCTCGGTACTCGCCAAAACAATCACTGCAGATTTAAATTTATTTTTAAGTTGGTCTAGTAAATGACGTAACCCCGCACCATCGACCCCATTAATTTCACTGGTTAATAATTTAATTCCTTGTATGTCGATTGCCTGAGAAACGAGCTCTTCTCCCATCATAGCGACTATGGATTGTTGTAAAGCGACGATCTGTTTTTGTAAGGATTGCTTAGCTTCCAAATCCGAACGAGCTTTTTCTAGTAAAGTATCTTTAGAGCTTTTGAAAAGCTTGGCAAGTTGATTGGCTTGTTCCTCTAAGGCGGCAATCCAATCTAAGGCGTATTGTCCAGTCACGCCTTCTATGCGACGTATTCCTGCTGAAATACCTACTTCTGCCGTTATTTTAAATAAACCAATATCACCGGTACGCGCAACGTGTGTACCTCCACATAATTCCTTAGAAAAAGCACCCATCGTCAATACACGTACTTTATCTCCATATTTTTCGCCAAACATCGCTATCGCACCTGCACTCTTTGCATCTTCAGTTGACATCACTTCGGTAATAACGGTCAAATTAGCTCGAATTTGCTGATTAACGCGATCTTCGACTAACTTTAATTGCTCTATATTCAAGGGATTAGGTTGTGAAAAATCAAAACGTAAACGCTCTGCTTCTACCAAAGAGCCCTTCTGCATCACATGCTCTCCTAAAACTTCTCGTAAGGCTGCATGCAATAGATGAGTGGCTGAATGATTTAAGGTAACCGCACGACGTTTTTCAGCATCGACTTCTGCCTTCAATTTATCACCCTTTTTTAAATGACCTTTAATTAACTTACCCCTATGAAGAATTAATGCTCCTTCTTTAAACGTTTCAGTCACTAAAAAACAACTCGTTGCATTAACTAAATATCCTGTATCACCTACTTGTCCACCACCTTCTGCATAGAAGGGAGTCTTAGCTAAGATAACAAAACCTTCTTCGTCTATAGATAACTCCTCTAAAGAATGTTTACCATCAAATAAATCCACAATAGCAACAGGCGTTTGTTTTAATACTTTATAACCGACAAATTCAGTCGCTTTATTTTTAATTAAAGATAAACTCGGTTTTGAAGTAAAACGACTAGCTGATTTAGATTGGCTTCTTTGGCGTTCCATTTCCTTCTCAAAACCTGCGATATCTAGAGTTAAACCGTGTTCTCTGGCCACATCAGCAGTAAGATCAACTGGAAAGCCGTAAGTGTCATACAAACGAAAAAGTACCGATCCTGGAAACTGTTTTTTACCTTGCAGCTTAGCTAGTTCTTGCTCAAAAAGTTTAAGACCTAGCGTTAAGGTTCGAGCAAATTGTTGCTCTTCATCGAGTAAGACTTTTTCAATGGATTTCTGTTTTTTGGTTAATTGCGGATAAGCCTGTAACATCTGCAACGCCAAAGGTTTTACCAAACGATAAAAAAAAGGTCGATCTAAGCCTATTTTATGACCATGTCGAATAGCTCGTCGAATAATTCGACGTAAGACATAAGAACGTCCCTCATTGCCAGGGTGTACACCATCGCTGATTAAGAAAGCACAAGCACGAATATGATCGGCAATGACGCGTAGAGAAGTATTGGTGAGATCAGTTATTGATGCTTCTTTAGCAACTGCCTTAATTAAAGGTTGAAACAGATCCGTATCATAATTATTCGTTACTCCCTGCATGACCGCAGCGAGTCGCTCTAAACCCATGCCTGTGTCTACTGAGGGTTTTGGTAAAAATGCGAGCTCTCCGTCTGTAGAACGCTGAAATTGCATAAAAACTAAATTCCAGATTTCAACATATCTATCCCCCTCTGCAGTAGGCGTACCGGGAGGCCCCCCAGGGATGCTAGGCCCATGGTCATAAAAAATTTCAGAGCATGGCCCACAAGGCCCAGTATCACCCATAGCCCAAAAATTATCTTTCTTACCACAACGCGAAAAGCGCTGAGGATCAACTTTAATCTCATTTAGCCAAATCGCTGCGGCTTCATCATCTTCGGTAAACACCGTAACCCATAGTTTTTCTGGGGGAAGGTTTAATTCTTCGGTTAAAAACTTCCAACTATATAGGATAGCCTCGCGCTTGAAATAATCTCCGAAGCTGAAATTTCCTAGCATTTCAAAAAAGGTATGGTGCCTAGCGGTATAACCTACATTTTCAAGGTCATTATGTTTTCCACCGGCGCGCATACATCGTTGTATGCTCGCCGCTCGGGAATAAGGCCGCGTTTCTAGACCTAAAAAAACATCCTTAAAGGGCACCATGCCGGCATTAGTAAAGAGTAAACTAGGATCATGTGTGGGAATTAAGGAAGCGGAAGGGACAATAGTATGACCCTGACGTTTAAAATAATTAAGAAATAGGTCGCGTAGCGCATTGCTATTCATGTCGGAGGCTCTTCAATGCAAAAGCGATGAGTATCACGGCAAGTGATTTTTCTGTCAATAAATTAGAGTAACTTAGCCAATTTATCAGCAATTTAAGCCGATTAATCTCTATTATTATCTCTATGTTGGATTTTACGTATTAAAAATCTAAACCTAACATTCCGGTTACTACCTTAAAGGTTAAACTTGACCATAATCCATTTTAGCTGTTTTAAACCTTTGTATTTTCTTATTAATATTCGAATTTAAAGGGCAATTTATGGTATAATTTTCAGTTTTTAACCCTTATCAAGTATGTCGATTAAAAATGAGATTTTGGTGGGAAAAAACCCATCCTTAACGGAGTGTGAGCCTAACATCCCGCACACGGAAAGCTCTCTTGAGCCAGAACTAGGTCTTAAGGACAATGCTAGCCAACAGGGTGGACTGGGTATGCCGAAGTATGATTCTTCAAACATAAAAGTCTTAAAAGGTCTAGATGCAGTCCGGAAACGTCCTGGTATGTATATTGGAGACACCGATGATGGAACAGGTCTACATCATATGGTCTTTGAGGTCGTGGACAACTCTATAGACGAATCCTTAGCGGGTTATTGTTCTCAGGTCGATATCACGTTACATAGCGATGACTCAGTTACTGTTAAAGATAATGGCCGTGGTATTCCTGTAGATATCCATAGTGAAGAAGGCAGATCAGCTGCTGAGGTCATCATGACTGTCTTACATGCGGGTGGTAAATTTGACAGCAATTCGTATAAGGTCTCGGGAGGCTTGCATGGTGTAGGTGTTTCCGTCGTTAACGCCCTATCAGAAAAATTACAGCTCACTATCCGACGTAATAACAAAGTCTATGAGCAAACCTATCTGCTCGGAGAGCCCGCAGCACCGCTGCACGTCACCGGAGAAACGCAAGAAAGAGGGACTGAAATTCGCTTTTATCCCAGCAAGCTCATTTTTCAGCATAACAATGAATTTCATTACGATATCCTCTTAAAACGTTTACGTGAGTTATCCTTTTTAAATTCTGGTGTAGCCATAAATCTTATCGATGAAAGGACCAACGAAGAAACTCAACTTAAATATATCGGCGGAATCAAAGCTTTTGTCGAGTACCTCAATCAAAACAAAACTTTAATTCACAAACAGCCTTTTTATTTTACCGCTGAACGTGATGAAATTACGGTTGAAGTTGCCTTACAATGGAATGATAGCTTCCAAGAAAATATCTTATGTTTTACCAATAATATTTCGCAGCGTGATGGAGGAACCCATCTGGCTGGTTTTCGTGCTGCCTTAACTCGCACATTAAACACTTATATCGATCGTGAAGCGACTAGCAAAAAGTTAAAAATCGCCACTACAGGCGATGATACCCGTGAAGGCCTAACAGCCGTTTTATCGGTCAAGGTCCCTGACCCTAAATTCTCCTCACAAACCAAAGATAAATTGGTTTCTTCAGAAGTTAAGGGAATTGTTGAAGCCTTAACCTCAGAAAAACTTGAAGAATTTTTATTAGAAACGCCACAAGATGCACGTGCCATCATGATGAAGATCATTGATGCCGCTCGGGCGCGCGAAGCGGCACGTAAAGCACGTGAAATGACCCGACGCAAAACTGCATTAGATATTGCTGATTTACCTGGAAAATTAGCGGATTGTCAAGAAACGGACCCTGCTCTTTGTGAATTATTTATTGTTGAAGGAGATTCAGCGGGTGGTTCTGCTAAACAAGGTCGCAACCGACGTTATCAAGCTATTTTGCCTCTTACAGGTAAAATCCTAAACGTAGAAAAAGCCCGCTTTGACAAGATGTTATCCTCGGAAGCAGTTGGAACATTAATTACTGCGCTGGGTTGTGGTATAGGTAAAGAAGAATACAATCCAGATAAACTTCGTTACCATCGTATTATCATCATGACCGATGCCGATGTCGATGGTTCGCATATTCGTACTTTATTACTGACTTTTTTCTATCGTCAAATGCCAGAATTACTGCAACGCGGCACTATTTATATTGCTCAACCTCCTTTATATAAAATTAAAAAAGGTAAGCAAGAACAATACTTAAAAGACGATGCGGCACTACAAGCTTATCTCACACAAACTGCACTACATGATGCAGCGCTTTATCCTCATACTGAAGGCTTTTCTATTCAAGGTATTGGTTTAGAAAAATTAGTCATGGATTACCGCAAAGCGCAAATGATGATTCAACATTTGTCGCGACGCTACCCCATGGAAGCTTTGCAAGCCATTTTTGATCTTCCTCCTTTATCTCCTGAGGAATTAGCTGATTCTGCTAAAATGCTCGAATGGACAAAAAACTGGCAAAGTCAATTGCAACACACCACTAATAATGAAGCTATTCGCTATCAAGTATCTATTTATGAAAATACTGAACGACATGTATTTTTACCTGAAATAACAATCAGTACACATGGTTTAGAAACGACCTATAAAATCTCTTATGAGTTCTTTAAGACACTTGAATATCAGTGCTTATTCGATATGACCAAACAGCTACATGGCCTTATTGGCGCGGGCGCTTATATACAGCGAGATATCAAAAAGCAAGCAGTGAAAAATTTTAAAGAAGTTTATGAATGGCTATTAACTGAGGCACGCCGAGGGCAGGCCATACAACGCTATAAAGGTTTAGGAGAGATGAATCCTGATCAATTATGGGAAACAACCATGGATCCGAATACCCGACGTTTATTACGCGTTACAATTGAAGATGCTATCGCAACGGATCAAATCTTTACCACCTTAATGGGTGATCAAGTTGAACCTCGTCGTGATTTCATTCAACAAAATGCGCTAGAAGTTGATAATTTAGATATATAAACAAAGTATACTCACAGCAATTGGATTTTTGTCAAATGCCGCGTCCATAAAGCACTCTGGTATAGTCAATAGCCATAAAGATTGCGAATTGAGCGGCAACACAGACAAAAATTCAAGTGCGAAGAGTATGTTCTGGAATAAAAGTAAAGTTGATATTTATGCATCTAGGATCCAGAAAAAATGGATAGCTTTAAAACTTGGCAAGCTTTAAAGAAAAATTCTATCGTTGATATTATTGCTCCTGCTGGTGGTGTTGCAGACACTTCGATTATAGAGAAATTAAAAAATTTATTAAAAAATTGGCAATTAATTCCAAGAATTTCTCCTGACTTATTTGGACCCGATCTGCTGTGTGCTAATAGTGATGAAAAACGTTTTCAACAACTAAAAGACGCTTTATTTAATTCTGATTCTCAGGCTATTTGGTGCCTACGCGGGGGCTATGGTTGTACGCGGCTAATACCTTACTTACTAAAATTAAGCCCTCCTAAAAAATGTAAATTGTTTATTGGGTTTAGTGATATCACCGCGCTACATTTATTTTTACAACAAAAATGGCATTGGCAAACGCTGCATGGCCCTTCACTTAATCAAGTGGCTCGTCATCTAATTGAAGTCGAAAATAGTAATGAATTAAAAAAAATTATTTTCGGGCAATTACAACAATTACACTATTTATTAAAATCTTATCATAAACCTACTAAATCCTTAGACTGTATCCAAGCCTCTTTAACGGGTGGTAGCCTTAGTTTGGTACAAACTAGTCTGGGCACAGATTGGAAAATTGAAACTAAAGATAAAATTTTATTCTTAGAAGATGTTAATGAATTTGCTTATCGTATCGACAGAATGCTACAACATTTACAACAATCGGGAATTTTAGCTCATGTAAAAACCATCTTATTTGGTGATTTCACTTTCTCTACCAAGTTAGAAGAAGAAAAAAAGATTCAAGCGGTGCTAGAACGATTTGCCCATGAACAAAATTTTCCGGTATTACGTTGTCCCGATATTGGCCATGGGAAAAAAAATCGGTGTTTACCATTTGGAGCACCCGCACAATTAGACTTAAACAAAAATCAGCTAATAATTAAAATAACAGGTTAACTTCTATGCTTAATTCTTTCAGCAATGCGGGTATATTCCTTATCCAATCCATTTTTGATCTCTATATTTTTATTTTACTTTTGCGCATTGTTTTACAATGGGTTAATACGGATAGTCACAATCCCTTATTTATATTAATAGCAAAATTAACCAATCCTCCGCTACGACCTATTTGCCGTATCATTCCTAGTCTATATGGTATCGATTTAGCGGCTATCATATTATTATTAGGCTTAGAAACGCTTAAAATTGCCTTTCTTGTCTGGTTAGTTAATACAACTCCACATTTCAGCGGGTTGATTGTGCTTGCATTTGCTGAGCTTCTGAATCAATTGATTAATATCTTCTTTTATGCAGTTATCGCTTTAACTATTCTAAGTTGGATTAACCCTTTAGCGCATGGGCCATTCGTTGAAATATTAGTACGCGTCAGTGAACCGTTAATTAAACCCATCCGCGGAATCTTACCAAGTATTGCAGGATTGGATTTTTCGCCGTTTATTCTGATCATCGGTTTAAAATTATTAACTATTCTCCTAGTACAACCACTGTTGCAAATTGGTGGAAGTTTGACCTTAGGTCATTAAAGCAATTATCTAATTGTTTTTTCTTTATTTTTTCTACTCAGCTTTTCCTTTCATTTATTTAAAAAACTAAATTGATTCTTAGCAAAAATTATTCATCGTTTTATCTGAATTAGGTTTAATAGTTCTTTAATCATTGCTTGATACAATAGCTAAGGATTTGACTTAGATCAAAGGATTAAATAAATCAAAAAATAAAAATATAGATAATTATGCCTAATTCCTGCGTTAACCAACCATCTCCTTTACCGAATAGCATTCTTTAAGAGAAAAAAACGACCCCCCAACTTAAACCTTACACTCCAAAAAAGTTCATCCACTTCATCTTTTAGCTCTTCAGGAACACCTTCACCCTTTAGCCGATACAAACTTGCACCACACCTGAGATAAAAGCTTTTTTGACCCCGTTAAGTATAGATGACATTGAAAATGTAATTACTTATAATACTAAAAATTGTATAAAAAACAGTCAAAATGGAGTTGTTAAGGAAGTTACCTTGTTTGTTCGAGGTAAAACTCGAGCACTTGTTAAAAAGGAAGGTAGTTTCGGAGTGGAACGTGAAAATAAGATGACTAAAGCTATACAAAATGTTACAGCTGCTAATTTTCCATTTGACCTTTTTACATTACCCGTTGCTCAAGGATCAGATGGGACGACAAATATCTTATATACTTGTTATCAAGAAATTGGCGATCTGCAAACTCATGTAAACTATATTTACAACCAATATAACTTAAACCCTAGTGCTGTATTAATTATCTGTTTCAAGGACTTCATCAACTTTTAGAAACAATTAATGCCTTAGATAACTCTGTATTTCAAGAAGAAAGTGGACAAACTCATCAAGGTATTATTCATAATGATATAAAACCAAGCAATATTTTTCTTAAAACCAATGGCGACTTTATTTTAGGTGATTTTGGTTGTGCCTATTTTAAAGATGAAGCCGCTCCTCAAATTAGTACATTTCAGTTTTCTGTTCCAGAATTATTTATAAATAAAGACTTTTGCACAAAAAGTTTATATAAACTTAATACAGATTTATGGTCCTTAGGTGCAAACTTATGGTATTTATTAACCCAGCAATTATTAAGCCCTCCACTTCCAACCAGATCACTTAGTGACCTAGAAAAAATACTGTTCTATAAAGATTGGGCTGAGAGTTATACAGCACAATGGCAAGCATTGATTAAAGATCGTTTAAATTTAACCGGAGAATATTTAGTTAAACAAATTAAGAATACGATCGATAGTGATTTAAAAAGTCTCCAAACAAATCTTAATAACCCGAAAAATGTAGAACAAAAGAAAAACATATTAGAAACACTTGCATTACTTATGCAAGCACCAGAACGATCTAAGCCTCAGGAGTTAAAAGAATTAATGGTTAGATTGGAAGACCATTTCGTTATTTATGGTGATTCTAAAGAGTTTGCCACTCAATTACTAGAACGCAAAAAAAACGAAAATCTAATCTATCAAAAATCTCAAAATAACAATAAATTGACTCTTTCAAGATAAGAAATGTCGTTTATGTTTGCGTCGGTTTATATAGACCTGTCGTAAAGAGATGGCGGCTAATACAATAAAAATTATTAATGTCCATCCTGGCATACTTAAATTTAAAAAACGCCAAGTTCCGCTGCCGCAATTGCTTGTGCCTTGAAAAAATAATTCCATAATTTTATGAAAATAGATAGAAGTGCTATATTGCGCTATCGCTGCTTGACAACTGATTAACTGATCTGAAGGAAAATGCTCCAACCATAGTTGGCGACTCGCTACTACTGCGCCGACTACTGCAAATAAAAAAGTTAAGGTATGCAAGAAACAACGCGTGACTGCCTCAAAATTAAATAACGCGCCCATTAAAAATAACAATCCCAACAACGTAATAATAAACCGCTGTATGATACAAAGTGGACAAGGAATAATCCCGACCCTATATTGCAAATAGACCGCAACCGCTAAGACTAAGACGCAAAGAAAAAATGTCAATAAATCGATCCAGCGAGTAACGGGTAAATGCATATTTGGATCCCTACCGTTAGATTGAGGCTTGCTGTAAACTACTATACCTTATCTAGTAAACTACACAAAGTTATACATAATGAACAATTTATTGTTTCTATCGTATTTTAACTTGTTTTCCTATAGGAAATTATTTATGTATCCTGTAAGCAAAAGTCTTATCAGACGTAATGGATAGCATAGCTAGGTAATACTATCTCAAACAAATTAGATTAAATAAATTAGGAATTTAGTATGGCACTAAATGTAACGCAAAAATTAATTAATTCTCATAAAGTTTCAGGTGAAATGCACCCAGGCGCCGAAATTGGCCTGAAAATTGATCAAACATTATGCCAGGATGCCACAGGTACGATGGTTATGCTGGAATGTGAAGCTATGGGATTAAGTCAAACCAAAGCAGAAGTCTCTGTACAGTATATTGACCATAACCTCTTGCAAACAGATTTTAAAAATGCTGATGACCATTTATTTTTACTTAGTGCTTGTAAAAAATTCGGTTTATATTATAGCGGTCCCGGCAATGGCGTGAGTCATCCTGTGCATATGGAACGTTTTGGAAAACCGGGAAAAACCTTATTGGGTTCAGATAGTCATACCTGTGCCGCGGGATCGATGGGCATGTTAGCCATTGGAGCAGGCGGATTAGAAGTTGCTATGGCTATTGCCGGACATCCCTTTCATGTCACCATGCCGAAAGTTTGGGGCGTAAAATTAACTCACTCTTTACCGGACTGGGTCAGTGCTAAAGATATCATTCTCGAGTTATTACGTCGTCATGACGTTAATGGTGGAATAGGAAAAGTCATTGAATATTATGGACCTGGGCTGCAACATTTATCTGCGATGGATCGTCATGTCATTGCTAACATGGGTGCGGAACTGGGAGCAACAACAAGTGTATTCCCTTCCGATAAGATGACACATGAATTTCTAAAATCGCAGCAGCGTGAAGCTGATTGGCAAGAAATTATTGCCGACAAAAATGCTAGTTATGATGAACAGGATGAAATCGATCTTTCTAAGCTTGAACCCTTAATTGCTTTACCTTCTAGCCCAGGAAAAGTTGTTCCTATCCAAGAAGTTGTTGGACGACCTATTTATCAAGCAATGATCGGTTCATCGGCCAATCCTGGGTTACGAGATTTCGCTGTTGCAGCAGAAATTGTCGCTGGAAAACAAATAGCTCCCGGCATTTCTTTGGATATAAATCCAACCTCACGTCAAATTTTAGAGAATATGGTTGAATTAGGCATTTTAGAAAAATTAATTCGCGCGGGCGGGCGTATTCATCAAGCAGGATGTAATGGATGTATTGGTATGGGCCAAGCTCCTGCCACTGGAAAAATAAGTCTACGTACTGTACCAAGAAATTTTCCGGGCAGATCTGGAACCAAAGAAGATCAAGTTTATCTTTGTAGTCCAGAAATTGCTGCAGTTTCGGCTTTAACCGGGGTTATTACTGATCCTCGTTCTCTAAAGGGTAAAGCTTATCCACGTTTTAAAGAACCACAAAAAATTATTATTAATACCACGATGTTGGTACCACCCTCTAAAAATCCTAACGAAATAAAATTAGCTAAAGGTCCTAACATCCTCCCCTTACCAATTTTTGTTCCTTTAGCTGATCATATTGAAGGGCCAGTTTTAATTAAAGTCGGTGATGATATTTCTACCGACACAATTTTGCCTGCAGGAGCGAAAGTACTGCCTTTCCGCAGCAATATTGCGGGGATTAGTCAATTCGTTTTTGATCAAATTGATCCATCTTACCCAAAACGTGCCTTAGAATATCAGAAAACTGGTTCCATTATTGTTGGAGGCGAAAATTATGGCCAAGGTTCCAGTCGGGAGCATGCTGCCATTGCACCTCGATATTTAGGTGTGCAAGCAGTATTAGTTAAACAATTCGCACGAATTCATAGACAAAACTTAGTTAACTTTGGAATTTTACCTTTGGTTTTCACCAATCCTTCTGACTATGACACGATTGATCAAGGCGATGTTTTAGTAATTAAAGATATTCTTGAAACTATTCAAACATCGGAGAAACTGACTGTTCATAACAAAACTAAAGATAAAAACTACATTGTTACTCATCCTTTAAGTGCACGAGAAATGAAAGTATTAATAGCAGGGGGGCTCATTAATTGGATAAAACAATAAGCCTTCAATTGCACGATGCTAGCCAAGCCTCTGTTTTTTGTGTCTCAGCCTAGCATAATTGAAGACACCTACCTAGATTTTCTATTGAAAATAATCTTTAAAGAGCGTTTTCGGTGATTTCTGCTCATACAAAATTCGATACACGCCTTCACAAAATGGCGCATTAACTCCATATTTGCTTATTAAAAAGAAGATATTTTTTGCAGTTTCATAACCCTCCGTTGTTCCAATTAATTTCTTAGCTTCTTCTAAACTTTGTCCTTGCCCTAAAGCTAAACCTAAACGACGATTGCGAGATTGATTATCCGTACAAGTTAATACCAGGTCCCCAAGACCCGATAGACCTAAAAACGTCTCCTGCCTTGCGCCCAATGTTAAACCTAGTTCAATCATTTCAGATAAACCGGAAGTTATCACTGCAGCTTTTGCATTGGCACCAAAACCTAAACCTTCAGTCATGCCAACAGCAATAGCCAGTATATTTTTCATTGCCCCGCCGAGCTCTACTCCAATAATATCTTGAGTCATTTCCACGCGAAAATCTTTTGTCTGGAACCTTAGCGATAGGTCGTACGCAAAATCATAATTTTCCGACGCAATGCAGACAGCCGTAGGCAAACCCATAGCGACTTCTTTAGCAAAACTAGGCCCTGATAGCACGGCCATTTCTCTATGTCCTAATACGTCTTTAACCACTTCATTCAATAATTGATGTTTTTCAGAGTCTAGTCCTTTACTCGCCCATAACAAGCGCTGCTTAGTCTGCAAAAAAGGCTGTATTTTATTTAAAGTCGTATGAAACGCGACACTAGGTACAACAATTAAAATATCCCGCGTTTCTGAAAGGACCGTTTGATAATCATCCGAACAAGTGATATTAGAAGGAAAAACGACACCCGGCAGATAGCGCTCGTTAGTTCTTTTAGTATTTATTTCAGTAACCTGTTGTTTTTCATAAGCCCATAAACGCACTTCTTGGTGCTTACGCGCTAAATGAATAGCTAGAGCACTCCCCCAGGCGCCTGCACCAATAATAGAGATAGGTAAATGAATTTCAGATAATTTTTCAGACATTGGATTTTCCATTACTAAGCTTTCGTATTTGGATTTAAGTTTACCATAATGCTTTTAGATATAATCGAAGTTAGGTTGAACCATTAAGACTAGCCAACCCGATAAGGCTAAATAAGGACCAAAAGCAATACCTTTTCGCAAGCTATCTTTATTCGAAATATATAAAACTAATCCGACTACGGATCCTGCAACAGCTGCCATAAGCAAAATAAAAGGTAAAGCTTTTATGCCTAACCAAGCCCCTAATAAAGCTAAACATTTAAAATCTCCTTCCCCCATAGGCTCTATTTTTGTTAACCATTGATACCATTTGGCAAGAATATAAAGAAAAAGGTAAGCAAAACAAGCGCCTAAAATAGCAGCTTCTGGGGAAACAAAAAGCTGCTGGATGCTTGCAAGCAAACCACACCATAATAAAGGAAAAGTGATGATATCCGGTAATATCTTATGTTCAAAATCAATAAATGCTAAAATCAATAAACCCCAAGTTAAAATTAAAGCCGCAAAGCTTTGTAAACTTATTCCAAATCTTTCAATAACTATAAGTGAAACAATTAAAGTTAAAAGTTCGACAAATGGATAAAATAAAGAAATTTTTATCTGACAATAGGCACATTTTTTTTTTAGAAAAAAATAACTTAATAAAGGAACCTTCTGCAAAATAGTTAAATATTCATGGCAATTCGGGCAATGCGAAAAAGGTAAAAATATATTAAAAGTTTTTTTATTTAATTGAAATAAATTATTTTGGCATAAAAACTGCTGAAAATCTTTTCTCCATTGTTGTTGTAAAATTAAAGGTAGACGATATATCAATACGGTAAAGAAACTACCTAACAAAAGGCAAAAAATAGCAAAACTAACTATAAAGAAATATTCCATTTAAATAACACTTCCTAATTTGAAGATGGGTAAATACATTGCTATAACCAAACAAGCTACCATTAAACCTAAAATAATTATTAATAATGGCTCTAATAATACTGATAGATTATCAGCAAAATAATTCATTTTTTCTTCATAAAGATCGGCTGTATTGTTTAATATTTCGCTTAAACAATTAGCCATTTCCCCAATTTTAATAAGTTGTAATAAATCTAATGGCATCACTTTATGACGTGAAAAAGCTTGATAAAAACCCGCACCATTACGTATCTGTTCACAGCTCATTAAAATAGCTGACTTATAAACAAAATTACCCGATATTTCCGCAATAAGTTGTAGAGCATCGATTAATGGCAAACCCGCAGCCAGAGCGGTAGATAATGCGCGCGTAATACGAGCTATTATAATTTCAGAGATAATTTTATTAACAATAGGGATTTTTAAACAATAGCTATCTATTTTATTATCAACAATTGAGTATTTTTTCTTTAAAAAAATAAAAAAGCTGCCTAATATCAGCAAAAATGATCCGCAATAGCTACTAATAAAGCCTATATGTTTGGATAAATAAATAACAATGCGTGTTATTAATGGTAATTGTGCGCCTACGTCAGAAAAAAATTGTTCAAATTGGGGAACTACTCCCATCAACAAAGCAATAAAAACGAGAGTCGCCACTATTAAAACCGCCATAGGATATACTAAAGCATTAATTATTTTTGCTTTTAGTTTCATACTTTTTTCTTGATATATTGCAATGCGTTCGAACATTAATCCTAAACTGGCAGTTTTTTCTCCTAATGCAATTAAACTATAATGAAACCTATTAAAATAAGTTTTATTTACTTGTAACGCTTCACTTAAAGAAAAGCCATCTTCTAAATTAGCGATTAATTTTCCTAAATATTTTTGTAAAGAAGTATTACCGATACTACTTTCTAATAATTGCAAAATTTGCAGCAATGGAATTCCTGCTTGCAGCAAACGTGCTATCTGACGTGTAAAAAGATAAATCTCCTGCATTGTGACAGGTTTAACAAATCGAATAATCCAACGGACGCGAATATAACTTATAAAAATGTTTTGACGTTGCAATTCTAAACGCAACTGATCTTTATTTCGAAAAAATTCCTTACCTTTACATGATTTACTTGTATGAGTTATTCCTTTCCAAATATAAATTTTAACAAAACTTAACATAATTATTTTAGTCTTTTATTATACGTTTCATTTCCAATAAACTTATTTCGCCTTGTTTGAGTTTTTCCAAAGCTGATAAATATAAAGTTTGCATCCCTTGTTTTTTTGTAAATTGATTGATTTCTAATACGCTATTTTTCTGTAAAATTATTTTTTTTATATCATTAGTGAGCGTTAATACTTCAAAAATTCCTGTGCGGCCTTTATAACCATCTGTGCATTGTGAACATCCCTTTGCAGTAAAAATTTTAATATCCGGAGAGAAATTTAACTTTAACAAAATTTTTTCGGGTAATTGCTCTTCAATCTTGCAATGTACGCATAAACGCCTTACTAAACGCTGTGCAATAATTAACTGTACCGACGCAGCAATATTGTAATTAGGAATATTCATATTTTCTAAACGTATCAAACTATCAGCAGCGCTATTTGTATGTAAAGTTGATAAAACTAGATGACCGGTCTGAGCGGCTTTTATTCCTATTTCAGCTGTTTCTTGATCTCGCATTTCTCCTACCATAATAATGTCCGGATCTTGACGTAAAAAAGCTCTTAATACGCAAGCAAAATTTAAACCTACAGCAGGATTTACATTAACCTGATTTATTCCTGATAAAATAATTTCTATAGGATTCTCTACAGTAGAAATATTAACGGTAGTTTTTTTTAAAAGACTTAACGCCGTATACAGTGTTATAGTTTTTCCGCTCCCCGTAGGTCCTGTGACTAAAATCATACCATGAGGGCTTGTTAAAGCTTTGATAAATTCCTTTTTTTGAGCTTTGCTCATTCCCAATCTATTAATTTCTAACAACATTTTGTTACTATCCAAAATTCTAATCACTAATTTTTCACCATGAATAGTTGGACAGGTACTCAATCGACAATCTACATTTCGACCCGTAATATCTTTTAATTGAAAACGACCATCTTGTGGAATTCTTCGCTCAGCAATATCTAATTGCGACATAATTTTTAAGCGTGTGATAATCCGCGAAATTAAATGTTTAGGTAGAACAACTATTGAATATAATAATCCATCGATCCGAAATCGTATTTGTAATTGATTTTGATGAGGTTCTATATGGACATCAGATGCATTTCGCGTAATAGCATCAATCAAAAGTTTATTGACATAATTGATAATTGTTAAATCGTCATTGTTGGAATTATTTAACACTGTATCTAAATTATCGAAGTCTTTTGGTTGCGTTATTTGATAGCGATTTAAATCTACTGTGCTGCCAATGACTGATTTTATTAAGCAAGTATCTTTTATTTTTTTTAACAATGCTACTAATTGTTTTTCCTCTGCAAGCTTATATTCCAACATTAAGCCAGTAGAAAATCGAATATCGTCAAAAACTAGTTGTTGCGTAGGATCAACCATAGCTAAGGTCAATTTTTTTTTATCTTTTGATAAAGGTAAGATTTTATATTTTTGTAGTAACTTTTTATCAAAAATACTGCTTGGTATTTGCATCACATCAATCGTATCTAAATCAATGTATGTCAGAAAAAATTCTGCTGCTAAAAGATGGGCTAAATAGGAAGAATCTACCTTTTGTGTTTGAATTAAATAAGTTAGAAAAGAAATTTGCTGCTGTTTAGCATAATCAATCATTTCATCAACAAATTCTTTTTTTAATCCACAATCAAGTATTAAACGCTTTAAAAAATTATTGATGGTGAATTTTTCCATTTTATTATATCCCTATAGTCGACTTTCATCAGAATAACACAAATTACAAATTAAATGTATTGACACATTATTTATTTAATGTTTATATGGATATTACTGAGTTAATGAACACCTTGCTGGTAGAAGCTCTAGGGGTTATGAATAGAAATATTTAAAAACAATAATAATTTCTATTTATGAGCTTACTTATTTTCTTATAGGTAATACTTAGGAGTAAATTAAATGCAGAATCTATATTGTGCTTTGGTATATTCTTTTTGACTTTATCGTATTGGAAAATATGGAAATCCAGCAAGGTTTTTAAAGTTTTTAGACAAGCACTTATTTCCTTTGCTCGCCCATTGATAAAAGTTTCGTATTTTTAATGGTCTAGGGTATATTAAAAAAAACCAATTAGGCTTAAAAATCAGGAAATAATACCAATGAGTGTGTTAAACCCATCGATTATTCACATTTGGCATACTACTCTTGAAGCCCATGCAAAAAAATATGAACTCTTTAAAAGCTGGCTTTCCTCTGAAGAAAAAATACGTGCAGAAAGGCTAGCAATTTCTTTTCGCCCAGGTTTTATTGTTTCAAGAGCTATACTGCGTGATTTATTAGCATATTATTCTAAACAATCTCCGCAACATCTGAAATTAACCTATTGTGCTTCTGGCAAGCCATTAATGGGTCCAGGGGTACACCTAGAGTTTAATCTTTCTCATTCCAAAAATATCTTGGTTTATGCTTTTACTATCGACACTCCCGTAGGCATTGATATCGAATATATAAACCACCGAATACATCTCGACAAAATCGCTTACCGTTTCCTTTCTGCAGATGAATATGATCAATTGCAAGTATTGCAGGGGATAAATAAATTGAAAGCATTTTTTAATGCTTGGTCAAGGAATGAAGCTTTAATAAAAGCAATGGGAGATACCTTGCGGACTCATCCCTATTCTCGATATAAACTTTCCTTAGATCATCAAGGAAATAATTTAAAATACATTAAAAAAAAGATAACTTCTTCTTATGCTATTTCCAATTTATCTCTTTATTCTGATTTTGCAACTGCAATTGCTATAAAAGGAAAAGAAAAACCTATTGTTATAAAAAAATACTTTAAAAGTATGTTTGGATTAAATAACTAAAAAATGCAAAAAAAATATTATCTAATATTATCAAAACTCCATCAGCATAAAACGCACTACACCACAGGTCGTATCATCAGCTTGCATTTCTGTCAAAGGATAATGCTGGTTTAGAGCCTTCAGATAGCGACGATTTCCATCAATAACTAATTGTCTAAAGAGTAACGTATTGCCAGGATCTTGCTTTATTTTAGCTAAAATAAAAGCAGCATTATGAGCCACGCAATCAGTATCTAATACAATAATACAATTTTTTGGAAAACTTGGTCCTTGCGCGGTTTCCATACAATCATTCTCTACGCGAATCGCAAAAGCATCTGAGCTAAGCGGAATATTAGTGCTTAAATATTTTGAGTAGGTTTTTGGTGAAATTTTTATAAAATGCAGAAAACGCTCTTTTGCCTCTTGAGGTGTTAATAAGGGAACCTGATAATAAGGCTGATTAATTTCATACTGATAAGTGCCTTCAGACTCTTCAGCTGCATGTTCATGATCAAGCCATCCATGAGGTTTATTAAAAACCTTCTCAATATGGCTAGCCAATCTATCGCCAATGTTTTTAATAGGGCTATTGCCTATTAAATGGCTAATCTGGCTTTGTGAACGATCCAAATGCTCAGATAAATCGGTGATCCCACCTACTAAGCGTGCCAATTTCCGTAAATTTTTCCGTCTAATATCTTTTATATTCATGCCATAGCTTTATTAAAGTTTTATTGTTATGACCCATAGAGTAAACTTATACCTTGTTTAAAGTCCTATAAATGTCAAAAAAAGTAATATATATGGTAATACATATTACCTTTTTAGATAAGTAGCAGCATAATTATTTTAATTCAACAGCGAAATTCCCTAGTTTTTTCTTAACTTTAACCTTTTTTAGCTGTATATAATTTGGTAAACCTTTTTGATACTGAGGATAAGCTTCACCCTGAATTAATGGCAGCAAATAATCTCTACAGCGCTGAGTAATGTGAAAACCATCTTTGGTGATGTAAGAACGAGGTAATTTTTTTTCCTGATTGGCTACCGTGGCTAATTTTACTTCACCAATCGACCATTGATAGCGTTTGCTCGCTGCTCTCACAATAATAGGCATTACCGCATTTTTGCCTTTAAGAGCAAATTCAACGGCCGCTTTGCCTAAGTCATATGCCTGTTTCACATCTACTTCAGCAGCAATATGGCGTGCAGAACGTTGCAAATAATCAGGTAATGCCCAATGATATTTATAGCCTAATTTAGTTTTAATTAATTGTGCAATAACCGGAGCCGCGCCACCTAACTGCTTGTGTCCGAATGCATCAGTAGTACCCGCTTCAGCTAAAAATTGTTGTGTGGCATCCCTAATCCCTTCTGCCAAAACTATAACGCAGTAACCACATTTTTTTACAGTTTTATCCACTTGCTGCAAAAATAAAGATTCGTTAAAACTTATTTCAGGAAATAAAATAATATGCGGTGCATCTCCTTTTTTTTGCATAGCCAATCCACTTGCTGCCGCTATCCAGCCGGTATGTCGGCCCATTACTTCCATAATGAACACTTTTGTTGATGTCGCACACATCGAAGCAACATCTAAACCTGCTTCTAATGTCGAAATAGCAACATACTTTGCAACCGAACCAAAACCAGGACAATTATCGGTTATAGGAAGATCATTGTCGACTGTTTTAGGGATACCAATGCAGCTTAAAGGATAACCTAGCTTTTGACTAAGCAAATAAATTTTATATGCGGTGTCCTGTGAGTCCCCCCCCCCATTATAAAAAAAATAACCGATATCATGCGCTTTAAAAACCTCTAGTAAACGTTCATATTCCGCACGATTTTCAACTAAGCTTTTTAATTTATAACGACAAGAGCCAAATGCTCCTCCGGGCGTATAACGTAACCCAGCAATTGCTTTACTGGTCTCTTTGCTTGTATCAATTAAATCTTCAGTTAAAGCACCTACAATTCCATTACAGCCTGCATAAACCTTACCGATTTTATTTTTATGTTGCCTAGCGGTTTCTATTACACCACAGGCTGTTGCATTAATAACTGCCGTTACGCCGCCTGATTGAGCATAAAACACATTTTTCTTTGACATCCTGCGTATTCTCCAGGTAACTTAAAGTTAAATATATTCACAGCAATTGGATTTTTTGGAAGTGAACCGTGTAGTGAAGCAACCTTTGTTCTTAAAATACATGAGAATTGCGAGTTGCGCGGCAACACAGACAAAAATTCAAGTGCCAAAGAGTATAATATACTTGAAACATTCACACTTTTTCTAGACTAACATGCGACTTCATATTTTAGGCATCTGCGGTACATTCATGGCAGGTATCGCTTTAATAGCTAAACAAAAAAATTTTGTTGTTACTGGCTCTGATGCGAATATCTATCCCCCGATGAGTATTCATTTGGTCGAACATAAAATTCCAGTTTTTGAAGGCTATAATGAAAAAAATCTATTACCTCATCCTGATTTAGTCATCATGGGAAATGCCATGACACGTGGAAATCCATGTGTTGAATATGTTTTAAATCAAAATATCCCTTATATTTCTGGACCACAATGGCTAGCCGAAAATGTTTTAAATAAATACCATGTTTTAGCGGTTTCAGGAACGCATGGTAAAACCACAGTATCCAGTTTATTAAGTTGGATATTAGAATATGCTGGTTTAAATCCAGGATTCTTAATTGGTGGTATTTCTAGAAATTTTGATAGTTCTGCTCGTTTAGGAAAAGAAGATTTTTTTGTCATTGAAGCGGATGAATACGATACGGCATTTTTTGATAAGCGCTCTAAATTTATTCATTACCATCCTAAAACTTTGATTTTAAACAATCTTGAATTTGATCATGCCGATATTTTTCCTAACTTAGATGCAATTAAAACTCAATTTTCTTATTTATTACGAACGGTGCCTAACCAAGGGTTAATTATTTGTCCAAAAACCGATATAAATTTACAAAGTGTCATATCACGGGGTTGTTGGACACCGATTGAGTACACAGGAAATGACGAAAATATAGATACCACTTGGCGAACCGAGTTATTAAAAGCTGATGCTAGTCAATTTACTATCTATCATAAAAACAAAAAACAAGGCGAAGTAGATTGGTCGTTAATCGGGGATCACAATGCAGCAAATGGTATTATTGCCATAGCGGCTGCACATCATATCGGTGTTAATCCAAAAAATGCAATTGCTGCATTGAATCAATTCAAAGGAATCAAACGCCGCTTAGAAATCTACCAGCAAGTCAATGGAATAACGCTGTACGACGATTTTGCCCATCATCCTACAGCCATTGCTACAACGCTTGCCGGTTTACGTAAAAAAATTGGAAATAAACGCATTTTAGTTATTTTAGAATCTGGTACACATACTATGCGTTCTGGAATGCATCGAGAAACTTTAGGCCCCTCTTTAGGGGATGCAGATAAGGTATGGTTAATGCGGCCAAAACAAGATTGGGGTATTGAGCACGTGCAACAAACAGCATCCATTCCTATTGTTATTTGCAACTCCGTAGCTGATATCATTCAAAAAATAGTCAAAGAAGCCAAAGCTTCCGATCATATTGTTATCATGAGTAATAGTTCTTTTGATAATATTCATGAAAAATTGGTTCGGGTCTTAGAAAAGTGAGTAACACTGCTACCGACTATCTCAAATCAGCACTAGCATTGGCAAAGATACGTCAGGGTTCTTGTGCACCAAACCCTTGTGTGGGTGCTGTATTGGTTAAAAACTCAAAAGTTATCGCTACGGGTTATCATTTGGCAAGTGGTTGTTCGCATGCGGAAGTGGATGCCATCAACAAAGTTGATCCTTCGCTAATCCAAGGCTCTACGTTGTATGTAACTTTACAACCATGTTGTCATACCGCTAAAAAAACTCCTCCTTGCACTGATTTAATTATTAAAAGTGGTATTATAAAAGTCATTTATGGCTTTCGGGATCCTAATCCTGCTGTAGATAGTCATGCTGATAAAATATTGCAACATAAAGGAATTGAATGTATTCATCATTCTGTACCAGCAATCGATAATTTTTATGCAAGTTATGCCTACTGGTGGAAACATAAGAAGCCTTTTACTACCGCAAAATTAGCGATGAGTTTAGATGGGAGAATTGCCGGTGAAAATGGAAGGCGCGTTCAATTAACTGGAGAGACTGCACAAAAATTTACACATCAACAACGTAAGCTTTCTGATGCTATTTTAACTACAGCAAAAACAATCTCTATGGACAACCCCTTACTAAATTGCCGTTTAGATGGTGGAGTCTATAAAAAACCGCTGTATATTTTAGATACCCATCTCAGTATACCGGCTTCAGCAAAAATTTTTAATTCGGCTGAAAAAATAACAATTTTTCATAGCACTGAATTAAGCCAAAAAGATCAAGCTCGATTTCGAAAATATGATATACGTTTCATTCCTATAAAAACTAATACCAATGGCCTTAATTTACTAGAGATACTTAAACAAATCGGACAAGATGGAAAGATCGATTTGTGGATAGAGGCAGGAGGTACTAGTTTTCAAGCTTTCATCAAGACCGGATTACTACAACGCGCTTTTATTTATGTAGCACCCATGTGGATGGGAAAAAATGCCCAAATAGCCTTTACCTCTCCAAATCCCTTAAAAGGGGCAATACCGATTAATACTACTCATTTAGGCAGAGATACTTGTTTTGAGTTTAAATGGAAGGAACAATAGGCGTATAATAGTGTCACAATCAGCAATAACAAAACAGATGATGAAAAACTCAACATTCCCCACTATTACTCGTGCTTTAGAAGATATGCGCCAAGGTAAGATGATCGTCTTATTTGATCATGAAAACCGAGAAAATGAAGGTGACTTAGTCATTGCTGCTGAAAAAGTAACACCTGAAGCCATTAATTTTATGGCCCAATATGCGCGCGGTTTAATCTGCCTAGCCTTAGTTGAGGAAGATATTAAGCGTTTGCAAATCCCTATGATGGTAGAGCACTCTACTAACCCTTTTAACACTGCCTTTACTGTATCTATCGAGGCTGCAAAAGGGGTCACGACCGGTATCTCTGCCGCAGACCGAGCTCATACCATTCACACGGCTATCAACGCGCAAAGTGGACCTCAAGATATCGTCATGCCAGGTCATATTTTCCCTTTACGTGCTCGAAAAGGGGGCATTTTAGAACGTATGGGACAAACGGAAGGAAGTACTGATTTAACCCGTTTAGCTGGATTAAAACCTGCTGCCGTTATCTGTGAAATCATGAATCCTGATGGCAGTATGGCGCGACTCCCTGATTTAGAAAGATTCGCTAAACAACATCAAATCAGTTTATTATCGATACGCGATTTGATCCAATATCGTTTACAAACCGAATCTTTAGTCAAAGAAATCGCTTCTATTCGCTTACCCACCGAAGATTATGGTGATTTGACTATCAAGTTGTTTGAAAGCTGCCTAGATAAGCATCATCATTTAGCGCTTATTAAGGAAAAAACAACAGCATCAAATCAACCCACCTTAGTACGTATCCATTCAGAATGCTTTACTGGTGATCTTTTTGGCTCTGCCCGCTGTGATTGTGGTTGGCAATTACATGAATCTTTAGCACAAATTAGTCAACAAGGAGGTATTTTACTTTATTTACGCCAAGAGGGTCGAGGTATTGGTTTATTGAATAAACTTAAAGCCTATGCTTTACAAGATATAGGCCTTGATACCGTCGAAGCGAATCAAAAATTAGGATTTGGCAGTGATGATCGTAATTATTGGATAGGTGCGCAAATGCTACAAAATCTAAAAATATTGCAGATAAAATTACTTACCAATAATCCACAGAAAATTATTGACTTAGAGCAATATGGAATTGAAGTAGTTGAACGCATTCCGCTAATTACCATGCCTAATTCAACGAATTACGCTTATTTAAAAACCAAACAAACCAAGCTCGGGCATCTACTTAATTTATAAAAAAGGAACATCTTATGCAAAAAATAAAAGAAATTATTGCTAAACCCTTACATTTTAATCAACCGACTGATCAATTTAATATTGCTATCGTAGTCAGTCGCTTCAATCAAAGTATCACCGAAGAATTACTGAATGGTGCCTTACAACGATTAAAAGAGTTAAATTTCCCAGAACGATGCATCACTATCGTCAGAGTTTCTGGAGCGGTAGAAATCGGTCTTGCGGCTCAGCAAATAGCAATTTCCGATGAAAACTGTTTAGCTATTATTTGCTTGGGTGCTATTATTCGCGGCGAAACCGACCATTATGACTATGTTTGTCAACAAGTAAGTTATGCTTGCCAAAAAGTTGCTTTGCAAGAATCTATTCCCGTTATTTTTGGGATTCTAACCACGGACAGTGAAGAACAAGCGCTAGATCGTATCGACGGGAAGCGTTGCCATAAAGGACGCGATGCCGTCGATACTGCAATGGAAATGATCTCGGTATTAGAACAAATCGAAACAGAATAGATATTCCACCTTTCACAAAATTAAGCAAAGTTATTCCATATAACTGCTTAATTTAATTGATTAATTAGATGAAATATATTTTTCGCGTCGAATAATTTCTGTAGGGAATGCATAAGTTTTGACTAATAGCGTAAAAACCTCATCTACCATGTTGGGGTTACCGCACAAATACACAATATCCTGTTTAGCATTCGGTTTAATTTCACTAAAGGCATTTAACACATAACCCGTATGTTCATAACTCAGTGCCTCTTGCAATTTTACTCGGCTATAATAAGCATGAAATTCAAACCAAGCGTTCTTTTCTGCAAATGCAATGAACTCATCACGATACAGTAAATCTTCCTGCCTACGCACACCGAATAACAAGACCACTTTAAAACAGGGACGCAATTTAAATCGATGTTCTAACTCAGCCAACATCGTCCTGTAGGGTGTAACGCCAGTGCCGGTAGCTACCAGCACATAACGTTCTGGCATCTCTTCACGTAAAATAAGTCGCCCAAAAGGGCCAGTGGCTGTGACTCTACCCCCAGGTTTTAATGTAAATAGAAGCTCGCTCGCAATCCCTGCGGGGACATAAGAAGCGGCAAATTCAATTCTGTTAGTCGCCTGATGGGTTTTATTAGCGATACTATAGCTACGGCGCAGTACTTTTTCAGCGGTAGGTATATGTAAAGTAATAAATTGGCCTGGAATGAACTCAAAGCTCTCTCCCTCTTCACAGCGAAAAGTGAAATGTTTGACGTCTGGAGCAATCTGCTCACTGGCCTCGAGAATTAAATAAAATTCTTTTCGTGACATAATTCGCGTAGTCTAATCAGCTAGGCCGGTTTCGTCAAAATATTTTATGCTAAAACAAGCTTAAACCGGTTCAAAAGTTAATTTACGATCTGAAAATATTATCGGAATATAGTAAAGAAGGTTCCGAGGGTAAAGAAGGAGGAGCTTCTTCTATCTTATCCGAATTTAGCATAGACTCAGTGTCGATTGATGAGTCATCTTCAAATTGTGATTGATTCTTTATTGCATAATTAGCTTTAATATACTCGGTGATTTTTAATGCTAATAGTTCATGTAATCTTCTTGCAGGATGCAAATCATCCCAAAAGATAGTGTTTCTATTTAAGTAATCTTTTTTAACAGCTTCTAATACTGAATCGTTAATAGAAGTAAGCACAATTTTATTATCAAATGATTTTTTATAGTGTTCCACAACAGACTTAATAATATTAATAATCCAGAAATTGTGTATATCTTCCTTGTTAGCCAATATTATTACTTTACTTTCAGCAGAAGATTTTTTAATTTTTTCATTTAATTGATCTAACGCTTCCTTTGATAGGTCAAATTTTTGTAGCACGGGTTTAGATTCTTCTTTAATTAATTGGCCATCTTTTATAATATAACTAAAAAATTCATTATTTGTCTTTTTAATAACAACTGCGTTTCCAGCAGTGATTTTTTTTAATAATGATAAGTCGCTTCCTTGACCTTCACTTTCAGGTAAATAGTAAACAGCGCAGCCTGAGGTAAAACCATGAACTTCGGGATTTTGCAAAATTTCATCCAGTATAGCTTCAATACCTATCATTTTTATATCGATATTTAATTTAGCTTTTTTTGTTACATTTTTAATAAATTTATCTAATTTATTTTCATTTATTTTGTCTCTTATAATTTGTCCATCTTTAGAAAAAATAGCCAATTGTTTTTTAGTAAGAGAAATATTTACTTTTTTCAATTCATTATTAGATTTATTAGTTATAAATTTACCGTTATTTATAAAAAGAACAGTTTTATTTTTACCTTCGCCAGTGACTATAATACCTTTTTCTATGCTTTTCACTTTTTTTAAGTCTAAGTGGTTTATATCTTTGTAATTATAAATAGTACATAGATCAAAATTAACATCTTGATACTCATTGGCAAGCTCTTGCAATTTCTGATTATATTGCTGGCAAGCTAGTTTCATTTTTAATTTTTCTTCAGGAGATTTATTTTTAAAACGAGGCGTTTCACTGATATCAGGCAAACCAACAAATAACAAATGCTTTAAATAGTTAGCACCTGTTCTCTCAGTCCTTTTCGTTAAAATTGCTATGGTATTAATAATTCCTTGAACTGCTCTTTCAACTCCTTCTACATCGTAATATCCAAGCGTCACTAGATCATTAGCGCCTGCAAAAATAATTCCCAGCATATTAAAATTAAGTATGTTTTTATCTTTTTTGACTTTTTTAGCCTGATTCTGAATATTACCCAGAAAAAAACTCATGATATAACCTTTGGGGTGCTTAAAAAAACTCTTTATATTTCTGTAGTCATACGTAGTAGCGCCACCCTCTGCTACATTTTTAAAATAGGTAGCTTTTTCTTGGGCTGACCAATTTGCTTTTTGTTTTAAAATATTATTAAAAATATTTCCAAACATGTAAGCCCAAGTATGACCATTAGTAAAATTATTGTAATCTGAGTGATATAAAAACCATTTAAAAGGAATGCAGCCGCATATAGTTTCATTATATTTTCTCTGTTCTTCGGATAGGCTATCTCCGACAAAAATACCTCCAGTTATTACTGATTCATCTGCTAACAATATATTTGACATACTTACTCTTATTATTTTTTTATATTTATACTAGAGAGACTTCTGACGGGATTATAATAAAAAGAAATTAAATATTTATTAAATGATGAAAATTAAATAATTTAATTTTTCATAAAGTAACTTTTAGCTACAGCTACATCATTAGTAATTTGCTGCTTAAGTGATTCTAAACTATCGAATTTTTTTTCATCACGTATTTTTTTTAAAAATTCAACTTCAATAAATCGGCCATAGATATTTTGATCAAAATCAAATAAATGAACTTCTAATAAATTTTTTACACCGTTCACTGTCGGACGTTTCCCACAATTAGCAATTCCCGCTAAGGGTGTATCGGCTAAACCATATACGTTTACTATAAATACGCCTTGTAAAGGTATAACATGCCGATGTAATCCGATATTAGCGGTAGCAAACCCGAGTAATCGTCCGCGTTGATTGCCATAGATTACTCGACCGCTGAGTCTAAAAGGACGGCCTAAAAGTAATGACGCTAATTTAAAATCAGCTTGCTTTACCGCATTTCTGACTCTTGAACTACCTATGCGTTCATTTTCAAGCAATACGGTTGGCGTAGAAAAAACGGTGAATTCATATTTTTGACCTAATTTCTGCAAAAAAGAAAAATCTCCTTCACGCCCTCTGCCAAAACGAAAATCATCTCCGATAATTAAACCTTTTATACTTAATTTATCAACTAGAATTTTTTTAACAAATTCTTCTGCGCTGCATTCTGCTAAACGCTTGTTAAATCGTAAGCAAAGCACTCGATCGATAGCTAAAAATTGTAAAAATTTAATTTTTTCTCGCAATCGCATTAAACGGGCCGGAGCTTGATCTCCATAGAAAAATTCTTGCGGATGAGGTTCAAAAAGAATAACACAAGTAGGTAGATTAAGCTGTTTAGCTAATTTGATTAAAGCTTGAATAACAGTTTGGTGCCCTCGGTGTAATCCATCAAAATTACCGATAGTTGCGACACAACCCTGATGCCTAAGTTTTACATTATGGATATTACAAATGAGTTCTGTCATGACTGGGCTTTTAAATCATGGTAACGCAAACCACTCATCCACAACATAGCGATATAAATAATAATTGAACTGATACCTAGAGAGAAAATATGTGAAAACCGTTGCTGCCAGGCCCAATTTATCCAAACCGGCATAGCGGCTGCGGCCCAGTACAAAAATAAACACAACGCGCTATTAGCAAATAATAATTGTAATCCAAACTTTAGCCAACCGGACTGCCATTGAAACACTTGACGAGTTTGTAAACCCCATAGTAATAATCCCGCATTTAACCAAGCCGACAATGAACTTGCCAACGCTAAACCCGCATGCTTAAGCGGAAAAATTAATAAAGCATTGAAAATCATATTCGCAATGAGTGCAATAATACCTATTCGCACAGGTGTTCTTATGTTTTGTTGTGCATAAAAAGCGGCTGCCAATACCTTAATCAGCATAAATGCTGACAACCCAATGGAATAAGCTATCACACTACGTTGTGTCATAAAGACATCATGGATAGTAAATTTTCCATAATGAAAAAGTGTAACAATAAGTGGTCCCGACAAAATCAACATGGTTATTGAAGCAGGGATGCCGATTAATAAATTACAACGTAAGCCCCAATTTAATGTGCTGGCAAATAATTCGGGTGATTTAGCTGCATGCTGCCGGGAAAGATGCGGTAAAATTACCGTCATTAAAGCTACGCCAAACACACCTAGGGGAAAATAAGCCAGCCTGTCGGAGTAATAAAGCCAAGTCACACTACCGGTAACTAAAAAAGAAGCAAAAATTGTATTCAGTAATAAGCTGATTTGCCCGATTGAAGAACCAAATAAAGCCGGTAACATTAACTTTAATACTTTTTGAACTCCTGGATCACGCCATTTAAAACGGGGTTTTTTTAATAATTTTAATCGATGTAAAAACGGCAGTTGAAAACCTAATTGTAGAAATCCTGCAAGCAATACCCCCCATGCTTGAGCTTCAACGGGTACTTTAAAAAAACGCGTCACGCCAAAGGCAGTTATAATTAAGGAGATATTTAATAATGCGGGTGTAAAAGCAGGCACCCAAAATTGCCCATAACAATTTAAAGTTGCTCCGACTAAAGCAGTTAAAGAGATCAGCATCAAATAAGGAAACGTTATTCTCAACATCTCTATCGCTAATTGGAAACGGTAAGGATCTAACCCTGGAGCAAATATGGTCACTAAACCTTTACTTCCTAAAACGCCTAGAATACAAATCCCTAGTAAAATTAGCCCTAATGTACCTGCAATATGTGCAACAAATTGTTGCACTTCTTCTTGTGAACGGGTTTGCTTATATTCAGATAAAGTCGGAATGAAGGCAGCTGAAAAAGAACCTTCCGCAAATAATCCACGCATAAAATTAGGAATTTTAAACGCAATATAAAAAGCATCTACAGCTGCCGTCGCACCAAAAATTCTAGCGGCAACGATATCGCGAACAAAACCTAAAATTCGCGAAATCAACGTCATGGACGCTACGACAGAGGTTGATTTAAAAAGTGCCTTACTCATCGGTTCTCTAACCACATTTCAACGATTAATTGAGCTGCAAGACTATCGATCGATTTTTTTTTCAAGGCTTTGTATCCACCCACTGCAAAAAGTCGTGAGCGTGCTTCAATGGTAGTCAATCTTTCATCAACTGGAAAAACCGGTAATTGAAAACGAGTTTTTAATTCCATCAAAAAATCTCGTGCTAAAAATGTGATCGATTGTTCTGATCCATCCATATTTAATGGAATCCCAACTACCAATACATCAGGAGACCAAACCTGTAACAGTTGAGCAATTTCTTTCCAGGGAAGCTCACCATTCTTCACGCTTAAGCTTGTCAAAGCTTGAGCCAATGAAGGTGATGTTTGCCCTACAGCAACGCCAATATACTTAGAGCCAAAATCAAATCCTATAACGGTCTTAATTTCAGGCATGACCACCCATATAAGCAAGTTTAGTGACATCCACACCTAAATAATTCATCGCTTTTAACCATCGTTGTTCGAAAGGAATATCAAACAATATATTAGGACTTGCAGGTAAAGTTAACCAAAAATTATTAACAATTTCTTGTTCCATTTGACCGGCTATCCAATTTGCATAGCCTAATGAGAAAATAAACTTATCAGGTCCCTGCTGTTTAGCAATCGCGAGCAAAATATCCTTAGATGTAGTAACAGAAATTTCACTGCTCATTTTAAGACTAGATTGCCATTCACCCATTGGCGCATGTATCACAAAACCACGTTCGGGATGAACAGGGCCCCCACATAATATCGGAAAATCTGCTCCTACAGTGTTTTTAGTTGACGCCTTGCTATCAGTGATGTCTTGCAATATTTCTGAAAGATTAACTCGTAAGGATTGTAAGGGTTGGTTAACAACAATCCCCACTGCTCCCTTTTCAGTATGCTCACATATGTACACGACAGAACGATTAAAGTAAGCGTCCGTTAAAATAGGCATAGCCACTAAAAAGTAATTTGTAAAATAATCTGTCTGTATCATTAAACCTTTCTCGACTAAAATTTGCTCGTTAATCATAGCATCTGCTTTCATATCCATCCTAACCCTTAAAGTTAAAATGATAGCGCCCTTATCCCTCAGGTGTTTAAACCCTGAGAAATATCTGCCCTCATGATACGATAATAAGCGTTATCGCGTTAAGCAAAAATTTACAATGAGATAAAGAGGAACCTATGAACATTAATTCTCGTGTAGGCTATGGTTACGATGTGCATGCTTTTGAAAAAGGAGACCATATAATATTAGGAGGTGTCAAAATTCCTTATCGAATGGGACTTAAAGCTCATTCAGATGGCGATGTCGTCATTCATGCTCTCGTGGATGCCTTATTAGGGGCCTGTGCTTTAGGTGATATAGGTCAACATTTTCCTGATACTGATGAACGTTGGAAAAATAAAGATAGTCGGCTATTTCTACATACAACCGTCCAAATGTTGGATGAAAAAAACTGGCTCATTAATAATATAGATATCACGATCATCGCGGAAGCACCCAAACTTCAAGATTATTCAGCCGCAATGCGATTTAATTTAGCGCAGGATATGAAAATTGATCTGAATCAAATCAATATAAAAGCAACTACCACAGAAAAGCTGGGCTTTATTGGACGCCAAGAAGGAATCGCAGCAACTGCAATTGTTCTTCTTCAAACCAGATAATTTTTGGTACCGAGAGTGGGACTCGAACCCACACGATGTCACCATCACCGGATTTTGAGTCCGGCGCGTCTACCAATTCCACCATCCCGGCAACAGCAGCCCAAGTATAACAAAGTATTTTTAAGGATCAATCTTTATCATAAAGAGCCTTTCCATTAACAGACCTTGAAACTAAAACATAAAACCTATGCTAACTGTAAAAAAATTGTGATATTTTTGACCTAAGCATGGAATATATATTTTTTAATGTTTTAAAAATACTTTCTATCAGTACCCATTATTAATCAAAATAATAAATATGTCTGAAAATGTCATGGACTTGCAATCGAAATCTCAATCACTTATTGTTTTCTATCAAGAATTTAATATGTCGCATTATAGTAGGTACAGTAACGTAACTTGATCTTTTAAAAAAAGCTATCAACAATAAGGTTATGAGGAACATGACCTAAGAGGTAAATAATGTACAATAATGAAGCGTTAATGTCGCAAGATATCCCAAATTCTTCAACCAATAAGAAACAATTATTTATCGCTTCTATAATTTGTGTACTTGCTGCCATGTTCTATATGTATGAGTATACCTTGCAAGTATCTCCCGCGGTGATGACCAATGAATTGATGCGTGATTTAGGTCTTAATGCAGCTGGCTTAGGTACAATGGCGGCCTTTTATTTTTATTCTTATACACCCATGCAGTTACCTGCTGGTTTACTCTTTGATCGTTTTGGTCCCCGCCGTTTAATAACCTTAGCTATATTAATATGTGCTTTAGGAGCATTTCTGTTTGGTATTGCACCAAACGCGGTCATGGCTTCATTTGGCAGGCTCTTAATGGGGATAGGTTCTTCTTTTTCATTTATAGGTGCTTTACTACTTGTTTCACGGTGGTTCCCTCCTCAGTATTTTGCTTTACTGACCGGCCTGGTTCAATTAATGAGCTCAGTAGGGGCAATTGCTGGTCAAGTTCCCTTAGTAACGGCTATCAATCAATGGGGTTGGCGATCGACTATCATCTCCTTAGCTATCGTCGGATGCTTATTGGCCTTGTTGGTATGGATGGTAGTGCGGGATAGTCCTGAAGCTGTTTCAAAAGGGCATAAATTTCAGCCACCACCTAAAAAAAGTGAATTAAAACGTCTACAGCAGGTCTGGAATAATAGACAAACTTGGTTAATTGCATTGTATTCTTTTTCTATATGGGCGCCTGTTACCGCATTTGCTGCCTTATGGGGTATACCCTTTCTTGTAGCTAGTTATGGCCTTACTACAAAAGCTGCTTCTGAGGCGAGCGCAATGATTTGGTTAGGTATAGGCTTAGGTAGTCCTTTAGCTGGGTGGTTCTCTGACAAAATCAAGTCGAGATCAAAACCACTCAGTTTTTCTGCTTTATTAGGAATAGTTAGCCTTACAATTATTATATATTGCCCTCCATTACCATTAGCTTGGTTATATTTTATTTTATTTGTCTTTGGTTTAGCTGCATCAGGACAATCATTAGCCTTTGGAGTTGTCAAAGATAATAATACTGCTTGTGTAGTCGGCACGGCTATTGGTTTTAATAATATGGCGGTTGTCGCAGGAGGAGCTCTATTTCAACCTTTAATAGGAGTTTTACTTTATGTCAATTGGGGGAGAATCATGCATAATGGCACTCCTTTTTATGATATAGTTGATTACCAGAAAGCACTTTTTGTATTACCTTTATGTCATATTATTGCGTTTTTTGTTAGTCATTTTTTGCTTCGAGAAACTTATTGCAAAGCACAGTATTCCAATGAAACAGTTAATGCAATTTAAGTTTTTTGTCTTTATTTTAATCAAATCTTATGTCTAAAAATAACAATAACGGGTTATCATTACTTTCTTTAGCAAAGAGAAAATCTACTTTCCTCGCCGCTACTATCTGTATTCTTGCTTCCTGTTTTTATATGTATGAATTCATACTGCAAGTCTCACCTGCAGTAATGACAAATCAATTAATTAATGACTTAGGACTCAATGCAATTACCTTAGGCACAATGGCTGCTTTTTATTATTATTCTTATACCCCGATGCAACTTCCAGCAGGGTTTTTATTTGATCGATTTGGTCCTCGCCGCTTATTAACTATTGCAGTTTTCACCTGTGCAGTAGGTGCTTTTTTGTTTGGTTCAACGAACAATATAGCCATGGCTTCCGCGGGCCGCTTTATGATGGGGATGGGTTCATCTTTTGCATTTATAGGAACATTAGTTCTCATTTCGCGCTGGTTTCCTTCTCATTATTTTGCTTTTTTAACAGGTTTAGTCGAGCTCATGAGCAGTGTAGGGGCTATTGTTGGAGAAACCCCATTAACTATTGCTGTAGGTCATTGGGGTTGGCGACTAACCATCATTATTTTAGGTGTTATAGGTGTTATTTTAGGTTTATTAATCTGGATGATAGTACGAGATAGTCCCGAAGTTGTCTCTCAAGGACACAAGTTTCAACCTACTTCCAAAAAAAGCATACTAAAAAGCTTTCATCAAGTGGCTGTTAACAGTCAAACTTGGTTTATCGCGCTGTATTCTTTTATGGTATGGGCACCTATTACTGCTTTTGCTGCATTATGGGGCGTGCCCTTTCTGGTTGTCGCGTATGGTATTAGCACTAAAGCAGCTTCTACGGCCTGTACTATGATTTGGCTAGCTATAGGGATAGGCTGTCCATTATTAGGTTGGTGGTCAGATAAGGTAAACTTACGTGGCATGCCTTTAAAGTTTGCCGCCAGCCTAGGTATAATTGGATTAATACCGGTCATTTATATCCCGCATCTTTCCTTATTTTGGCTTTACATTTGTTTATTTTTGTTTGGTCTTGCCGCTTCGGGACAATCACTCGCATTCGGAGTGGTTAAAGATAATAATCACTCTAGTGTAGCAGGAACAGCTATTGGTATTAATAATATGGCCACAGTGGCTGGGGGAGCTTTATTTCAACCAGTGATTGGTATATTTTTACATCTTAACTGGAATGGAGCTTATCATAATGGTAGCCCTTTTTATAGCGTCGAAGCTTACCGAAAAGCCTTTATTATATTACCGTTTTGCTATCTAATTGCCTTATTAATTGGGAAATTTCTAATACGAGAAACCCACTGCCAGCAACAACCCGATGTCCAGGAGTAAAAGCAGTCCTCGCTGGTTAAAGCAGCATTTCAGCGATCCTTATGTAAAACGCGCTCAAAAAGAAGGGTTGCGCTCACGCTCAGCTTATAAGTTGTTAGAAATTCAAGAGAAGACTAAGCTGATTAAGCCTGGTATGACTATTGTTGATCTTGGCGCTGCGCCTGGAGGGTGGTCTCAACTTGCTTCTGGAATAATAGGAAGCACAGGAAAAATTTATGCTTTAGATATTCTACCAATGGAGGCTATAAGCCATGTGGAATTTCTCCAAGGAGACTTCCGAGAAGAATCTGTTATGCAACAATTCTTACAACGTGTACAATTAAGACCTATAGATCTTGTAATTTCTGATATGGCCCCCAACTTTAGTGGAATGCGCAGTGTTGACCAGCCTAGATCCATTTATTTAGCTGAATTAGCCTTAGACTTTACTCAGAAAGTATTAAAACCAAAAGGTTGTTTTATAGTAAAAACCTTTCAAGGGGAAGGATTTGAAGTTTTTCTAAAAAACTTAAGAGGCTTATTTGCAAAGGTTACTATTAGAAAACCTTCCGCTTCCAGAGGAAGCTCTGCAGAAGTTTATTTAGTGGCTATAGGTTATCATAAAAGAAAATAAACTTTGGATTTATTTTAATTTGGTCCTCTTTTGGATCTAAAGCACTGAAAAAGAGCTTAAAATAATCGAAACCCCGAAAATTTAGTATATAATGCCCTCTTTGAGAAATGCGAGGTAGTCTAGCTTGAACGACATGCTGAAAAATCTATTTTTATGGCTAATTATTGCTGTCATACTTATCTCGGTATTTAATAATCTCGAACCTCGTAATAACGGTGGCGAACGCTTAACGTATTCTGAGTTTTTGAAAGACGTTCAGCAAGGTAATGTGCAGTCTGTAACGATCCAAAGTAATCAAGTTATAAAAGGCCAATTACAGAGTGATAAATCATTTACTAGCTATATGCCTATCCCTGATCAGTATTTACTCCCTGAATTGTTGAAAAAAAATGTCAATGTAAAAGGAGAACCGCCGCAACAAGAAAGTTTCTTGATGCGTATTTTTATTAATTGGTTCCCTATGTTATTGCTCATTGGAGTATGGATATTTTTTATGCGCCAAATGGGCGGTGCTGGAGGAAAAGGCGCTTTATCTTTTGGACGTAGCCGTGCTCGCTTATTGGGAGAAGATCAGGTTAAGGTTACTTTTGCCGATGTAGCTGGCGCTGAAGAAGCAAAAGAAGAAGTCAGTGAACTAGTTGAATTTTTAAAAGATCCGGCTAAATTCCAAAAATTAGGTGGTAAAATTCCACGCGGCGTTTTGTTAATGGGCCCTCCTGGAACCGGCAAGACACTTTTAGCTCGGGCTGTTGCAGGTGAGGCAAAAGTTCCTTTTTTTACAATCTCAGGCTCTGATTTTGTTGAGATGTTTGTCGGTGTAGGTGCATCTCGTGTAAGGGATATGTTTGAGCAAGCTAAAAAACAAGCGCCATGTATCATTTTTATCGATGAAATAGATGCCGTTGGTCGTCATCGTGGTGCTGGTTTAGGTGGCGGACATGACGAACGCGAACAAACACTGAATCAATTGCTAGTTGAAATGGACGGCTTTGAAGGTAATGAAGGCGTTATTGTTATGGCTGCCACTAATCGACCCGATGTTTTAGATCCTGCCTTATTGCGTCCCGGTCGATTTGATCGTCAAGTTATTGTTGGCCTACCTGATATCCGTGGTAGAGAACAAATTCTAAAAGTTCATTTACGAAAAGTTCCTTATGGAAAAGATGTAAAACCTGGCATTATAGCTCGAGGCACACCCGGCTTCTCTGGTGCAGATTTAGCTAATCTAGTCAATGAAGCTGCTTTATTTGCAGCTCGCGAAAATAAATCTACTGTTGATATGATTGATTTAGAAAAAGCTAAAGATAAAGTCATGATGGGTAGTGAAAGACGTTCAATGGTAATGAATGAAAAAGAGAAAAAATTAACAGCTTACCATGAAGCCGGACATGCCATTGTAGGGCGTTTAGTCCCTGACCATGATCCTGTTTATAAAGTTACTATCATTCCACGTGGTAAAGCTTTGGGCGTTACTATGTTCTTACCAGAAGAAGATCGTTATAGTTATACCAAACAACGCTTAGAAAGCCAGATTGCCAGTTTATTTGGAGGACGTATTGCAGAATATCTTATTTTTGGACCAGAACAAATCACTACAGGTGCGTCAAACGATATACAGCGCGCGACTGAAATTGCCAGGAACATGATTACAAAATGGGGTTTATCCGAACGCCTTGGCCCTTTAACTTACAATCAAGAAAATGAAGAAGTATTTTTAGGGCACCAAATAGCTAAAAACAATAAATTTTCTGATGATACCGCTCAATTAATTGATGAAGAAAGCCGTAGTATTATTGATCGTAATTACAAACTTGCTGAAAAATTACTGCAAGATAACATGGAAAAATTACATCTTATGGCTGAAGCTTTGGTAAAATATGAAACCATTGATTCCAGTCAAATAAATGACATTATGGAGGGTAAACCTCCTAGAGAGCCCAAAGGTTGGAGCAATGGAAGTAAAAAGGATACACACTCTTCTTCTGAGGAGAAGTCACCTTCACAAAAAGACTCAGTAACTGATAGCGGTCCAGCAGCTGCAGATAGCCTGTAATTGATCGAATTATCCTTGGATTCATCATGACAAAAACCCGTAAATATTTTGGGACAGATGGTATTCGCGGAAAGGTAGGTGAAAATCCTATTACGCCAGAATTTGTGCTGAAACTAGGTTGGGCTGTAGGGAAAGTTCTAGCTAATGGACGAAATAAAGTTTTAATTGGTAAGGATACGCGCATTTCTGGTTACATGCTTGAATCTGCTTTAGAAGCTGGTTTATCCGCTGCAGGGGTCGATGTCCATCTCCTAGGCCCTATTCCGACTCCTGCTATTGCTTTTTTAACTTCTGATTTAGGTGCTCAAGCGGGCATCGTAATTAGCGCATCACACAACCCCTACTATGATAATGGAATTAAATTTTTTTCACACGATGGAACTAAATTAGCTGATAGCATTGAATTAAAAATTGAAACCCATCTCAGTCAACCTATTCATATCGTTGCTTCCGCTAAATTAGGAAAGGCGATTCGGGTTGAAGATGCAAAAGCACGTTATGTAAATTTTTGCAAATCAACAATCCCAAAATCCTTTCAATTAAACGGTTTAAAAATTGTTCTTGATTGTGCGAATGGTGCTACTTACCATATTGCCCCCTCATTATTTTCTGCATTAGGTGCAAACTTAACTGTGCTGGGTGCTAAACCAAACGGTTTAAATATTAACAAGGACTGCGGCTCAACCCATTTAGAATATTTACAAAAAACTGTTTTATCGCAAAAAGCAGATTTAGGTATTGCATTCGATGGTGATGGTGATCGAATATTAATGGTAGATAATTTAGGTGAAATTGTTGACGGAGATGAATTACTATTTATATTAGCTCAACATGGTGTTAAACAAGGTCACATTAAAGGTGGTATTGTAGGCACGGCTATGAGTAATCTAGGTTTAGAATTAGCCATAAAAAAATTAGGTCTCGATTTTATTCGCACCTCAGTAGGTGATAGATATGTTAATGAGGCATTACAAAGCAAAAATTGGCAATTAGGTGGCGAATCTTCTGGGCATATTATTTCGCGTCGCTTAACTCAAACTGGGGATGGAATTATTATTGCACTACAAGTATTAGAGGCTATCCAGTCATCAGGCTTAACGTTGCATATTGCCAAAAAAGTGATGAAAAAATTTCCTCAAATATTAATCAACATCCCTGCTGAAAATCCTTTAGTTACAGTCAACGACCCTAATATAAAAAAAGCTATGCAAGACGCGGAGTCTCTATTAAAAGATCGCGGCCGTATATTATTACGCCCTTCAGGAACAGAATCTGTAGTCCGTGTCATGGTCGAAGGTAGTGACTTATCGGAAGTACAAACTATTGCGAACAAATTAGCTGAAACTGTTAAAATGGTCAGCGTATAAGCTATCGTTTATACTTCGCGTTGGGATATCTCTCTTCTGCTTTGATTCTTCTTTATTCATTTCAGACATGACAAAAAGAATTTATAGCACTCTATTAAATTTTTTTCAGGGCTATTATACTTGAACAAATATACTTTCTTATACAGAGATCTATATGTTTACAAAAAGAACAAGCATTATATGATCCTAAAGAATTTCCAGATGTCAGTGCAAAAACTAGAACGGATATAATTGGTGCTATAGCTATCGATGTTGAAAGTCTTACTTTAAATGAAGGAGGTAAATTTACCGAAGAAAGAGCTATGTGAAGGATTACGTTATTTACTAGCAACTAACAAGAATTTACATACTTATTTAGAAAAAATCCCGCGATCTTCCAATGAAATACTTCTTCTTCAAGTCATAATCCATTCTATATTCCCACTGACCATCTTCTTATTTCTTATTTTCTAATAAATTCTACTAATAATTCAGGAAATTTTTATGTTCCTAATGGCTACAGCAGCAGTGGAGATAATGACAAAGTGCTGCTTTTTTGCTTAGCAATAATTGCTCTTGCAATTGTCATCATTTTTTTATATTGCATTGTGAAAAATACCCTCTCTACCATAAAAAGCCATGAACCTAATTCGATCAAGGCGGTTAAAATTATTTTAACCTTATCTATCTTGGCTGCAACAGCTGTACTCACTACTTACTGGCTCGCTCCCATTGCTAGTTTATTTATCTGTATTACGGTTGTTTTGTTTACTGCCACAGCGCTAGCTGTCTTGGTTTCCTATATTAGTAGTAAATTTCTATATCTACCAAAAATAGATCCACCAAAAAAAGAGCTGCTTGATGAATTACAAACCGTTAAACAAATTTTAGAACGTGGTTACGATCGACCTGGCGATGATAAAGAACAATGTAAACAATTCATCAAAGAAGTCGTTCGATATTATATTCAAGTGATTAGTAAAAAAAATAATATTGAACTTGATCAACCTCATGCCGCTGTTACTAAAATAGACCCGCATATAGCTCCTTCCGCTCCGCCATTGTCCGTACATAATCAACAAGGCTATGGGACCTTTTTTCATGAATCTAACTCTGTTAGTAACAAAGGTCCCTTAATCTCCACAGAACCAATAGCCTGCGTAAATGGATAAATTGATCACGCTAGTTATTCGACAGTGACGGATTTTGCTAAATTGCGTGGCTGATCAACGTCCGTTCCTTTTAAAATTGCTACGTGATAAGCTAAAAGTTGTAATGGGATTGCAAATATTATTGGACTAATCATATCGCTCGCCTTGGGCACCAAAATACTTTTGCTACCACTCTCATTTTCATCTAACGCGTCCTGCACAAACAAAATAAGTTGGCCATGACGCGCACGCACTTCCTGGATATTTGATTTAAGTTTTTCTATTAAGGAATTAGATGGCACCAAAACAACTACTGGCATATTACTATCGACTAAAGCAAGCGGACCATGTTTTAACTCACCCGCTGGATAAGCTTCGGCTTGAATATAAGAAATCTCCTTAAGCTTGAGTGCTCCTTCGAGTGCTACTGGAAAATGAATTCCTCGGGCAATAAATAAAGCATGCTCCTTATCAACAAATAATTTAGCCAATTTTTTTATTGCAGGATCTAATTTTAATGTTTGTTCTACAAGTTTAGGTAAGCTTCTTAATTCAGATAAGCAAACCGCTTCTTGTTTTTCATCCCAACCATGGGATAAACCTAAAAAAGAGGTTAATAGTAATAAAACTGTTAATTGAGTGGTAAACGCTTTAGTCGATGCCACGCCAATTTCAGGACCTGCTCGAGTTAATAATACAAAATCAGACTCTCGCACCATAGTACTTCCAGGAACATTACAAATCGTTAATGTGGCTGAATAGCTTTCAGTTTTAGCTTGTCTTAGTGCCTCTAATGTATCTGCTGTTTCTCCCGATTGAGATAAAGCGATAAATAAAGTATCTGGATGAATAATATGAGGTCGATATCGAAACTCACTAGCAACATCTACTTGACATGGAATACCTACCCATCGCTCTAACCATTGCGCTGCAATCAAGCCTGCATGATAGCTAGTACCACAAGCTACTATTTGTACATGTTTAATTTGAGCAAAACGGTGTATGGAATTAGAACCGAAAATTTCATCCCAGACTTCTGATTGGTTCACAAGACGTCCTTCAAGCGCAGCATTAACTGCAGTGGGCTGCTCAAAGATTTCCTTTTCCATAAAATGACGGTATTTTCCTTTACTCACCATCTCTTTTGGCAAATCAATTAAATGCTTAGGACGAGAAACCTTCTTTCCATTATTATCATAGATACTGACTTTTTTAGCAGTGATTTCAGCTATATCACCTTCTTGCAAATAAATAAATTGTTGCGTAACCGGCAATAATGCTAAATGATCGGATGCAATAAAATTTTCATCATGCCCTAGACCTACCATTAGCGGGCTGCCTTTACGAACAGCAATTAAAGCTTGTGGTTCATTCTGGTAGAGAAAAACAATGGCAAAAGCACCTTCTAAAAGTGCAACTGTTTTTTGAACTGCGGCTAAAAAATTATTGTTTTTTTTCAGTTCTTGATTCAATAAGTGTGCAATAATTTCGGTATCGGTTTCAGATTCAAAGGAATAACCACTTTTTATAAGTTTTTGTCTTAAAGGTAAATAATTTTCAATAATACCATTATGAACTATTGCAATGTTAGAACCTGAAATATGAGGATGAGCATTAGATTCACTCGGCTTCCCATGAGTCGCCCAACGAGTATGTGCAATACCAATATTACCTGATAGAGCCTCGGGTAATATTGCTTTCTCTAAGGCTTCAACTTTACCCACAGTACGTCGGCGCTGTAAATGTTGCTTTAAATCCAATATGGCGATTCCAGCAGAATCATAGCCACGATATTCAAGACGTTTCAAACCTTCAATAAGAATAGGAACTATATTACGTTGTGCAATTCCCGCTACAATTCCACACATATTTTATATACCTTATATACTTTTCGCAGATTCTAGAGATATCTTAATTATACTCACAGCAATTGTGTTTTTTGGCAAGGCGCCATAAAAATGAGGCACCTGGTGTATATTATAAGATACGAGGATTGCGAACTAAGTGACAATACAGACAAATTCAAGTACGAAGAATATAGATTAACAAGGATTTTAAATGATGAATGTCAGCATATTACTAAAAAAAATAAATAAAGGTATAGCTTACTGTTTCTTCCCTTATCAATGCATTATCTGCAACGACAAAACCAATAGAGAGCTTGATTTATGTATTGAATGTGAAAGATCATTACCTTGGTTAAAAAATGTATGCATTTATTGCGCCGCCCCTTTAGGTTTTATAACACAATCCCCTTGCGGGGCTTGTCTAAAAAAACCTTTACCTTTTCATAAGTTATGCATCCTTTTTTCTTATACAGGAATAATAAAAAAATTTATTACAGGACTTAAGTTCCAACAACGATTAATTTATGCCCATATTTTGGGTATATTACTAGCCGAAAAAATCAGTTCACAATACCACCGTGAAAAATTGCCCGATATAATTATTCCAATACCTTTACATAAAATTAGGCTGTATGAGCGAGGATTTAATCAGGCAATAGAATTAGCCAGGCCCATTTCTAAAAAATTAAATATACCTATTGAGTATAAGCGATGCAAAAGAAAGATAAACACTAGCGCTCAAAGTAAGCTACCAGCAAATCAGCGTGCAAATAACGTTAAAAATGCGTTTGTCGCACATCAGGATCTTGCATTTCAGCACATAGCGCTGCTCGATGATGTAATGACCACTGGTCATACACTCATCGAGATGAGTCGCGCTTTATACGATGTGGGTGTAAAAAGAATAGATGTATGGTGCTGTGCCCGCACTTAACTTAGGCGGGAATTAACCTACTTCTATTAAATACTAAGCTATTATATCTCTTAATACTGCTCTTCACGTTGCTCACGGCCACGATGATAACCACCACCATTGCCACCGCCAGAACCGCCCATACCGCCACGTCCGCCGCCACCGCCGGTACGTCGTCCGCCACCAGCGCCACCGCCAGTACGTCGTCCACCGCCAGTCCCGCCTGAGCTAGAATCTGGTGGATTAGCTTCGGAAACTGTAATAGTACGTCTCTCATGGATACTACCATGTAAAGCTTCTATAGCTTCTTTTGCTTCTTCAGGTGTAGACATTTCAACAAAACCAAAGCCCTTGCTACGGCCACTATGGAAGTCTCGGATAACTTTAACAAAATTTACTGTCCCAAAAGGGGTAAAAAGCTCTCTTAGTCCATCGTCATCGACGCTATAGCTTAAACCACCCACATACAATCTTTTATTCACGCAAAACCTCCAAAAGGCTAAAAAAGGCCACTTCCAGGATATTAGTCGTTTGCACGCTACTAATCCGGCTATGGCAGAGATAAACTAAACGCAATCATAGTAACACAGGACAATCCTCTAGGGTATATAGGATGGTAAAGTTGGTTAAAAACCCTCTAGTACCTCTTTTGCTAAACCTACGTTTTAGAATTGATTTCATTGTTAAACGATTGCTACGGTCCTTATTTACTTAAGTAAACTCCCGGTCCTCAATAAATTGTTTGCCTCGAACTCAAGCCCATAACTGGGTTTAGCAAGGGTCTATTCTAAAAAGCTACGTAACATCCATGCATTTTTCTCATGGACTTCCATTCGGTCAGATAGTAAGTCTACGGACACTTGATCATCTGCTTCTTCAGTCTCTGGCAACAATTCACGAGCTAAACGAACCATAACCTCCTGATCATGCACTAGCTGACTAATCATATCCTTGGCTTTTATTGTATGTGTTCCAACCGCTTCTTTGATTTTGCTTAATTTTGCGAAATCGGCATAGCTGGCTGGTACAGGAAACCCTAATGCCCGAACGCGTTCAGCGATGGTGTCTCCTGCATTCCATAAATCGATATATTGTGCCTCAAATACACTATGCAGGGGTTGAAACATAGGTCCTACAACATTCCAATGGAAATTATGAGTTTTTAAATATAGTACATAATTATTTGCTAATAATTTAATCAATCCATCAGCAACTTTTTTTCTCTTAGCTTCAGTCAATCCACCATTCAGTATTTCTTTCATGAAACCTCCAAAATTAAAATTTATATTTTTAGACTGCTATACTCTTCGCACTTAAATTTTTGTGCGTTGCCGCTCAATTCGCAATCCTCATGTAACGAAGGTTGCTTCATTCTCGCGGCACCTTGCCAAAAATCCTATTGCTGTGAGTATATTTTTTAAACCCAAAATATCCATGTAATTAATATAATAAATGATGCATGAGGAAAACTTATAAAAGCTACTCCGCCATATCATCATTATCATCATTATCTTCGTCTTCATCATCTTCATCCGTTTGTAAATTATTGTTCTCACGAATTAAATAATTTCTGCGCTGTAAATAAGCGTTGCGTTGGAATACATAGGGGTCGAAAGAAGCCTGCTTAATTGCTTGATCGAAATCCAATAATTGCGCCCGAGCATTAATGAAACTACCCCATGTTAAACCATTCCGCCAAGGTACATCATTAATATAAGGATAGACAGAGAAAATTCCATAATTAATAGGCCAAGAAACTGCATCTCGCACAGTGCGAGGACCTAAAATAGGAACTACCAGATACGCTGAAGAGGTATAACCCCATTTAGCTAGGGTTAAGCCAAAATCTTGATGGTGTGCAGGCAAATCAATTCTACTCGCAACATCAACGAAACCTGCTATCCCCACTGTGCTATTGATTAATAAACGCCATGTATCTGAGGTTGCATCATAAAATTCCCCTTGTAGTAAATCATTAATAATAGTAGGGACTTGCTCTAAATTACTAAAAAAATTACTAACACCTTTAGTAATAGGCCAAGGCAAAATAGTTTTATAAACGGTAGCAACGGGTTTAAAAAAAATTTTATCTAAAGTCTGATTAAGTTTAAAGGCATGTCGATTATAATTTTCATAAGGATCATTATTTAAATCACTATCTAAATCTACTGAAAAAACGGGTGTTACCGTCAATAACAACAGGCAAAATCCTAATAATCTGTTATGCATTCATGATGCCTCATTGTAATTTATAATTCTAATTAGAATTCTTAATCTCACTCAAATATTTCTCAGCATCCAGTGCCGCCATACAACCCGTACCAGCAGATGTAATGGCTTGACGATATACAGAATCCATTACATCTCCAGAGGCGAAGACACCTTTTACACTAGTCGCTGTTGCAAAACCCTTACTTCCTCCTTTCACTAAAATATAATTATTTTCCATATCCAATTGATCTTTAAATATCTCGGTGTTAGGTGTATGTCCAATAGCAATAAAAACACCTTGGACTTCTAATTGACTGCCCGTATTTGTTTTATTATTGATAAGTTTTAAGCCATTAACTCCTTTTTCATCTCCTAAAATACTATCCACTTCAGTGTTTAACACTAGCGAAATCTTTTTAGTTTTCACTTTTGCCATTAATTTATCGAGCAGAATTTTTTCTGGACGAAAAAACTCATTTTTTCTATAAATGAGAAAAACATGCTCAGCAATATTAGCCATATATAAGGCTTCTTCTACTGCGGTATTACCGCCGCCAACCACGGCTACCTTTTGATCTTTATAAAAAAAACCATCGCAAGTTGCACACGCTGAAACCCCTTTACCCATAAACTCTTTTTCAGAAGGCAATTCTAAATATTTAGCCGACGCACCGGTAGCAATGATCAAAGCATCACAATGATAAATTGTGTCATCGCCTTTTAAGATGAGGGAAGCTAGTCTTTTTCCATCCTTATCTATCAGTTCAGCTTTATTTATATGATCAAAAATAATTTGGCTTTTAAATCGCTCAACATGCTTCTGCATACGCTCCATCAAAACTGGCCCTTTTAAACCTATTACATCGCCAGGCCAATTATCTACATCGGTAGTGGTCATTAATTGGCCGCCTTTTTGCAAGCCGGTAATGATAACTGGGTCAAGATTTGCCCTCGCTGCATAAAGCGCTGCTGTATACCCTGCTGGTCCGGAACCTAAAATAATAAGTCGATGATTTTGAGCCATACTCATAATATTCACTTAAGGGTAAAAACCCAGATAAGAAAAAAATTGTTATAATTAAAATTGTTAACAAAGTATAACAAAGAACGCTATAAATAGTACCTATACTCCATAAGTATACTCACAGCAATTGAGTTTTTTGCAAGGCGTCCCGAAAATAAACAACCGAAGTGTATATAATATATATGGGGATCGCGCGTTGAGCGGTAACACAGACAATGTCAAGTGCGAAATATGTTCACAAAGACTTTATACTTATGCTATGACCTCGATAAGGAGTACTCTTGAAAAGTACCAGAGCTGAAGAATTTTTGCAGTTAAGTCTCAAGCAGCGTTTACTAGAAGGTCTACTGATCGTTAGTAGCGCTCTTGCCCTTTTTTTATTTTTAGCTTTATGGACTTACCATCCTACATTACATGCAAAAAGCTCCATAAACATAGCAGGCCGTTGGGGAGATCAACTTGCTCATTTCTTTTTTAATAGTTTTGGCTCTTTAGCTTATTTATTCCCGGCATTATTAGTGTATGGAGGATGGCAATGTTTTAAAGGTCGTTTTTCCAGTTTATCTTTTAGTTATCCTTTCTTAGCGTTACGTCTATTAGGTTTTATCACTATTTTTATTGCAGCCTGCGGGCTTGCTGCATTGCATAGTACACATACTACGCACGGCTATACTCCAGGAGGACAATTAGGAAATATTGTTACTAAAAGTTTTATCGTACAATTTAATGTAGTCGGCAGCACGTTATTTCTATTAGCCCTTTTATTAGCCAGTACCACACTTGCAACTGGTTTTTCTTGGTTAAATATTATCGATAAAATAAGCAGTTATATTGCAGGTATGCCAGCGAAAATTATCGAAAAAATAAAAAAACTCATCATGTACGCCATGAAAAAAAGGACAGCTGAAAAAATTAAATCTCGGGTAAGTACTCTGAATAAATTCGATACAATAAATACCACTAACAACAAACTTTCACCTCAATTTAATTCCATAATAAATTCTCCCTTGTCTACCATGGAAGGAACTCACCATCCACTTTCTATTAAACCTTATTCATCCCCAACGATAATTTCGAATAAAAAAACTGTTACTGAGTCTTCTCTTCCATCATTAACTCTACTAGACCCCGCTGAAAAATTGAGTAAAGAAGGATACACAAGAGATGAATTAGAGCAGCTCTCACGGGATGTCGAACTACGATTAAAAGATTTTGGCATACAAGTGCAAGTTGTAGCTGTGCATCCAGGGCCTGTGGTCACTCGTTTTGAAATGCAACCGGCCGCTGGAATTAAAGTAAGCCGTATCACTGGGCTCGCCAAAGATTTAGCCCGTTCATTATCTGTCGTAAGTGTACGTATTGTGGAAGTTATTCCTGGTAAGTCCGTCATTGGACTGGAAGTCCCTAACAAACATCGTGAAATTGTACGGCTCAGCGAAATATTAAGTTCAACACCTTATCAACATGCACGCTCACCGCTTTCGCTTGCCTTAGGTAAAGATATTGCGGGTCATCCCGTCATCGTTGATCTAGGAAAAATGCCACATCTACTTGTTGCAGGAACAACAGGGTCGGGAAAATCAGTCGGTCTCAATGCCATGTTGTTAAGTATTCTTTATAAAGCATCACCTCAGCAAGTTAGACTTATTATGATAGATCCGAAAATGTTAGAACTAGCTATTTATGAAGGCATCCCTCATCTTTTAGCCCCCGTTGTCACCGATATGAAAGAAGCAGCAAACGCATTACGTTGGTGCGTCGCAGAAATGGAACGTCGTTACAAATTGATGGCGCATTTGGGAGTGCGAAATTTAGCAGGGCATAACCAAAAAATACAAGAAGCTAATGATAAAGGACAACCACTCAATGACCCTTTTTGGAAGTCTGAACAAGGGGGTAATGCAGAAGTTTTAGAACATCTTCCCTATATTATTGTATTAATCGATGAGTTTGCGGACATGATGATGGTGGTTGGCAAGAAAGTTGAAGAATTAATTGCAAGAATTGCACAAAAAGCAAGAGCCGCAGGCATACATTTGATTCTAGCCACCCAAAGACCGTCTGTAGATGTTATCACTGGCTTAATCAAAGCAAACATCCCCACACGTATTTCATTCCAAGTCTCTTCAAAAATTGATTCTCGCACGATTCTTGATCAACAAGGTGCTGACCAATTATTAGGTCATGGAGATATGTTGTACTTAGCCCCTGGGACTGGTGTTCCTATTCGCGTCCATGGTGCTTTCGTAGCTGATCAGGAAGTTCACCATGTAGTCAGTGCTTTAAAAAAATCTGCCGCACCAGAATATATGCTTGATCTTACTCAAGCCAGTCTTAATGAAGGAGGAGATTTAGATTTTTTAGATAACAGCTCCGGTGAAAAAGATGTGCTGTATGATCAGGCCGTACAAATTGTTATAGAAACGCGCCGTGCCTCTATTTCTAGTATCCAACGGCGACTTAAAATTGGCTATAACCGTGCTGCACGGTTAATGGAGGATATGGAAAAAGCTGGTTTGGTTAGCGCTATGGAAAGTAATGGAAATCGTGACATTCTGATACCCGATAGATTAAATGAATAAACTTATTTTTCATACTAAATACTCCACCTTAATAATTCTATTTTGATTAGGAAGCTATCTCCAATCAAAATTGTTTCTGATTCTATTCTCAAAATATTAATTTTTTAGTCTTTCTGAAAAGTCAGCATTCCTAATCAATAGGTTTAAGTTTCAATAAATCATTTGTCTTATAAAAATTTAATAGATAGTCTTTAATTAAAAAAATATTTAATAAATTTTTTTAATATTTAGACAATTAAAAAATAATTCGGTATTATTTTTAATAATTAAAATTAATTAATTTTTTATAGAAAAGACTGAAAAGTAAGATTAGGATAAAAATAAAAAAGCTGTTAATTAAAATAATAATTTTCGGCTTCTTGGAAAAGAAAAAAAATTTGATCTATTGTACGGAGGAAAAATACTTTAATTAAAATAAATCCATCCGTACAATTTTTTATTTTTAACTTGAAGGAGCTATCAAATTAAACCCATTTTTTTAATTTCATCTTTTTCAGCACATAATTCATTTAGGCTTAATTTAATTTTATCCTGCCCAAATGAATTGTGTTGAATACCATCCACTACACTAAACTGACCATTATCAACCCGGCTAGGAAAAGAAAATATTAACCCTTTATCAATTCCATATTGACCCATCGAACATGCCGCAACAGAAAAGAACTCATCTTTTTTTGTGTCATGTGTTAAATGATAGATACTACCTAGTACTGCGTTAGCAGCAGAGGCAGCAGAGGATGCTCCTCTAGCCTTAATGACAGCCGCTCCTCGTTTCTGCACTATTGGAATAAAATCATTTTCCAGCCAATTCTTATCAGAAATCACTTCAATAGCTGGCTTATTTGCGATTTTAGCGTTATAGAAATCAGGGTACTGTGTTGATGAATGATTCCCCCAAATTGCCATTTGAGTCACTTCATCAACTGAAACTGCAACTTTTTTAGCCAATTGTGCGCGAGCTCGATTTTCATCTAATAAAGTCATCGCAAAAAAACGATCCCTGGGGATATCTGGAGCATGGTGCATAGCGATCAAACAATTAGTATTGCAGGGGTTCCCTACTACAAATACTTTTACATCCGCAGCTGCATGAGCATTGATTGCCTTTCCTTGTGGAGCAAATATACTACCATTTATTTTTAAAAGATCCGCACGCTCCATTCCCTCCCTACGCGGCATAGAACCTACTAAAATGGCCCAATTAATATCCTTCATTGACTCATTCAATTGACTGGTACAAACAATACTTTTTAATAACGGAAAAGCACAATCATCAAGCTCCATAGCTATTCCATGTAATACAGGAAGGCTTTTTTCTAATTCTAATAAATGAAGTATGACAGGTTGGTCAGAGCCAAACATTTGACCTGATGCGATACGAAATAACAAAGCATAACCTATTTGGCCCGCTGCTCCGGTAACGGCTACTTTAATCGGTTTTTTATTCATATTTAGCTTCCTATAAAAGTAATAGATTTAATTTTTTACAATGACTTAAGATAATGTAACCAATGATGTCGTTTATCCGCTATTGCCAAAAAATCAGCTGTCTGCAGAGAAGGTGACATATTATATTGCAATTCCTGGCCTATCTTATCTACGATAAGGCCTCCTGCTTCATTAAGTATGCATTGCCCAGCTGCTGTGTCCCATTCAAACGTAGGTGAAAAACGCGGGTATATATCGGCTAACCCTTCGGCCACCCAACAAAATTTTAACGCGCTTCCACAATACAATAAATTTAAGCTAGAAAATTGCGCTAAAAATTTCTTTAACTCCTCCATACCGTGTCGACGGCTAATTACCACGGTAATCGGCTCGCCTTCTTTCCAAGCTCGGCTAAACATGACTTTTGGTTGAGTCTGGCCTATTTGCTTATAAGCTCCTTGTCCTTTCCTAGCAAAATAACAAATATTCATGGATGGAACAAATATAACCCCCAAACTTGGCTTATGTTGCTCGATTAACGCAATATTAATTGTAAATTCGCCATTTTTTTCTAAAAATTCTTTTGTTCCATCCAAGGGATCAATTAACCAATATTTTTCCCAATCTCGACGTTTTTGAAAAGAAATTGGTATAGATTCTTCGGAAATAATAGGTAAATCTGGGGTTAAATGGTGTAATCCTTGACAAATGCAGTTATGAGAGGCTAAATCTGCAGCAGTTATAGGGGATTTATCTGTTTTATATTCAACAGTAAAATCACTTTGGTAAATATTAAGCACTTGATTCCCAGCGTGTTTGGCAAGAGAAACTACATCATTAAGCAAAGAACTCATAGATTGGCAGTATACAGCTCATTAAGAAAATACAAAAATTTTATACTGCTTATAAGTAGCATTAAAATGAATAGGTTAATCCTATCTTAAGAGAATGAAACTTTGTTTATATTATAGGTTCGCTGATAATTATTATTCAACGAAGATACTATATAGATATATTAAATGAAATACTCAACTAATTATTTTGCAATCGTTCCGGCCGCAGGGGTGGGTAATCGTATGCAAATAGATTTACCTAAACAATATATATCCATTAATGGAAAAAAAATACTTGAGTACACACTAACTACTTTACTGAACTATCCCAAATTTAAAAAGTGTGTCGTGGTGATCAATAAAAAAGACCGTTATTGGTCAGACCTCCAATTTAGCTCTTCTCATTTACTCACTGCATGGGGAGGGGATGAACGTTGTCATTCAGTATTTAATGGTTTACTGGCTTTAAAAGACTATGCAAAAAAAAATGATTGGATATTGGTACATGATGCAGCTCGGCCGCTTTTGCATCAAAACGATATTGATAAGCTTATTACGCATTTAGATAACCACCCCATAGGAGGTCTTTTAGGGCACCCGGTAAAGAATACGGTTAAACATTTTAACAATCTGCAATTTGAAACTTTGGATAGAAAAAATTTATGGGAGGCAGTAACACCACAAATGTTTCGTTACCATTGGCTGCTTAATGCACTTGGTTCGGCTATCAAAAAAAATCAATTTACTACAGACGAAGCCAATGCGATTGAGTTATTCGGCCAACAACCTAAAATGATAGAAGGACGCACAGATAATATTAAAGTAACTGATAAAAATGATCTAAATTTACTTGATTATTACTTAACTATTCGACCTGACCTTTGCCACTCTTAAGTATACTAATCGTGCGCCTTATGGAAAACCCAAATTACTGTGAATATATTTAAATTCAACCGTGTTTATTGAACTAATTTGAATTTTTTCAATAAGTTATGTACATAAAGTGTATATTCTAACTGGCCAAAATTTTTAGCTATTTCTTCACGATAAAGATTCTGTTTCGAATCATTTAATTTGGATTGATATTCTTCATTGTGAACGGCAATTAATCTGACCAATGCATAATCTCCATTTTTCAAACTAAAACCTTTCATTGATAACGAATTTTGGATATTCCTATTCGGTGGAGTTAACATAAATGCGGTCTTTACTATATCTTTATTTAATTTATTATCATACCGATTTACTTGTTGAATAAACTGCCATTTTATATTTTTACTATCTAAATTTTTAAGAGGAAAGTCTATTTTTTCTGAGTTTTTGAGCAAACTCTCTCCAAATTGCTGTGCTTCAGCAATAGCCATTTGTTTATTCAAAATTATTTTGATTTTTTCTTGCACCGCACTAAATGGTAGTATGCCTGCAGGCTGATATTTTTTGATTCGTAAAACAATAGTGGTTTTCGGATTAATATTAATCACTGAACTATTATTTCCCTGCAAAACATCCTGACTGAATGTAGCAGCAATTATTTTTGGATTTTTACTCAATTCTTCTTTTCCACCAGACTTATCAAAAAAAGCTGTAGAGTGTATCTTTAAGCCCAATTTTTTGGCTGCGATAGCTAAAGAGTCAGAATGAATGTAAGTTAAATTAGCTAATTTATCTCTATTTTGCAGAAACGCTTTTTCATTTTCATTATCGAATAAAAGCTGGACATACTCAATGCTCGCCCGTTCTGGGTGGCTAAAATCTTGTTTATTTTGCAGATAATAAGCAAAAAGTTTGGAATCAGGTAGCGTGAACTGTTGATGTGAAAAGCTTGAATAAGGAATAATAAGATATGCAAAATCTCTTTTTTGATGGATGTATTTTTTGTAATTATTGATGTCCTGAGGTAAAGCAAATGCGCTTTGTGTTATTCCTTGCTGTACTTGATTGATAAGAAGTGTTTTTTTTATGTCCGATAAAAATTGAACCTTAGTGTAATTTATAGCATTTAACAC
>JBARFJ010000027.1:0-10318 GCA_049797115.1 Candidatus Aquirickettsiella sp. | reverse complement strand
GATATTTTCGAGCTAAGATTAACATTCGGATCTGGGTATAGAATATATTTTTACGAAGAAGATAGCAAAATTATCCTTTTTCTATCAGGTGGTAATAAATCGACGCAAAAAAAAGATATAAAAAAAGTGATAAGTTACTTAAATGATTACTTAACTGAGTAGCGTATGAAAAAAAAGATTGATTACCAAGAATATTTAACTGAGTCTCTCAGAGATCCTAAAGAAGCCGCCGGTTATTTAAATGCTGCTTTAAGCGAAGGTGACACTAAAGTTTTTTTATTGGCCTTATCCAATGTTGTTAAGGCTCAAGGTGGAGTTAACAAATTAGCAAATAAAGCGCATAAAAGTCGAACTAGCTTATACAAAACACTTTCTCCTAAAGGCAATCCTTACTTTAAAAATACAAGTGAAATTCTTTCCGCTATGGGAATGCATATTGTTATTGAACCTAAAAATATTTCCAATGCTCATTTTTCAAAATAGAAAATTTTCAATCGTATATCTCCGCAATGGATTCTTTATAATGGGTTAATGAGGGTGTAAATGTTTGGTTAAGTCTGGTGGCCGAAGGTGGAATCGAACCACCGACACAAAGATTTTCAGTCAAGCACTTAAATTATAAGTAATTGAAAAAACAATATTTTTATTTATGGCGTCCATTACATTTATCACGCAAAAGCACATAAGAGTATAGTTCCCTCCCGCAAAAGTCCCGCACGAATTTTTTTAATCTAAGAAACTCGAATATTGAAATTAGCATTCAAGCTTAGTAAAGTTAAATAATTATTTAATTCAACAAAATTTTTTAGAACGCAGATAAGCATATTTTTTTAAGATTATAATAATATGAATTCGATTTTATGGGAAAGGCCGCCCGTCAACTTATCGATTTCTCGATCAGAATTACATATTTGGCTAGTCGATCTGAATAACGTTAACCACCCGTTCAATGATCTTATCTCATTGCTTTCACCTGAAGAGATAAAGCGTTCGGAACGTTTTAAATTTGAGCGCGATCAATATCGTTATCAAGTAACACATAGCATGAAGCGGTTGATTTTGGCTAATTATTTAGATTGTGATCCACAATGCTTACGCTTTGAAATCGGAAGCTATGGAAAACCTATACTAGATAATTTACGAAACCCATTGAAGATTCAGTTTAATATATCACATTCGCGCGACCTTATTGTTATAGCAATAACAGTGGAAGATCCGATAGGTATCGATATAGAATATAACGATAAAAAAAAATCAATTGAAAGTCTAAGCGAAACTATTTTTTCTCCATCTGAAAAGAAATTTTTTTTAACTTTGAAGAGCCAACGAGAAAAAGAAGAAATTTTTTTTCGTTGTTGGACTAGGAAAGAAGCTTTTTTAAAAGCTAAAGGAATAGGTTTGGCGGTAGATCTTGCTAATATTTCTGTTAATCTGAATGAAATTGCCGTGACACCGGACTGGTTGAAAATTTCGACTGTTGAGCAAACAGAGCTTTTAAACTGGAAGCTTTTTCCATTAAGTATTGATAATTTATATACCGCCGCTGTAGTTGCTACTTCTTTTCAAAAGAATTTATTCACTTATGATGCTCAATTTTTTTATAAAGACTTTAAATAGTATCTCTGATTTTCAGAAAAAGAATATAGTTGTTTATTAGGCTTAATTAATTATAGAATATTACTTGTATATTTACTTAATTACAGTATATGCATAAGCTTTAAAAATCAGGTATTTAATTAATGAAGAATTAGTATTTTTACAGATAGTCACTCGTAATGGATTTTATGAAAGAGAATAAATGTTATTTAGGAAGTATTGGTTACGAATTGGGCCAACAAAAAAATATTTCTGAACTCCCTTTTTTTGATCACGAAAAAAATTTGTTAGATATTTTTAAAGCAAGAGGCTTATCGAGCTATACCGAAAGTCAGTTAAGGCCGCATGAATTAGCGAAATCAGCAATTGAAAAAACCTTAGCAAAGAATTTTTGTTTGCCAGAACTGATCGATTGTATAGTGCTAGCTACCGATAGTTTCTGGGACGAGGCAATCTATAGCAGATCGCAATTTAATATCATTATGAATGATCTTGGATTGAAGAATGCCTACCCTATTGGGGTATTTATGCTGGAATGTACTAGTTCTTCGGTTGCTTTACAGATAGCTTCAAATTTAGTTTTTTGTAAAAAAGCGAATAATGTATTAGTTGTTTGCACTAATAAGGTAAAACCTGGGCAGGATCAAGAAAGGATTATACAACCGGGTATTTCTATTTTGAGTGATGCGGCTGTTGCTTGTTTGGTTTCATCTCAAAATACGGGTGAATATCAGCTACTTTCCGCAGAGCAAATGCATTCTTCTAGCTTGGAAGAATTAGATCCGGAAGATAGCTTTGAAGACTTTGTCAAGGGTAGCATTGAGGGGTTTGAAGCCGTTACACGGAAATTATTTTCTAGAATTCATCAAACTTCGGAAAAATTTAGTTGGTTGATTACAAATAACTATTTGAAGCATATCATCATGATGTTTGCTTCCAAGATTGGTTTTAATGCTGGGCAGTGCTATTTCGATAATATTGAGAGATTCGCACATGCTCATACAGCAGATACACTAATTAATCTCATTGATTTATCTATTCATCGCACTGTTATATCAGGAGAGAGATTATTGTTATTGAGTAATTCTCCAACCAGTTGGGGAGCTGTTGCCTTAATGAAAATTTAATGGATATAACGTACGAATAGCATCTTTAAAAGGGAATAATTATGTCTATGACAGACAGTGAGTTGGATTTTTTTAATAAAAATGGATTTGTCGGCCCATTTAAGTTATATGAACCTCAGGAGGCAAAAGCGTTATTAGAAGAAATTCGTATTAAAAACCTCGATCGGTCACGGATACTTTTTGATAATAACGTAAACTACGATAGACACTTTGATATTCTTGAGCTAACCCATCATATCAATCATTCTAAGATTGTAGATCTACTGCGAAAAATTATTAACAATAATATTTTGTGTTGGCGTACTGAATTTTTTCCTAAATTTCCAGGGAGCACAGGTACCGAATGGCATCAGGTTGCTAAATATCAGTATGCGACAGGTAAGCCAATGCTTGAACCCACCCAGGAAATACCAGGTGTCCCTATTGATTTGACAGTTTGGACCGTTTTTACAGAGGCAACTAAAGAAAATGGATGCATGAAATTTTTGCCTGGTACGCATAAAAAGTTATATTACGATGAATCTAAGGCAATTAAGAGAGGTCGTTTTGGACAATATAAATCTGTAGAGTCGAATACTGGATTTTTCGGATATGATTTCGAAGAGTTTAAAGTAGATCCCGATTGGTTGCCAGATGAAGAGCAAGCAGTAGCGATGGAAATGCAAGCAGGTGAATGCGTAATTTTTACAGCAAAGTGTGTACATGCTTCCTATCCTAATATTACTAAAAGATCAACTCGATTTGCTATTTCATCTAGATATGTGCCTACTCATGTAAAAGTTTATCCTAATCAAAAGGAATTTATCGCACATGGTGGAAAATTTGACTTAACAAATTATGGATGTGTTTTAGTGTCTGGTGAAGATACTTATGGCCATAATCCTTTAAGAACTACAAATAATTTTGGAGTTAATTTTACAAAAAAATTTTAATAAATAGGGAATTAAATCTATGGAAAGAATAGATGAAAATGGTAGCGTACTAAGTAGTTTGTATAGTGAAATTGGTGCCCAATTAGTAGATTTTTTCTCATTAAAACAAGTAGATTTGACTGAAAACGAGATACAGTGTTTTTATTTTCAGCCAAAAGCAGATGTCAATTTAGACTCGCTGAGAAAAAAGCTAAATAGTTTTCTAAATAAATATTATGGAACTGCTTGTTTCATTTTGGTATCAAAGATCCCATATAAAAATGGTCAAGTTGATCAAGAGAAGTTGAGAGAAATTTATGTTATCGATAATGTTTTACTAAAACAATGTAATACTTATCTATCGGAAAATGATGGCAATTACCGTGCTGAAATTATAGATGCATCGATTGAGAGGAATGAACATTATGTAGATGCATTGTTAGAAATTGGTAATACATTGCAATATTGTGATATTTCCTCGGATTTATTATCCGAGACAGAGCCAGAAGAAACAAAAAAATATAAATGTAGTGAAAGTCAGGCATTGCTAAATGGCCTAGTGTTGGATATGTCCAAATACCCCTCCACTTTAAATATAGCTCTAGAAGAAGCGAGCAATAATCCTGATGGAAAAATTATCTTTATTGAAGCTGAAAATAATCGGATAACTGAGACTTACGCCTCAGTATTCTTAAAATCTACAAAATATTTAGGTTATCTACAAAGTAGAGGGCTGAAAAAGGATAGTGTTGCCATATTATCTTTAGATTGTGGAAAAGATTTTGTTATTGCATTTTGGGCTTGCATTCTAGGGGGTATTATTCCGTTACCACTACCTTCCATCAAATCATTTGATGAAAATGACGAAGTATTAAATTTATTCCCTTCTTTAAAAGAGCAATTGAAGGTCGTTAATATCATTTCTAAAAGTAGCGTTATTGAAAAATTAGGTAATTGTCTAGAAAGTTATTTTGGCTTTTCTGCGCAATGTTTTCCTTTAGATTCATTAGAAAGTTATAAAGATACTAAAAATTTTCCAATATTGAGCCCTTCAGATAGAGCTTTGATGTTAGTTACATCAGGATCGACAGGAAAACCAAAGATAGTAGTACATACGCATCAGAGTATCCTAGCCAGGTCAGCAGGTACAATATTACACAACAAATTTACTAAGGCAGATATTACATTAAATTGGTTTGCTTTTGATCATGTAGGTGCCTTGGTAATGTTTCACATCAGAGATGTATTACTTGCTTGTACACAAGTGCACATATTGACATCTCATATATTAGAAAATCCACTTAGGTGGATCAACTATATTAATGAATATAGGGTTAATGTGACGTGGGCGCCTAGTTTTGCTTATGAGTTAATTGTGAGCAAATGGAATAGAGAAACCAGCGTAAATAATTACGATTTGAGTTGTGTTAAATTTATCTTGAATGGGGGCGAAGCTATAAATGTTGTATCTACTAGGCGATTTTTAACTACACTTGCCGATTACCGTTTGAACCAAGCTGCTATGCATCCAGCATGGGGAATGTCAGAAACAGCATCTGGCGTTGTTTATTCGAATCAATTTTCAGTTATTAATACAAATGATTACGATCAATACGCAAATATAGGCTTTCCAATTCCTGGTTGTAGTATTCGAGTTGTAGATAATAATAACCAGATTTTAAATAGAGGAAGTATAGGTAAGCTACAAGTAAAAAGTTTGTCATTGATGCAAGGCTATTTGCAAGACATAAATAATGAAAAATCTTCTTTTACCAAAGATGGTTGGTTTGATACAGGAGATCGTGCTGTTTTAACAAATTCAGGTTTAAAAATAGTAGGTCGCGATAAAGATATTGTTATTATTTATGGAAAAAATTACAGTTGTGTCGATATAGAGCATTTAATTCAAAAAATAGATAACATAGTAAAAATAAGTGTTAGTGTAATTCCTATCCGTGAAGTAAATAAATCAGTTGAAACTATTATTGCGTTTATAGCAATTGAAGATTCTGTGTATATAGAGGATACATTAAAAAATATCAGGAATGCTATCGTTAAATACACAGGCTCTTTTCCAGAGTATTTACTCATTTTAAATGAATTGGAATTCCCTAGAACTACCATTGGTAAAATAAGAAAAGAAGAATTAAAAAAGGGTTTTCTGGGTAATCAATATATTAAGCAGATGGAACAATATGATAAGTTATTTAAACCAAAAAAATTTATTCCTGATTGGTTTTATGAGTCTATATGGTATAGAAAAAAACTCGCTAATATTAGTAAAAAATCTATCGGAAAAGTATTAGTTTTTTTAGAAGCTTCTGAAAGAAATACCACTTTAGTTTACTATTTAGCAAGTTATTTTGACTGTTTATTCGTCATTTGTGGAAATGAATATCGAGAAAGTGATGATAGTTTTATTATTGATATTCATCGTCCTGGTGATTTCGTTAATATTTTTCATAAGTTGACTCAAGAATGGCAGATAAATCAGGTAATTTATCTTAATTCAAAAGTATTAAACGTAAACGATGAGCTTGTAGATAAATCTGTTCAATTACACCTTGAAAGCTTGATTCATCTTTATCGTGGTATTTGCCAATTTTTCAAACAGGATATCTGCTTTATTTATTTGAATATTATACAAGAATGGCGAGATATAAATTATGTGTACGATGGGATATCTGCGCCAGCGGTAGCTTTATTAAAAAGCTTTCAGGCAGAGAATAATAAATTTCACTTCAGATCAATTAGTGTTGAGAGGCCCATAGATAAAGTTACAGTTGATATAATACTGCAAGAGTTTAATAGTCCAATTTCTGAGTTTGAGATTCTTTTATATAAAAATGATCGTTATGTTAGAGGACTGAAATCGTTATCAGTTAATCACCAAATAAAAGAAAGTTTTTTTAAGCAAAATGGATTTTATATAATTACCGGAGGGTTGGGGGCGATAGGTTATGAAATTGCAAAGCTACTAGTAGATAAATTTAATATGGATATTTTATTGCTTGGCCGGAGAGATATTGATCAAATATCAGGTGTTAATGAAAAATTAGCTTATTTACAGCGATCAAAGAATAAAATTTTTTATGAAAGTGTAGACGTTTGTAACCAAGAATTATTAAATGATTTAGTGAATAGGTATAGTAAACTATTTGATAAACCTCTTAGCATTATTTTCCATACAGCAGGTGTTTTTAAATTACATACACTAGATAGCCTAACTCAGCAAGATATTTATCAATATACCAATTCTAAAATTATCGGAACAATTAATTTACTAAAGGTATGTCAACAACATTCGAAAGCATATTTAATTAACTTTTCTTCGGTAAATGGATTTTTTGGAGGAGCAAACGCTGCACTTTATGCAGCGGCTAATGCATTTCAGGACGCGATGGCACACTATCAGAAAAAAAGTAATGTGGTGACTTTATCTTGGAGTATGTGGCGAAAATTTGGTATGTCCAGCCATGTAAATTTTGAAGAACTAACTAAAAGTCGTGGGTTTGAAGTCCTCGATATAGAACAAGGCTTAGGATCATTTTTATTAGCACTTCATACCAATAAACCTAATATTCTTATAGGATTAAATGGCAATAATCGATTCATTAATCAATATGATAATTATTCTGTTATCAATTTAGAAGCTGTCGTATCTAAAACTAGTTATAAAAGTAGTTCATTTAAAATAAAGGATAGATTCGGTCATAAAGTATTGGTTAAAAATGAACTGCTTGCACAAAATTCAAAGCTTAAAGGGAAGTTACATGAAAAACAAGATAACATCGCTAAACTTCAGGAAATATGGAAAAAATTACTTGAATTGGATGATGTAGATTTACAAGATAATTTCTTTGATTTAGGCGGACATTCTTTATTGATTCCACCCTTGCAAGCTGAATTAAAAGCTCAGTTAAATCTTGATATAAAGGCAGTTGATCTATTTAAATACCCAACGATTACTTGTTTTTCTGATCAATTTTTTAAAAATAATCAGCTTAACGATAGTGATAATGTGAGTTCTATGGTGAGCCATATATGGAAAGAAAAATTAGAACTAGATGATATAAAATATCAAGATAATTTCTTCGAGCTCGGCGCTCATTCTCTCATGATCCCAGCCGTGCAAGCTGCTTTGAATAACTACTTTAATATTAAATTAAATATAGTGGATATTTTTAAGCATCCAAATGTTAATAGTTTATCCCAATATATTAGCGAGCTCTTAGTCTCGAAAGGATCTTTTTCAGCAAGCTTGCATGAGGATATCAAAAAATTAAGAGATCGAAAGAAAGGTTTTCTAGGGCTGCAAAAGAAATTAATCGATGAAAAAATAATTTAATATGTTGGAATTAGAAGCAACTCATAATGATAAATATAAATTATCTATCGCTATTATTGGAATGTCCTGTCGATTTCCTGGTGCAGATACCCCCACTAAATTTTGGAGGAACCTATCAGAAGCCTTAGATTCAATTCGCTTCTTTAATAAAAGTGAATTGCATAGATCGCAAGTTCCAGATGAATTGGTTAATAATAACTTATATGTTCCTGCTAGCGGACATTTAGAGCACTTTGATTTATTTGATGCTGAATTTTTTGGTTTTAGTAACCAAGAAGCTCAACTATTAGATCCTCAGTTTAGACTTTTTTTCGAGTGTGCTTGGGAAGCATTTGAAGATTCTGGTTGGGTTCCAGGAAAAATAATAAAAAAAGTAGGTGTTTTTGCTGGAACGGGAATGAGTTTATATGCAGGTAATCGAATAAACGATTATTTTTCCACAGTCCTAAACACTAAAAGTAATTTTTTAAATGATTTTGAGGGACCACAGGTTATTATTTCTAATAAGTCGGAATATTTGCCAACACGGATTTCATATAAATTTAATTTAAAAGGTCCTAGTGTCAATATACAAACTGCTTGCTCAACCTCACTAGTTGCTGTGCATATGGCGTGTCAAAGTCTACTCAGTGGTGAGTGTGATATGGCTTTAGCGGGAGCCAGTGCAATTCACTTTCCAATACATTCTGGTTATTTATACTATGAAGGTGGTATGTATTCCTCAGCAGGGCATTGTAAAACTTTCAGCAAGAACGCTGATGGAATTGTTGGTGGAAATGGTATTGGAGTAGTCCTATTAAAGCGCTTGGAAGATGCTATTGCAGATAAGGATAATATACATGCTGTGATAAGAAGTTCTGCTATCAATAATGATGGTAACTCTAAAGTAAGTTATATGGCTCCTAGTGTTCAGGGTCAGGTAGAGGTGTTAACTCTGGCTCAGGAGCTGGCTGATATATCCCCTGAAGATATTAGTTATATTGAAACGCATGGGACGGGTACACAAATGGGGGATCCAATAGAAGTAGCCGCATTAACTCAAGCATTTAGAAGGAAAACCCAAAGAAATCAATTTTGTGCGCTAGGTTCTGTCAAAACAAATATTGGTCATCTCGATACTGCAGCAGGAATGGCTGGTTTAATCAAAACAATTCTTTCTTTAAAGAATAAAGCTATTCCACCGTTATTACATTTTAGTGAGCCAAATGAAAACATTGATTTTGAAAATAGTCCATTCTATGTAAATACTCAACTTATGCCATGGGATTGTATAAAGCCGCGTATTGCAGGTATTAGTGCGTTTGGAGCCGGCGGTACCAACGCACATGTTTTGCTAGAAGAATTTAATAAAATTAGCAGTAACCATAAGGAAATAGAGCAGCACGTGCTATTTACACTTAGTGCAAAAAATGAAGTTGCTCTTGAACAGTATGTTGATAGGTTATTTAACTATATTTCGGTGAATAGTGATGATGAAGTAAATGCGAATGATATAGGCTATACCCTAAACGTAGGACGACTACATTTTGATCACCGCATTGCTTTTCCAATTAGTAGCGTACTTGAATTACGAAAAAAATTGGAATTTTTTTCCAAAAATAAAAGTTTAATTAGGAAACAAACAAAAAATAATTTGCAACAACTTGCTTTTCTTTATAGTGGCCAAGGTTCGCAGTATGTAGGGATGGGTAAATTACTTTATCAAGATTATAAAATATTCCGTGAAGCGTTTGATAACTGTTCAGCAATATTAGCCACTGAACTGGGTTATACGTTGCCTGCTATTTTGTGGGGTAATGCTAGTGAATTATTGAATGAGACGCGCTATACCCAACCTGGTTTGTTTGCGTTGGAATATGCGTTAACACAATTGTGGTTTTCCTGGGGAATAAAGCCGACGGTATTAATGGGACATAGTGTAGGAGAATATGTAGCGGCTTGTGTAGCGGGTGTTATGTGCCTGGAAGACAGTTTGCATTTAATTGCCGCGCGAGGGCGCTTGATGCAAACGCTACCTCCAGGTGGTGGAATGATGGTCGTGTTTGGCGGCGAAGCAGAAGTGGGTCCTTATCTAGTCAGAGAGCCTAGCATTTCGATCGCCGCCGTGAATGGTCCGAGAAATACAGTTCTCTCCGGTGCATTGGATAGATTAGAGTCATTAGCGCAGCATTTGCATGTAGAAAAACAGCTTGAATATCAAATGCTGAATGTATCGCATGCATTTCACTCTTCGTTAATGGACCCTATATTAAGTGATTTTTATACCGTTGCTAAAGCGATTCGCTATTCCTCACCCAAGATTCCATTTGTTTCGAATTTAACCGGTGCACTCGTGA
>JBARFJ010000026.1:0-22553 GCA_049797115.1 Candidatus Aquirickettsiella sp. | reverse complement strand
AAGCACTATATCTTTGCGTTTTCTGACTTTTATCCAGGATGACATTGACCTTTACGCCACGTTTTTTTGCTGCAACTAAATGAGCGGCGATGGGCGCAGACGTAAAGCTATAGGCTTGCACAAAAATCGATTGTTTAGCGGCATCGATCACATCGATGATTTCTTTAGTGCAATTTTGGCCTGGTGTAAAACAAACTTGGATGGTTGGACAGCTATTGGATTTGCTAATCGCCAAACTAATGGAGATAGGGCAAACACTGAATAAGAGAAAACCACATAATAATTTTTTTAACATAAATACTCTTCTATAAGTTTTAAATATTGTTTTTTATGGGTCTTTTTAAGGAGGTATGAAAATTAATTGAATAGATTAGCTTAATAAGGCCTTCAAAAGTGGTGCAAGTTCTTTTTTTTGTATGCTACAACGTAAACGTCTTACTCTTAAGATAGCGTTTAAATCAGCGAGTGCATTAGAGAAGTTTTCATTCACAATTAAATAATCATATTCATCATAATGCGTTAATTCAGCTTTTGCATCAGCCATGCGTTTTTTTATCACATCTTCTTTATCTTGCGCTCTCAGATGCAATCTTTTTTCTAATACTTCCCAGGAAGGAGGAATAATAAAAATTCCTATTGATTCGGGCATTTTTTCTCTAATTTGCTGTGCACCTTGCCAGTCAATTTCAAGTATAATATCAGTACCCGCTTCTATTTTTTTGGTCACCCAATCGAGTGAAGTGCCATAATAATGACCAAAAACGATAGCATGTTCTAATAAAGATTTTTTTCGGATAAGCTGTTTAAATTCTGCTTGATCAATAAAGTGATAATCTATAGCTTCTTTTTCACCTGGTCGTGGTGGTCGAGTGGTATAGGAAATAGAAACTTCTAAATTAGATACCGACTCTAACAGGGCATTAACGAGACTGGTTTTCCCACCACCTGAAGGTGCTGATATAATATAAAGTGTTCCAGGTATATTCATACTTTTACTCGATATTTTGCACTTGTTCACGCATTTCCTCTATTAAAACCTTGACATTAACTGCAGATAGCGTCAGCTCGGCATTTAATGACTTAGAAGCTAAAGTATTGGCTTCACGATTCAATTCCTGTAATAAAAAGTCAAGTTGCTTGCCCTGAGCTTGGTTTTTTGCTAATAAATTTTTAAATTCATGAAGATGAATTTGTAAACGATCGAGTTCTTCCGCTATGTCTGTCTTTTGAGCAAATAATAGCATTTCTTGCTCTAAACGGTTAGGGTCTAAACTAGTTTTAATGTCTTGTAATCGAGTCAGAAGTTTTTCGCGTTGTAGTTTTAGGATATGAGGTAATTGAATTTGAATATGTTGCAGAAGATCCGCGAGCTTTATTAAGCGTTGATTTAATAATTTAAAAATAGCCTTACCTTCGATACTGCGAACCTTACAAAAATCATCTAAAGTCTCAGAAAATAAATTCATCAATTCAGGTTGTATCACTTCGATGCTTAGTTCAGGGAAATTGAGTAATTGTGGCCAACGTAATAATTCTCCTGGATTTAAGGGAGTGTTGGTGTCGGCTAGATGGCCAATTTTCTTATAAGCACTGATAAGCGATAGGGTTAATTCTTCATCGATCTGAATTGGCATCGTTTTATTGATATAGGGTTTGTAACGTAATTTTGCTTCTACTCTGCCGCGTTGCAAGCGTGCTTGCATGAATTTTCGGATCAAAGGTTCTAAATGGCTGAAGGTATCAGGTAAAGAAAGAACGATTTCTAAATAACGATGGTTGACACTACGAACTTCCCATGCGGCTTGACCCCATTCGGCTTGTTTTTCTTTTCTGGCAAAAGCCGTCATGCTATTAGTCATGGTAATTTTCAAGTTAAAAAGTATAATGCCTATTTTTGCTAGGCCCTATTTTAATCACTCTACAAATAAAATCTAGTTTTATAAAAGGAAAGTATCCATGCGTGCGACACAACGTGCTAATGATGAACTTCGAGTAATTAAACTGACGCGTTCTTATACGCAGTATGCTGAAGGCTCTGTGCTGGTAACATTTGGCCATACTAAAGTGCTTTGTACAGCCAGTGTGGTATCCGGTGTACCAAAATTTTTGAAAGGCTCAGGCCAAGGTTGGATTACTGCAGAATATGGTATGTTGCCTCGTGCAACCCACACTCGTTCCGAACGAGAGGCGAGTAGAGGCAAACAAACCGGTCGAAGTTTAGAAATTCAACGCTTAATAGGGCGTGTTTTGCGTGTGAGTGTGGATCTAAAACAGTTAGGTGAAAATACTATTTTTTTAGATTGCGATGTGATTCAAGCCGATGGTGGAACTCGAACAGCCGCTATTACCGGTGCAAGTGTTGCATTGAAGGATGCCTTAACTGTAATGAAGAAAAAAGGTGAGTTGACACCAGATCCTTTGCGATTTCTGGTTGCTGCTGTGTCAGTCGGTATCTATCAAGGACAAGTGCTCTTGGACTTAGATTATGCGGAGGACTCTCAAGCTGAGACGGATATGAATGTAGTAATGACAGAGCATGGTGGTCTATTGGAAGTGCAAGCCACTGGGGAAAAAAATGCTTTTTCCAAACAGCAACTGGAACAAATGCTAGCTGTAGCAGAGAAAGGAATCAATCAGCTGTTCGAGAAACAACGAAAGGTTTTAGCAGATTAACTGAAAATTATAAGCTTTTATGCAATGAAATAGAGTGTTTAAGCTTTTCTTAATAATCTATTATTAAACTGATACTCATAAATTTATTATGAGTATCAGTTATGTTAAAACATGTTATCCCTTCGCAACAGAGATATTTAGCAAAACATTTAGGGCAAGGAGAAGAGAAAATAGCAAGCGAAAGCATGAATGAAAAGTTACAATTGAAGAAACGCCCTCTCTTCAATGAAAACGTTGAAAATAACAATGTAATTCCTGGCACTTATTCTCGGACGAGGCTTTTCCAAGCAGGGATAATTATTGAACATGTTGAAAGTCAAAAACAACAGCAAGCTAAAGACATCGATAAAACCGCATTTTATATGCCCATACCTACAGCGAAGCTACCAGAAAATATCAAAGAAAATACAACATATACATTTACAACGTTTGGCAAACTAAGAGTAAATAAGTAGTTGTCTGTATAAAATTGTATCGTTTTATTAGAATTATTAAAAAATTCTAACTACGAATTTTTAATAATTGCTAAACTATTGATTTGAGTTTAGCTATTTGGCTATATAGTAAGAAAAGGATTTAAAAAATTGTTAAAGCGTGATATTTCAACGACTAATATCTTAATTGCCGCAGCGGGTGGCATGATAGGCTCTGCCTGGTTATTTACGCCTTTTATCGGTGCGCAAATGGCTGGACCCAATGCGCTCGTCAGTTGGATGATTGCAGCACTTTTTATGTTATTCATAGCCTTACCGTTATGTGAATTGGGAACGTTGCTACCAATTTCTGGCGGTTTATCAAATTATCCTACCTATACGCATGGCAGAGAAGTAGGATTTTTATTTTCTTGGATCACATGGCTAGCCTATGTGGTGATGACTCCGATAGAAATCCAAGCTATTTTGCAATATAGCAGTCATTTCTTTCCTTTTTTATTAGTTAAAGAAACCACTTATTTTAAGTTATCACACCTAGGTTATTTGGCCGCGGTAGTAATCATGTTTTTTATTGTGGTGCTGAATAGTTATGGCATTAAATTTTTAGCGGAATGTAATAAATACGCGAGCATAGTGAAATTTCTTTTACCATCGATTGCTATTGTTGCTTTAATTCATACTTCGCCGACTTTACAAAACATCACGCTTGATTTAACGAGCAAAGTCAGTTGGATAAATATATTTTCAGCTTTATCTGCAGGTGGCATAGCGTTTGCGTTTACCGGCTTTCAAAATGGTTTGATGTTGGCAGGTGAAGTAAAAAATCCGCAAAAAAGTATTCCTATTGCCATTTTAGGTGCGGTGTTAGTTGGATTTATTTTGTATTTTATGTTGCAACTTAGTTTTTTGATGGCGGTACCTAAAGCATATCTGCAGCATGGATGGCAGCATCTTAGTTTTCCTGGTGATAGTGGTCCGTTAGTAGGTTTAACCTTATTGTTAGGTCTTAGTATGGTGGCTGTATTATTGTTGTTTGATGCCGCTTTTTCACCATTGGGGACGACATTAGTTTATACCGCCGCTACGTCCCGCATTCTCTATGGCATGGCATTGAATAAGCATTTACCGCCTTTTTTTTTAAAACTCAATCGTTATCAAATTCCGTATGTTACGCTGTATGCTAATTTTTTAGTAGGAATTTGCGCTTTTTTGCCATTTCCAGGTTGGCAAAAAATGGTGGCCTTTTTATCCTCGGCAAGTATACTTTCGTATGGGATTGGGCCTATTTGTTTGTTAGCATTACGCAAAATGCAACCTGAGCAACATCGTCCATTCAGGCTATCAGCGAGTTTAATTATTTGTCATATTGCATTCTATGTGGCTAATTTAATGCTTTATTGGTGTGGTTTTTCAGTGATATGGAAACTTTATGCTGCTATTCTAGTGGGTTTTATTATTTATCTTTGTTATCAAAAACGTCAATTTTTTTGGGTCAATAATTTTAGTTTATATTGGTTTTTTTCTTACCTATCTATTTTATTTATACTTTCATATTTGGGCCCCTTTGGTGGTATAGCTCGGCTAAAATTTCCATTTGGCATGTTAGCGATACTTCCTTTTAGTGTATTGCTGCTTTATTTATCACAATATTGCTTAGTCAAAGATCAAATGGGGGAAGAATCGTTTGCATTGATGAATAAACAATTACAAGATTTATAAGTTTAAGCTTCTCCGATAACACGTACTTCAGGCACTAAACGAATATGAAATTTATGGAATACACACTCAGCAATTTTTTCAATCAAGGCTTCAATGTCGGTGGCGCTGGCATGACCGTTATTAATAATAAAATTAGCATGCTTGTTGGAAACCATTGCATCTCCTATGGTTAAACCTTTAAGACCACACGCTTCGATCAAACGTGCAGCATAATTATCAGGAGGATTACGAAACACCGAACCGCAATTTGGCTCATTAGTAGGCTGAGTGTCTGCGCGATATTTAAGTAAATCACGAATTTTGCTTAAGGATTTTTCTTTGTAGCCGAGTTTTAATTGAAACTCGGCTGCCAAATAATATTCATCGGGAAATACACTGACACTACGGTAAGCAATTTTATATTCGCTAGGATAACGAATTTTTTTTTCACCTTGCCGATTTACGGTAAGGACTGATTTAACTATACTCCAAGTTTCATTACCATCACATCCGGCATTCATGACTAAAGCGCCTCCAATGGTACCAGGAATACCTGCTAAAAATTCAGCACCGATTAAATTTTTTCTCGCCGAAAATCGAGCGAAGGCTGGTGAAGCAACACCGGCTTCGGCATAAAGTGTTGTAGCGTCGATACTTTTTAGTTTGTTAAGTGTGCCTTGTGTGATCACTACTGTTCCTTTGATGCCGCCATCTCGTATCAGTGTATTGCTGCCTAACCCTAAAAAAATCAAAGGTTCTTGTGGAGGTACTTGTTGTATAAAATTAATCAAATCATTCATATCGGCAGGTTTATATAGACGATCTGTTCTGCCACCGACTTGCCATGAAGAGTATTCAGCCAGTGTCGCGTTTTCTAGAAGTTGACCGCGTAAATTTTGCATAAATTAATCGTTCTCAATGGCGAGCGCCAGACTCTGTGCAATACTGCCAATATCTCCGGCTCCTTGTAACAGCAATACATCACCGTCTTGTAAAACCTCATGTAAGGTTTCGGTCAGATTTTTTTTATCTTCGATATGGATAGGACTTGATTGATTATTTAAATGTATCGATTTTAATAAAGCTGCGCTGTCTGCGCCAGGTATCGGTGTTTCTCCAGCTGAATAAACATTTAATAGTAGCAAACGATCGACTTCAGATAAAATTTCTACGAAATCTGCAAAGAGATCGCGTGTTCGTGTGTAACGATGAGGTTGGTAAGTCATGACTAAACGTCGATCTGGCCAGGCGCTACGAATGGCTTTTAAAGTCGCAGCAATTTCACGTGGATGATGGCCATAGTCGTCAATTAATAAAGCATGGCCTTGTTTACATTTCAATTTTCCTAATATTTGAAAACGTCGATCCACACCACTGAAATGCGATAAAGCACCACATATTACATCATCTTTAATCCCAAGTTCGGAGGCAACGGCTATAGCAGCGAGTGAATTTAATGCATTATGTTCACCCGGGAGGTTTAAGGTTATATCTAATGGTTTTTTCTTCGGTCGAGTGACGGTAAAGTAATTTTTAATACCTTTTTGCTGAAAAGAGCTGATGCGAATATCCGCATCCTCACTAAATCCATATGTAATAATAGGGCGCATAATATCAGGTAAGATTGATCGGACAAAGGGATCATCACAGCACATAATGGCTAAACCATAAAAAGGTAAATGCCATAAAAATTCCAAAAAGCTTTTTTTTAGTTGCTGAAAATTACCATCATAAGTTCCCATATGATCCATATCAATATTGGTCACAATAGCAATCATGGGTTTTAAATATAGGAAAGAAGCATCACTTTCATCAGCTTCAGCGACTAAATAGCGGCCAGCGCCTAAACGTGCGTGCGTACTGGTGCTATTCAATTTGCCACCAATAACAAATGTTGGATCCAGTCCACCTTCTCCTAATAAACTGGCCACTAAACTGGTTGTGGTTGTTTTTCCGTGTGTACCTGCGACGGCGATACTATAACGAAAGCGCATTAATTCAGCGAGCATCAAAGCCCTTGGAACGACGGGTATAAGCGCATTACGTGCGGCCACGATTTCTATATTGTCGAGGGATACCGCACTAGAATAGACAATCACATCGGCATCACGTATATGTTTTTCGTGATGGTCAAGTTGGATCTCTGCACCTAATTTTCGCAGGTGTCGAGTCATGGTATTTTCTTGGAGGTCAGAGCCGGAAATAATATAGCCCTCATTTAATAAAATTTCAGCAATACCACCCATGCCGGCACCGCCTATTCCGACGAAATGCAGGTGTCGAATACGTCCCATTTGATGATCAACAAAAGGGATTTTCATGACTAAAAACCTATATATTATGTAAGGAGGGGTATTGTGGCACTATTGGGCTAGTATCTTCAACTTTCATGTTATATAGCAGTTTTTGACTTAAGGTGCCTAGTTGAAATGTATGCTATTGATCGACTTTAAAACCAAATTGGATTAATCGATATTCATAATCGATACGCAACAATAACGCCAGCATGATGCAGGTCATGAGTAAACTGCTTCCTCCATAACTCATGAGCGGTAGTGTTAACCCTTTGGTGGGTAATACGCCAGTATTGACACCAATATTAATCATGACTTGTAAAGCAATGTTTAAACCAATGCCATAGGCAAGATATGCGGAGAAACGCTGGCCAATATTAAAACAACGGTAGCCTATATAGAGTGCCCGCCAGACTAACAATGAAAATAATAGGATCATAAATAACCCGCCTATTAACCCTAGTTCTTCGGTAAGCACTGCAAACAAAAAGTCTGTGTGTGCTTCAGGGAGATAAAATAACTTTTGTATGCTTTCTCCTAGTCCAACACCAATCCAGCCTCCACGACCAAAAGCAATTAATGATTGAGTTAATTGATAACCTGAATCAAATTGGTTAGCCCAAGGATTAAGGAAAGTCGTTAGACGCGCTAACCGATAGGGTGAACTAATCGCTAAGACGCCTAAGATAACCGAGACACCCGTTAACAGAATAATAAATTGCCAAATTCGTACACCGGCTAAAAATAACATCCCTAAACTAGTAACTAATATGACTGTGGCCGCTCCAAAATCGGGTTCGCGGAGTAGTAAAAAAGTAATGACAGCCAGAACCATTAATGGCTTAACAAAGCCACGGATTTGATTTTGTACCTGCTTTTCTTGACGTAATAGATAACCTGCTAGATAAACAATCATAGTTAATTTGACGAATTCAGAAACTTGTAATCCAAAAGGACCAAAACCTAACCAGCGCATACTTCCGTTAACTTGTCTGCCAATACCAGGTAATAAAACTAAAAAAAGTAAACCAATACTGAGTACTAATAACGCAAGACTAATTTGCTGCCAGTAAGAGGTTTTTATTTGTATTACAATTATTCCGGCAGCGATTCCTAAGACTAAGTAAAAAAGCTGATGGAAAAAAAAATGGAAAGGCTGACCATATTGATGCTCAGAAATTACAATAGAACTTGAAGCGACCATTAATAGGCCAAAAGCAAGTAAGGTAGAAATAACGATAAGTAACCAACGATCATACAAAACGATGGATGAAACATCCGATTTAGGCATATCAATGGATTCCTCGAGCTAAATCGCTAAAAACATCACCACGCTCTTCATAATTTTTAAACATATCCATGCTGGCACAGGCGGGAGATAGAAGTACAATATCGCCGTGTGTTGCGCTTTGATGGGCTAAATTTACCGCCTGCGCCAAATCAGCAGACATTTCGATAGGAGTACTTTTTTCTAGAGTATTTTTTAATAAAGTGGCATCTTGACCAATTAAAATCATCTTTTTAACATAGCGCTTTACGGGATCATGTAACAATGAAAAATCGGCGCCTTTGGCTAAGCCTCCCGCAATTAAAATGATTTTACCTGAAATAGATGGGCCTAATCCATTTAAGGCAGCGAGCGTTGCTCCAACATTGGTTGCTTTAGAATCATTATACCAGGTCACTCCTTTATGCTTTTTAATCCATTGGCAACGATGAGGTAAACCTTTAAATTGACAAAGCGCGGTTAGCATAGCCGCTGTTGGTAATCCAATGGCATGTCCTATCGTTAAAGCAGCTAAGGCATTGGACCAATTATGACGACCTTTGATAGGCATTTTTTCAACAGATAGTAAAACTTGATTACCTGCTGCAAGATAGGATTTTTGATTGACCATTTGCAAGCCAAATTCTTTTGAATCAGGTTTTAGTGACTCTAAACCAAAACTGATTATTTTTTTTGCTTTATAGTCAGGGTAAGTATTTACATCTTCTCGGTTCCATAAAGCAATTTCACATTCCTGATAAATCCGTCGCTTGGCGGATATATAAGCGGCTAAGGTTTTATGCCGATCTAAATGATCCGGGCTAATGTTGAGTATGCTGGCTAACTTAGGACGTAAATGATAAGTCGTTTCTAATTGAAAACTTGAAATTTCTAATACATAAAAATCTGGTATTGGTTCATTAAGCAAATCTAATACCGGTTTGCCAATATTCCCTCCTACCGCAACTTTTAGGTTTGCCTGACGTATCATATCGCCTACTAAGCTCGTAACTGTGCCTTTGGCATTACTACCAGTAATCGCGATGATAGGTGCATGCGCGTGTTGGGCAAATAATTCAATATCGCCTAAAGGTTTAAGTTTATATTGCTTAATCGCTTTGCTGATGTTTTTTTCGTTTGGATCGACGCCGGGACTCACAATTAATTCGGTACAATCTTGGAAATGTATAGGATTAAAAGGTCCTAAATGATAAGCAACGTGCGGGAATTCTTTTTGAAATTCAGATAACTTTGGTGGATTTAAACGACTATCCAAGAGGGTAAAAGGCAATTTTAATCGTGTAAAATAGCGTGCACAAGAGAGTCCAGTTTCACCTAAGCCAATGATCAAGCGTTTATGCGTCGAATTAGAGTGTGGCATCAATAATTCCACCTCCTAAACAGGTTTGTTGTTGATAGAAAACGACTGATTGACCTGGTGTAATTGCTCGCTGTGGACTTTCAAATTCTACATGGTATTTGTCATTTGAAGGTTTGATTAGGCAAGGAGTCTCCAATTGTCGGAAACGTGTTTTCGCTGTGCAATATAATGGGTTTATGGGAGGATGATCATTAATCCAATGCAATTGTGTGCAAACCAAAGCAGGAGCAAAGAGCTTAGGATGATTGTGTCCTTGTACCACTATTAATGTATTACGTGCGAGTTGTTTATCAGCGACATACCAAGGTGATGCGGATTTTTCTTTTTGACCACCAAGATGCAATCCTTGCCGTTGACCTATGGTATAAAACATCAGGCCATCATGCTGTCCGAGTATTTCGCCGGCTAATGTTTCTATGTTGCCAGGTTGTGCGGGTAAGTAGGTTTGTAAAAAATGTTTAAATTTGCGCTCGCCAATAAAGCAGATACCGGTACTATCTTTTTTAGCCGCATTAAGAAATCCTGCCGATTTAGCGATTTGTCGCACTTCTGGTTTGGTAAGCTTAGCTAGTGGAAATAAGGTTTTGGCCAAAGGTTCTTGGCCTAAAGTATATAAAAAATAGGTTTGATCTTTATTTTGATCAGCACATTTGAGTAATTGGTATGAGTTATTTGCATAGGATTTTCCCGCATAATGGCCAGTGGCAATGAAATCGGCGCCGCATTGTAGAGCATAATCAAGAAATGTTTTAAATTTAATTTCTCTATTACATAGGACATCCGGGTTGGGCGTACGGCCTAATTGATATTCTGCTAAAAAATGCGTAAAGACACGATTCCAATATTCGGCTGCAAAATTAACCGTATGAAGTTGAATCTCTAATTTATCACAGACGGCTTGTGCATCGGCAATGTCGACACTGGCTGAGCAATAATTTTCAGTATCGTCTTCTTCCCAATTTTTCATAAATAGCCCTTCGACTTGATAACCTTGCTCTTTAAGCAATAAAGCAGTCACTGAGGAATCGACACCCCCCGATAGGCCAACCATAACACGTTGTTTTTTCATGTAATTTTTTTTAATAGACTGTTTGCCTTCACTATAAGAAGGCTTTGTGGGGATAATGTACCTTCATACAATTAAATTTTCTAGTAATTCAGTCAATTCTGTTTAAATCAACTGAAAAACTAGCATTTTTCTATGGTCCATAGCGCCAAAAAATCCAAGTACGAAGAGTATAGTCTATATAAATGGCTCATTGTTGGCGAACTAAATTCTTATAGTCTTGTTTGATGTTTGCTTCATCATGAGGAGGTGAAAAAATAGCAGTCAATTTACCTTCTGGATTGATTAAATATAATGTTCCGCTATGGTCAATCTGATAGTTATTTTCCGAAGATTTACTTTGCTGGGCTTGTATATATACGACACCCATTTGTTTACTTAATTGTTGGATTCCTGCTAGCGGACCGGTTACACCGATAAAATTAGGATTAAACGCTTTAACATAAGTGCCTACTACTTTTGGTGTGTCTCGTCGAGGATCGAGTGTAATAAAGATCACTTGCGGGAGAGGGATTTTATCGGTTTTTAATTCCGTATAAAGTTTCGTCAACATAGCCATCGTCAGTGGGCAAATGCTTTGACAATGAGTAAAGCCAAAGAACAGTAAGCTGAAATGGCCCTTTAAATTATGGTTTGTAAAGGGTTTACCTAGTCCATTAACGAGATGAAACTCAGGCATTAATTGTGGTTGATCGATGTTAGTGCCAGCAATAGGAGGTATAACGATGCGAGTTTTTGTAGAGTGCCATAGATTGACGCCTATACCTAAGCCTAAAGCAAGTATGGCAAAAATGATAAAAGCTAAAAATCGTTTATTAGAGATAGGGCAGGTCATTAAATATTCCTCATTAAAGAATGGTCCATGAACAAACAAGCAAACAACATAAGTAAATAAAAATTCGAATAATGAAAAGTTTTTATCGCTGTTGCGGCTTTAGTTTGCTTTAATAAATCTGCCGCAACAACTATAAATCCCGCATTTAACAGTAAAGCAGTAATCAAATAAAAAAAACCACTCATGCCTATGCTGAAGGGTAACAAACTAATTCCACTTAAAAGCAGCGTGTAAAGAAAAATTTGTTGCTTGGTATAAGCGATGCCATGCGTCACTGGCAACATCGGTAGGTTGCTTTTGGCATAGTCAGTGTGTCTAGCAATCGCTAATGACCAGAAATGGGGAGGTGTCCAAATAAAAATAATTAAAACCAGGATCAATCCACCTGGATCAATGTTTGCTGTTACTGCGGTCCAACCTAGCAGAGGCGGTGTTGCACCGGCTAAGCCGCCAATAACAATGTTTTGCGCGGTATGTCTTTTTAAATATAATGTATAAATAAATGCATAAGCAACTAAACTAAGAAAGCTTAAAAAACAGGTTAATAGATTACTTGATAGTCTTACTATGACTAATCCTAATAAACTAGCACTTAGAGAAAATAGTAGAACATGTTTCGTTGAAATTTTTCCTTGTGGCAAAGGACGTCGTTCTGTGCGTGCCATGATGCTATCCAAACGATGTTCTAATAAATGATTCAGCGCTCCCGCAGAAATGGCTACTAAACCAATACCAAGTAATGTAAACAAACTTAATCGCCAAGAAACCGGTGTCGGAGAAGCAAGGGTCATGCCTACCCAAACAGTAACTAGCATTAAGCTAGTGACACGCCATTTTCCTAATTCCAAATAGATTAGTGCCTTACTAGCCAAGCAAGTAGCAAAATTCTTTAGCATGTGTTCCCTTATGGTTTTCGATATCCTTCAATGAGGCAAAAAAATTATACGAGAATATTCTCATTAAAGGTAGAGCTTTAAGAAAAAAATTAAATTATTAATTATTTTTATTTTATAAAGTTATAACGCTATTTTGAAGATAATAAATTATTTTAAAATTTAAATAAATTTAAAAATTTGTATTTTAAATAAATAAAAAAATAACTAGACAAAATTATTTTATTAGTGATAAATTGTCTCCGAATAAAAATTAAATGAAATAAAAAATATTTTCATTTAATAAAACTAAAAATAACAAAAAAAGAGGTTTGATATGCACCCTATATATTTTGTCACTCTAAAAAATCCAAAATACAAAGACCAATCTGAAAATCAAGATTACAAGCTTTTAGTAATAAAAAACCACAATTTTAATAAAATTAAAAAAATTTTTAAAGGTACTATCGCTATTGAAGAAATAGCGGATAATGAAAACTACGTAGAGTCGGATAAAGATTTGTTGTTTTTTAAGATAGTCGAGTCTCAAAGTAAAGATTTCCAAAAATATATTAATAAAAACCTAATTAATTTTTTAGAAAATAATAATATAGATAAACAATCAATCAATAATTTCATTAAATTTTTAGAAGCAGATCAGGATTATTATTTTGAAGCTGTTACTTCAATTGAAAAAGAAGATAAGTTACTAATAGAGGCCATTGCAAATTCACTACCATCTTCTCCCATAATGTCTCGCCCTAGTTCTGAAAGATATGAAAGAACATCTGAAAATGCATCTTTAAGAAAAACACTATCATTTGATGATTTACCAAAAGAAAATTCAACTGAAATACCAAGAATAGCAATCTTTTCAGATCTATCTTCTTCTCACAATTCAGTTCAAAGTCAAGATTCATTTGAAAATGCCGAACGCGCGCAACTAATTGACGGTGCGCAAAAAATTCGCTCTTTTTTTACTGAAAAAGGAGATAATACTAACTTAGTTAAAATGGAAAGACATGGAAGCAATATTAAGAATAGCTATTTTAACGGCAATGAAAAATCTAAAGTTTTATCTGAAATTACTAATCTAGCTGCGGATTTAAAAGATAGTTGTAAAGAAATAACATCAAAAACTACTTCAGAAGGGCTGGTAAGTTTAGATGAAAAATTTTCCAAATTTAAAGATAGTATTAACGACAAACAAAATCTTGAAACTTTATCGCGTTACCGAGGTTTTTCGGCATTTAAATGTTTTGCAACACTTTGGGGTGGTGGAAAAGTGAAAAGTATTGAGTATGTCAATGAATTACGTGCTCAAATAGACACTTTAACCAAAGAAATTGCTCCGATCAGACCTACGGTTTAACAACTCTAAAACAAGGGCAGAGTTTTCTGTCCTTAATAAAATAATAAGGGGATAGTATGTATCCATTGTTACATTTACAACAAATTAAAGATGAAAGTTTACAGCAAGAGTTAGCTGAATTACAGATTAAAGCGGATGATTTAGAAAGATATCGTGATTTCCCAAAGGTTAATAAACTTTTAGAAGAAAGTAAAAATATACTAGCCAAGCAAACAGATGTTGGATTGGTAACTGACTGTAACACAAAAATAGATAATGAAATTAAAATACTGAGACAACCTATACAAGAAAAATTTGATCAATTAAATTTTTTGATGAATTTAATTGAAGAAGAATATAGTAATAAAAAAGAAATTGAAAGTTTAAATAGTGCTTTAGCTATTCAGAAAAAAAAATTAAAAACTGAAATGGAAAAAGACTTAATAGATCCTAAAGAAATTAAAAAAAAACTATCTGAAATTGATGCTATATGTGTTAAATATTTGAAGAAAATAGTGGAAAAAATAAAAAATGCATTTCTAGAAAAAGCATGGGATTCTAGATATAAAAACTATTTGGCTAGCCAATTAGGTTTAATCAAGCTATCAGAAGAAGCAATTAGCGAAAAAACAACTGAAATATCAGCTTGTATTGATGCGATAAAAGCTTTAATTAACTCAATTACTGAATTTAAGGCTAATCACCAATGTTTTACCAACTTAACAAAAAATTTAAATCTAACTGCAGAATACTATCACCAAGTAATTTCTGCTTTAGTTAATTCCGAAGCCGTAAATTTTTGTAAAGATCAAGTTGAGCAGAAAATTAATATTTTAAATAAAGAATTTTCTGAATTTGACCCTAGATCGAAGTCAGTTAATGATTTAAATTTAGATTTGTGTGAACTTGCTCATAAATTAAATGAATTACATCAACTTAATCAGAAAGAATTACAAATACAACAAAAACAACTATTCTTACTTATACAAATATCTGAAAAAGAATTGACATTTCATGCTAAAAGATTATTACAGTCCAATATTCACTCTGCTAAAGAAAAATTTAATTCTATTCAAAAAATTACAAAAAAAATCGAATTATTAGTTAAAGCTGAAACAAATCAGGAAAATGACGCTTCCAATGAAGTGTTGCTTGAGAATATTGCCATTCTAAAACAAACTCTTAGTCAAGTAAAAGATGTTGTATCTAAATATCGAGGTATAAGCTTTTTACGTAGCTTTGCTGCATTTTTCTGGCGTGGAGGAAAAGTTACATCCGAGTTATTAGTTAACACACTTAACGAACAACTAGACGATTTGAAAACTAATACTACTAGACTATCGCTTAGTAAGTAAAGACTTGCTTAGTTAAAAAGGGGCTTTTAAACTGTCCCTTTTTAATTTAATGAGATTAATAACAAGATGCGGATTTTTAATATTAAAAAAGTGGTGACCTGTGCTCTTTTAGATAACTCTCGTCCTGATTTAAGTAAGCAATCAGACAAGCAACCACATTATGCACTTAATATCTATCCATATTGTGAAAATGATAGTGATTCCATATCGATAGATTCATTGAAGAACACAGTAAAAAACCTGAATGTATTATGCTTACAGACGCCACCTGAGCAGAATCAATTTAACTTAGCTCATACCATAAAAAGAAAACCTTTTGGGATTATGACTAAAACAGTTCTTGTCCAGACGAAAAAAAAAGCAAAGAAAATTGTTAATGAAATAGTAAAACCTTTTATCCCCTATAGAAATACTAAAAAGAAAAGTTACTCTAAAAAAAATAAAGAATACTTACGGCAATATCAATTTAATACATCTAATTCAGATTCATCCTTTCCGATTTTTTTATTTTATCAACATAAAGCAGCATCTGAGCAGCTAACCCAAGACCTAGCTAAATTATTGAATAATTATTGGGATAAATTGGATGTTAATCTAATTAAAAACCTATCTTTGAGTAAAGCAGATCACAAAAGCGAAGATCAGCACGATATGATATTTAATACTGAAATAGATGATCCTCATCTGAAAATTCTAGATATTATAGCGGATATTCTTAATGAAATAGAGAAACAATTTTCTGTGAGTATTTTAGGAATATTCCTGGATCCTTATTTTATAAGTAAAAAAGATAATAAATTAATAGCGGATAATGTAGTTGACAAACGTTCCTCACGCATAATTGAACTCGCTATTCATGATACAGGTAATCAGCAGGAATCCTGTTCTTCCAAGCAAGATACCGAATTGTTATTATCAAAAATTGAAATCAATGAGCATAATAATGTAAGTATTACAAATAAATCTGAATTTGAGAGTAGTCAAAAGAATGTACAAAGCACTTCGATTTCTGTACAACCAACATATAATTGCCTTATTACTAAAGAGGAAAGTTCATCTAATTGGAACCCAGAAGTAAAAGAAAAGATTAATAATTTACTTTTATCGTATACAAAACATTTATCCAAGAAATATTTTTTTCGATCTAATGATCAAGTTACTAAGAGTAAAAAATATATTACTACCGACTTATTAAATAAGCTGAATGGTTATACACCTGAAAATTTCTATAATCACGTATATGGAATTAGCACAAATGACATTCTTAATAAACATAGGGACATATCTATAATACAAAAAATAGGGCAGTTTTTTAAGCGCCATAACAAAACGGAGGGTACATTACTGTTAGAAAATATAGTTTCTACGTTGAATGAAAATAATACGATGATAACTATATTTGCTTAATGTTTTAAAAAATTTAAAAATAAAAAAAATAAGGATCAACCATGAAGAAAAGTTATAATGTATTTAAGGCAAGTAACGCTATTACGTCTCATAATTTTGAAGGATCTTATAAAAAATTAGACTATGAGCAATCTTGTAGTCGAGTAATTAAAACTCCAAATGAAATTGGAGGTGCTTATTTAACCAAATGGAAGTATATATCTCTTAAAACTACAAGTAAATCTGTTTCCATAGTCTCAACTCTTCCTTCACAGCCATTACTTGTTAAGCATGATCAAAGATTAAGCTTATTGCAGGAACTTAATCAAGCATTAAATAAAGGAGAAGAGGAATTTGTGAAAGTTATCTGCTTTTCTCATTAAAAAGAAGATTCAAAACAAAAGCAAGCACATGTTAAATCAAAAAATTTTTTAAAAATACTTAGTAAATTTTTCCATAGAAACCAGGAAGAAATTGTTAATCAAGATTCTAAATGCGAAATAAAAAAAATGATTATCTAGTCAATAGTTTTTTAATATAGAATAAAAAATGAAATATTTTTCATCTTTTTATTTAGTATTTTCCATAAATAAGCTAATATTTAATGTGATGAGATTTAACAGTAACAATGCTGCTACTGCATTATGTGTCATAGCGATAGGCAACGGTAATAACCATAATACATTTAAGATGCCTATACTAATTTGTAAAGTTAATAAACATATTAGAAATACAGCGAGGCCGTGTAAAAAGTTTCTTTTTGTCACATTAAATAATTTATAAATCAATAAACTAAGATAGACAGTTGTAATTACTGCCATTATCCGATGTGCCATTTGAATGGCGGTGCGTGCTGTATGCGATAAGATGCCCCCTTCGTAATTGATATGTGAATTTAACCAAAGATGAAAACCTTCTGAGAAATTCATGCTTGGCCACCATCGGCCTTGACAGAGGGGAAAATCTGGGCAAACAAAGGCTGCGTAATTAGCGCTGGTCCATCCACCTAGACTAATTTGTAGAATGATTAATAATAAACCGAATACCGCCCATCCTTTTAATTTCTGTTCCGACTTTGACGTTTGTTTAATGGAAAGTCGACTTAAGCGTAATATTAATATCCAAAGCAAACTTAACAATGCTAAACCACCGAGTAAATGCGACATCACAACCAAAGGGTGTAGGCGCAATGTAACAGTCCATTTGCCTAGTAAGCCTTGAAAAAATAATAATATAAGCAAGATGGTGGCAATCCAAACTGGTTGCTTTGATAATTTGTGTTTATAAATAATTAAAACTACCGCTGCAAAGCTTAATATTACTAAACTAGCGGCTGCATAGCGATGGATCATTTCTGGCCATGCTTTAGCAGGATTTAATGTTTGGCCTATGTAAGGCGTATTATTCAATATGCTAGGTTGTTTAGGTAATGTTAATTTTCCATAACAACCTGGCCAATCGGGGCAGCCTAAACCTGCATCTTTTAAGCGAGTGTATGCGCCAAGTTGTATAACGATAAAAGCCAAAAAAAAAGCTATATATAAAAAATATAAAGCAGATTTGTTTTCCGATAACATGTTTTATCCTGTTGTTGAAATTGTCAATAAACGCGTTAAATCTTGGTATATATCCTCTCCAGAGGCGTTGTTGGGATAATATAAAATAATTTTTCCGAACGGATCAGCTAAATAATAGGCATCCGTTGGATGTTGAATTTTTAGTGTCCAAAAAAAGTTTTTTAAAAATTCCGATTTTGAGATTGTAAAGTATAATAAATTTGCATCCTTATTAATAAAAGAGTGAATAGTTAATGATTTTTTCTTGGTTTGTATTAAGCCGTACTTTACACGATAACGATTCTTACCCAGTGCTATAGTAATTTTTCGCAACATAGCTAAATTTTTATGACATGATTCTCGACACAGTGTTTCTGTTAAATAAAATAAAAACCAGGTTCCATTCAGTGAACTTAACGTTGTTTTATGCGAAATTAATTTTATTTGCTGTAGATTCAAGCTGGAAGAAATGAGCGTGCCTTTATTGACCGTTTGGTGATGTAACCAGAGTGGATTTTTATTATAAAGCATGATGGCTATTATTAAGGGTGTTAAAAATATGATTAATAACAGTAGAAGAATAAACAGATAATTTATGGGTTGTTTTTTTTTCATAAACGACGGATATGCGTAGCAAAAAAAGCAATAAATAAGGTTAAGCTTAAACCAAACCACTGAAAAGCATAGGCATAATGACGCTTGGCTTGTAAAGATATAGGTTGCCAAAGTGGTGTAAAGCTATAAGCTGATTGGGTATTAATTATCAGTATAAAAGGCTGAAAATTATTTTTTTTTAAGAAATCAGAATGAATGGATTGTATTCTTTTCGGCCATCCATTTTCAATTGTTTGTTCGAGGCTAAAAGTTTTGCTAGGAAATACAATTAATCCATGTATTTTTAGTTCATTATCCAAAGACGGTATTTTGGGTATTTGTTTCCTATTCAAACCTTGAGAAATCCATCCTCTATTTACTAATACGATTTCTTGACTATTTTTTAAAATAAAAGGGGTTAATATTTCATAGCCAACTTTATGTGAATATATTTTATTGTCTAATAAAAAGGTGTGTTTATTATCAAAATGTCCTTGCATAATGCCTGGAAAATAATTCTTTTCAAAAACAATGTTCTTATCTTGATTTAAATCGATAGGTGAGGATAAGGAGTGTTGGTTAAATATTTTTTGAATATGATTTTTGAAATCACCGCGATGGATTTGCCAAAATCCTAAATAAACGAGTAGGGGAAATAAAAATATTACCATCAAGCTGGAAAGTAAGGTAGGCGCAAAGCAGTAATTATTAAATTGTAGATAAAAAATATTTTTTTTCATAGGTTTACAAAATTAAAAAAAATCCTAATGCTAAGATTACTGCAAGAAAATCCCACCACCAAACCGCAGCGTCGAAAGAAAATGCATTTTTTTTTAATAGTTTATTTTTATAGACTCGAAAACATAAAATGCATATGAATAACAATGCAGCAATAATATTTAACAGATGTAATCCTAAGAAGGCGATTAAAAAACTACCATAAACACCGCTTTTAGCAATGATATGAATATGAATGAGATGAAAAAAATAATAGCTTTGTGAAATTAAAAAAATACACGCTAATAATATGCTTATATTTAAAGTAACTCGACATAATTTATAACGCATTTTTTTAAAATGATACAGTGAATCTGTCAAAAGTAAGGCACTAGATAGTAGAATAATTAAATTAATGAGTGAAATTTGATGTAAAGAACTTAAATTCATTGTGCTAGTTGCAACTGTAGAGCTTGGTGGTTTTATTAATGGCCAATGCTTAGCAAAATCTGGCCAGAGTAAGTAATGGGTTAATTGTGATGCGTCGCCACTTTGCCCAGCGAGCCATGGCGTAATGGAAAATCGTACATGAATAATAGACCCGATTAATAAGCCAAATAAAAAAAGTTCAGAGATTAAAAACCATAGCATGCCCCAGCGAAACGTTTTATCCATTTGCTGATTGTATAAACCAGCATCACTTTCTTGAGTGACATTCCAAAACCAGCCACATAACATAAACACTAATCCAGCTACGCCGATTATAAATACGATAAGCCCCCAATGTTTATCAAAGTTAAGTGAGCCAAATGCTAAAAAAAGTAATGACAGAGCACCTATAATGGGCCAAGCACTTTGTTCTGGCACATAGTATGAAGAGTCTTTGTTTTTCATCAGCGTTTATCCTTTAACGTGATCTTAGGTTGAGTTTTTCCATGAAAGGTTTTTTTAAATTGGAATATGGCCTAAAGTTTGAAGTGTTATTTTTGCGTGTTTTAAACCCATTGTGTCAAATAAGGTATAGGCTAAAGTAATCGTATTAATATTTTTTGGTAAATGCTGATCAATATGAAATAATACGGGCATGTCGCGATGTTGGCCTGGATTAAATGTTTGCTGAGTAAAACAAAAACATTCGGTTTTTCTTAAATAACGTGCGGCTAATCCTGGAGAAACACTGGGAATAGCTTGTACCGTCATTGGGTGATTCGAATTATTTTTAGCGACAAAATAGATTAAAATGTTTTCCCCGGGATGTAATTGTATATGTTGTAGCCTAGGATAAAAATCCCAAGGAAGATAGTTGTTGTTATGGGTCATAAATTCTACACGAATACTGCGTGACAAATCTATTTCATTTGAAGTGAGATAAGCGTTTTTATCAGTTTTTCCATTGATGCCTAAACTTTTACACAATACGTTATAAAGCGGAATCATAGCAAATCCAAAGCCAAACATACTTAAAGTCATAAAACACAGCAAAATTAAAATTTTTTTATTTGATAATTTCCCTATTTTAACTGTCATGTTTTTGTATACTCACAGCATTGGATTTTTGGCAAGGCGTCGCGAAAAAGAAGCAACCGGAGTGTATTAATATACATGAGGATTGCGAGTTGAGCGACAACACAGCTAAAAATTCAAGTGCGAAGAGTATATTACTCAAATTTTGGCGGTGTAGTAAAACTATGTAAAGGAGGAGGTGAACTTAAGGTCCATTCTAACCCTTCCGCTCCCTCCCAAACCTGGGCACTGGCTTTTTCTCCTTTTCCACGCATTGCTTGAAGAATAATAAAGAGAAAAAATAATTGTGCGAAACCGAATAGAAAAGCACCTAAACTCGCTATTGCATTAAAGTTTGCAAATTGTAACGAGTAATCGGCTACTCGTCTTGGCATACCTGCAAGACCTAAAAAATGCATCGGAAAAAATGTCAGATTGACGCCGATGACAGATAACCAGAAATGACATTGCCCTAAACGTTCGCTGTACATAACGCCCGTCATTTTAGGTAACCAATAATACGTTCCCGCGATAGCGCCAAATAAAGCACCTGGTACTAAAACATAATGGAAATGTGCAACCACAAAATACGTATCTTGATATTGAAAATCCGCTGGAACCATGGCTAACATAACACCGGAAAAACCACCAATGGTAAATAAAATAACAAATGCTAAAGCAAATAACATCGGGGTTTCAAAACTTATGGCGCCACGATACATCGTAGTCACCCAATTAAATACTTTAACCCCTGTAGGAACAGCAATCAGCATAGAGGTGTACATAAAAAATAACTCAGCAGCTAACGGTACTCCTGTGACAAACATATGATGTACCCAAACAATAAAGGATAAGAAAGCAATCACTAAAAGGGCATATACCATAAATCGATAACCGAAAAGTTTTTTGCGGCTAAACGTCGGAATTACTTGCGAGATAATACCAAAAGCTGGAAGAATAATAATATAAACTTCTGGATGACCAAAAAACCAAAACAGATGTTGATAGAGTAATGGATCGCCCCCGCCCGCCGCGCTAAAAAAACTGGTAGCAAAATGCCTATCCATGAGCATCATAGTCACAGCCGCCGCTAAAACTGGCATGACACCGATAAGTAAAAAAGCGGTAACGAACCAACTCCAACAAAATATTGGCATCTTCATCATCGTCATACCAGGTGTGCGAAGGTTAAGTAATGTGACAATAATGTTAATTGCCCCCATTAACGAAGAAAGTCCCATTAAATGGATCGCAAGAATTAAATAATCGGTGCTGGCGGGTCCGTAAGTAGTGGATAGTGGAGCATACATAGTCCAACCAAAATTAGGTGCTGAACCATCCATAAATAAAGTACTAAAAAGTAAAATAGCCGCAACGGGTAAGATCCAAAATGCCCAATTATTCATACGCGGCATGGCCATATCAGGCGCGCCTATCATTAATGGGATCATCCAATTCGCAAAACCAGAAAAAGCCGGCATGATGGCAAGAAATAACATCACTAATCCATGTAATGTTGTCATTTGATTAAAAAATTCTGGGTTAAGTAAGCGCGCACCCGGTTGAAATAA
>JBARFJ010000025.1:0-16516 GCA_049797115.1 Candidatus Aquirickettsiella sp. | reverse complement strand
CCAGGAAAAATATAGCTTATTGGCTATATTTTTCCTGGAGCGTATTGCGCTATAATCTCGTCCTTCTAACCTATTAGCTAATACTTATGAAGCGCATAGTGCAACAAGAAATCAAACACGCTTTGTTAAGCATGGACGAATTGTCCCTACCTTCTTCGCTGTCTATCCAGGTTGATTATGCCAGGGAAAAATCACATGGCGATTTTTCTAGTAATATTGCCTTAGTACTTGCGAAGAAATTACAAATATCTCCCTTGCAATTAGCTGAAAAAATAAAATCGAATATAGATTGTTCCTCAGAAAATTCTAAATTAGAAAAAATTGAAATTGCAAAACCGGGGTTTATTAATTTCTTTTTTAAAAAATCTTTTTGGTATCCTGTTATCGAAGAAATTTTAAGTCAGAGAAAACAATTTGGAGTTTCAAACTTAGGCAATAATGAGCCGGTTTTAGTTGAGTTTGTTTCAGCTAATCCCACAGGCCCTTTGCATGTAGGCCATGGTCGTGGGGCAGCATATGGTGACTCTTTAGTGAGATTATTGAGAACGGTAGGCTATCAAGTTTGCGCAGAATATTATATCAACGACGCTGGAAGACAAATGGATATTTTGGCAACTAGCGTTTGGTTGCGTTATTTAGAGGTCTGTGGAGAAAAGTTTACTTTCCCTAGTAATGCCTATCGAGGAAACTATGTTCATAAGATTGCAGAGCAGCTTTTTTCTGAACATGGCAAATATTTTTTTCAATCCGCTGAATTAGTATTCAAGGATGTCCCTATTGACGAACCTCAAGGCGGGAATAAGGAGCATCATATTGATGGTCTTATCACCAAAGCTAAAACTTTATTAGGCATAACTGATTATGAAAAGATATTTGAGGCGGGATTAAACTCTATTTTAATCGATATTAAAGAAGATCTTAGTGAATTTAGAGTAAATTTTGATGAATGGTTTTCAGAAAAGAGTTTGTTTATGACAGATTTCGTCGATAAAACCATAAAACGTTTAATAGAGAGTGGAAAAACCTATGAAGCTAATGGAGCTTTATGGTTCAAATCGACTGACTTTGGTGATGATAAAGATCGGGTATTGCTGCGCGAAAACGGACAAGCCACCTATTTTGCTGCAGACGCTGCTTATCGGCTCTGTATTTTAGAAAAACGCGGATTTAAAAAAATAATTAACATATTAGGCTCAGATCATCATGGCTATGTACCTAGAATTCGCGCAGTTATCCAAGCTTTGGGTTTCTCCGCAGATAGTTTAAAAGCTTTATTAGTGCAGTTTGCTATTCTTTATCGTGGCGATAAAAAAATTCAGATGTCGACTCGTAGCGGAGAATTTATTACTTTGCGAGAGCTCCGAGAAGAAGTAGGTACTGATGCAACGCGGTTTTTTTATGTACTACGACGTGCAGACCAACATATGGATTTTGATCTTGAGCTTGCTAAAGAACAATCAAATGCTAATCCTGTCTACTACGTCCAATATGCCTATGCACGAATATGTAGTGTCATGCGCCAACTCACTGCAAAACAATGGATTTGGGATAAAGCTTTAGGGATGAATGCGCTTAAAAAATTAAAGGAAATACAAGAACAGGATTTGTTAGTTTTACTCAATCGTTATCCAGAAATATTAGAATTAGCAGCCATTTCTTATGAGCCTCATATTATTGCACACTATTTGAGAGATTTAGCGCAAGGTTTTCATGTTTATTATAATGCTTTCGTTTTTCTCATAGAAGATGATCATTTGCGAAATGCGCGACTCAATTTAATTGTTGCAATTGCACAAGTAATTAAAAATGGCTTAAACCTATTAGGTGTAGATACTTTGGAAGTAATGTAATGGCTAAAGATTATGCAAAGAAATATACAAAATATAAATATTTGACTCCTAGACGTAAAAACAACCGTTATCTTTGGGTGATGCTAGGAATTTCAATCGGTTTATTAATTTTAGGTTTATTTTTTCTCAAACCAATTCCTAAAGGAAGAACTATTCAGTCTGCTGAAAAGAGAGTCAATAAAAAAAGTATTGAAGCACCTGCGCCTCAAGCACCAGAACCAAAATTTGATTTCTATAATATTTTGCCCCAAGAAAATTCGAATTTATCACCGCATGTTGATACTGCAATGAAGGAAATATCATTGTCCAATGATATAAGCACATCTATTCATTCTTCTTCTGGGCATGGGCCTATAGATGCAATACTAAGTCCAACACCAGAACAAGTAGCTATAGCTGAGGCTAAAAAACAATTAGAAGAAGAAATGGGCCAATTTAATAATGAAGTTTATATGCTCGTTTTAGGCAATTTTACTGATCAAGCTCATGCAGAACAGTTACAGGCTCAGGCTTTGCTGAAAGGATTTCCTGTGCAAAAAAAAATCAGCCTAGTTAATGGAAAACCAATATATCAGATCTTTATGGGACCCTCTGACTTAACTAAGCTTACACAGGAAAAAAAACGATTAAATGCAGCTGGATTAGCGGCGATATTGATTAAAATTACTCCCTAAATGGGGGAGTTTAATATGCTTAGATCTTGAAAATAGTAAATTAGCCACCATAGTGGTAGTTTCATATCCTACAATAATACACAAATTTAAAGGGTAAATAGTGCAATCATTACATGGTACAACAATATTGTTAGTTCGGCGTAACGATAAAGTCGTCATTGGTGGAGATGGTCAGGTGACTTTGGGTAATGCAATTGTTTTAAAGGGAAATGCGCGCAAGGTCCGCAAATTATACGATGGGCAAGTATTAGTTGGATTTGCAGGTGCAACAGCCGATGCGTTTACGTTAATTGAACGATTTGAAAATAAGCTAAAGGAATGTAATGGGCGGCTAGACCGGGCTTCAGTAGAGCTCGCAAAGGATTGGCGATCTGATCGAGTTTTACGACGTTTAGAAGCAATGCTTTTGGTCGCTGATAAAGAAAGATCATTTATGTTAAGTGGAAATGGCGATGTAATTGAGCCGGAACATGATTTAATTGCCATAGGTTCCGGGGGAGCTTATGCACAATCAGCCGCATTAGCATTATTTCAAAATACCAAAATAAATGCCCGAAGTATTGTTGAGAAAAGTTTAATCATTGCAGCGGATATCTGTGTTTTTACAAATCATCAACGTACAATTGAAGAAATTGATTCTGTAAGCACTAAAAAATAATAATGCACACACACAAACTAATACTTATTTAATAATGAAAACTAATTCGTTCGATTTAATTGATACACCTACCGATGAAACCAATCAAGTTTCTGAGCAAACTATGATAGATGCTAATTTTTCGGAAGATACAAATCAAGCCAATGATGTTACGGATTTACCTTTTGGAGTAAATTATTTAAGTAAAATTGATTTGACTCCTAAACAAATAGTGTTTGAGCTTGATCGCTTTATCATAGGACAAAATGAAGCTAAACGTGCAATTGCGATCGCTTTGCGCAATCGAAAGCGTCGAATGTTACTTGAACCTACGTTAAGAGATGAAGTGACACCCAAAAATATACTTATGATTGGCCCATCCGGCGTAGGTAAAACTGAAATTGGTCGTCGCGCCGCCAAAATAACCGGATGTCCCTTTTTAAAAATAGAAGCCACCAAGTTTACTGAGGTAGGTTACATTGGACGGGATGTGGATTCTATTCCTAGAGATTTAGTAGATTCCGCATTTAAATTTTTACGTGAAGAAGAAATCACTCGCCTTCAACCTAAGGTCCTAGAGGCAGCGGAAAGCAAAATCATTGATATTTTTGTTCCTCCTTCTCGTCAAAAGAGTGAAGTTGTAGATGAACTTAAAAATAAAGAAAAATCTATAGCAAGAAATGTTTTTCGTAAACAATTGCGTGCAGGACTTTTAGATGATAAAGAAATAGATGTAGAGTTAGCTGCTTTACCAGCCGGAGTCGAGATCATGGGTCCTCCGGGTATGGAGGATATGACTAACCAATTGCAAAATATGCTGCAAAATATTGGTACCACGCGTACACGTACTCGTCGTATAAAGGTAAAAGATGCATTAGCTGTGATTCAAAAAGAAGAAGCAGGTAAATTGCTCGATGAAGAAGATTTAAAGCGCAAAGCAATAGAATGGGTAGAACAATACGGAATAGTATTTATTGACGAAATCGATAAGGTATGTCGTCGAGGTGAAACAAGTGGTGCAGATGTTTCTCGTGAGGGAGTGCAACGAGACTTATTACCTTTAATTGAAGGTTGCACTGTGTCGACAAAATATGGCATGGTTCGAACGGATCATATCTTGTTTATTGCTGCAGGCGCATTTCATTTATCAAAACCGTCGGATTTAGTTCCTGAATTACAAGGTCGTTTGCCAATTCGAGTGGAACTAAAGGCATTAACCGCGAAAGATTTTGAACGTATTTTAGTGGAACCACAAGCATCATTAATCGTGCAATATCAGGCTTTATTGGGAACTGAAGAATTAGAATTAAATTTTGATAAGCTTGCCATTCAGCGTATCGCTGAAATTGCTTATGACCTCAATGAAAAGACTGAGAATATTGGTGCGCGTCGTTTATATACTGTGATGGAACGATTGTTGGAGGAAATATCTTTTGAGGCGACAGATTATACGGATAAAAATGTAAATATTGATGTTAATTATGTAGATAAACATCTAACACCTTTAGCACAAGATCAAGATACCAGTCATTTCATTTTATAATATGATTCCTATCCCTAGTGACATAAAACTTCTACAGAAAACTCAAATATTAGAAATTCTGTTTGATAATGGAGAAAAATTTAGCTTGCCTTGTGAATATTTAAGAGTCTTTTCACCCTCTGCAGAAGTTAAAGGACATGGGCATAGCGAAGGAAAATTAGTCAGCGGCAAAAAAAATGTGAATATCATCAACATAGAATCAGTTGGGTATTATGCTATCAGACTGATCTTTGATGATAATCACCAATCAGGAATCTATAGTTGGGAAACATTATATGACTTATCCAAACATCATGCCGAATATTGGAAACACTATCTACAACGTTTGGAATTAGCAGGCGTGAGTAGAGATTAGTTTTTTTTGATAATGATTTTAGCAAAGCGTCTTTTACCTACTTGATAAATATGGCTAGTTCCCGATTTAATTAATAGCTTCTTATCTTCTATTTTTATAGAGTCAATTTTAACCGCGCCAGCCTCAATTGAGCGCAATGCCTCTGAGGTGCTGGTAACTAAGCCTGCTTGCTTTAATAAGTTGGCAATCGATAAATTCTCCCCAGATATACTTATATTCAGTTCTTTAATTTCTGAGGGGATGGCACCATCTCGAAACCGGTGTTGAAATTCCTGTAATGCTTTTTCAGCATCTGTTTTAGTGTGAAAACGCTCAATAATTTCTAAGGCTAACTCAATTTTAAAATCACGTGGGTTAGCAATTCCTTGTGTTGCCTCTTGCTGCATCGATTTAATATCATATAAAGATTTTTTGAATGAAAGCAGTTCAAAATAACGCCACATCAATTCGTCAGAAATTGACATAATTTTTCCGAACATATCGTTTGCCGGTTCATTGATAGCAATATAATTATTTAGTGATTTAGACATTTTTTGTATGCCATCTAAGCCTTCTAACAAAGGCATGGTTAAAATTATTTGTGGTGTTTGTTTGAAATGTTTTTGTAGTTCTCTTCCCAGCAATAAATTAAACTTTTGATCGTTGCCACCACATTCTATGTCTGTTTTTAATGCGACGGAATCATAGCCCTGAAGTAAAGGATATAAAAACTCATGGATTGCAATAGATTGGTGCTGGCGATAACGTTGATGAAAATCATCTCTTTCTAGCATTCTGGCAACAGTGTAGGAGGATGCTAGTTTGATTAGATCGGTAACTGATAATTTTCCTAACCATTCAGAGTTAAATCGCAAATTAGTCTTTTCAAAATCTAATATTTTATTAAATTGTTGTTGGTAGGTTTTGGTGTTGGTTGCTACTTCATCCGTGCTTAAAGGGGGACGGGTAGCATTTTTACCTGATGGATCACCAATTAATGCTGTAAAGTCGCCAATGACAATATCAATTTCATGACCTAAATCTTGCAATTGGCGCAGTTTATTAATAAGCACAGTATGGCCTAGATGTAGATCAGGAGCTGTTGGATCAAAACCTGCTTTAATGCGTAAAGGTCTTTTTTCATTTAGCTTATGCTTTAATTCATCAACAACGAGTATTTCAGTAGTTCCTCGATGAAAGATTTCAAAAGTATTATCATTCATGTTATTTACCCGTTATAGCTAACGCCAAAGCGTATAATTTATTTTTTTTTTCTTGAGTTATTTTAGCAGCTAGCGAAATTGCTTGCTTAATCGGTAATTCCTCTAATAAAATCCCTAAAATTCGCTGCGTGTCTATTTCATAGGGGCTTAGATACTCAGCTCCTTCCACTAGGACAACAAATTCTCCTTTTTGTTGATTTTTATCTGAGTTTAGCCAATTTTTCAATTGTTCTAAACTATCTCCATGAATGGTTTCAAAGGTTTTTGTTAATTCTCTGGCTAAAACTACATAACGTTTTGGTCCAAATACAACAAGCATATCATCTATTAACTCTAGAATACGATGTGGTGCTTCATAGAATATAATTGTGCGCGTTTCGTACAAGAATTCTTGTAATTTTTTTTGTCGAGCGGTACTTCTCCCAGGTAAAAATCCTTCAAAAATAAATCTGTCACACGCTAAACCTGAAGCGCATAAAGCAGCTATTAAGGCGCAAGCACCAGGGATAGGAATAACTGGAATTCCATGCAGGCAAGCTAATTTAACTAAACGGTAACCTGGGTCATTAATCAGAGGTGTTCCCGCATCACTAATCAGGGCGATAGATTGATTTTTTTTTAAGCAATCTAAAAGAATTTTGCTCGAAGCTGTTTCGTTATGTTCGTGTAATGAAATTAATGGCGTGGTAATACCAAAATGTTGAAGTAATTTTTGGCTATGACGAGTATCTTCGGCAGCAATTTGATCAACATGTTGTAAAGTTTCTATTCCCCGCGCACTAAAGTCTTCTAGATTACCTATGGGTGTAGCAACTACATAAAGGCTGGGAATTTTTGACATAAAACTTTTCGCAATAAGATATGAGATGGGTATAATGGCACAGCGTTTTATTCTGCGCAAAACTCAGAGGTTATAGATTCAAAATGTCCAAAAAGATGAAACAACAAAAATTAGGGCTGTGGATGTTAACTGCCCTAGTGACAGGTAACATGATAGGTTCAGGAATTTTCTTACTACCTGCCTCCTTGGCCGCCTATGGCAGTATTAGCTTACTTTCTTGGATAGCTACAGCGGTGGGTGCTTTGTTAATAGCATTAGTATTTGCTAAGCTAGCTAATGTGATGCCCCTCATAGGGGGACCTTACGCCTATTGTCGAGAAGCATTTGGTGATTTTGTTGGATTTCAAATGGCTTATAATTATTGGATTGCATTGTGGGTAGGCAATGCTGCGATAGTTGTTGCTTTAACAGGATATTTAAGCTTTTTTTGGCCTCTATTAGCTAAAAATGCTCTATGGTCTTGTTTGGTTAGCGTTAGTTTGGTTTGGTTAATGACATTTATCAATATTCTAGGTGTTCGCCATGCGGGTATTTTCCAGCTATTGACAACTATTTTGAAATTGATCCCATTATTACTTATTGCATTGGTTGGTATTTTTTATATTCATCCTCATTTTTTGAGTGCATTCAATTTATCCGGTAAATCTAACTTAAGTGCTTTTAGTGGCGCAGCTACTTTAACTTTATGGTCTTTTATCGGTTTAGAGTCGGCTTCGGTCCCTGCGGGCCATGTAGATAACCCTAATCGTACTATTCCTAAAGCGACTATTTTGGGAGTAATCATAGCCACAGTCGTTTATATATTGAGTAGTATTGCAGTGATGGGTGTTATGCCGTTAACAGAGCTTGCACATTCTAATGCCCCCTATGCTGATGCGGCAAAAATTATGTTTGGACCTTTCGGAAGTACTTTAGTTGCCATCGGGGCAGTTATTTCCTGTTTAGGTGCTTTAAATGGCTGGATTTTACTTCAAGGTCAAATTCCATTAGCTGCAGCACAGGATAAACTTTTTCCTAGTATTTTTTTAAAAAAATCAAAAAATGGAACACCTGTTGTAGGTTTAGTAATTTCTAGTGTTTTAATTAGCCTGCTGTTATTGATGACGCTAAACCATAGTTTGGTTAAACAATTTACAATTATTATCTTATTAGCAACTTTAGCCTCGCTGATTCCATATTTTTTAACTACGATGTCTGAGTTGGTTATCTTTTTTAAATATCCTGGTCTTTTTAAAAAAGGAAGAAAGTTATTTGGTTCGATCGTGATTGCAATTTTAGCTGGAATCTACTCTTTTTGGGTTATCATAGGTTCTGGTAAAGAAACTGTATTTTATGGGACATTATTATTACTGAGTAGCGCACCTGTTTATGTTTGGATGAAATGGCGCGCTTCTTCAAAGGACGTTATAAACGTAACTGAGCAACCTTTACCTTTACCCTGAGGCATAGTTTGTACAAACTATTTGTTTTTTTAGTTATTTTATTAGGCGGTTTTTTCTCTCCAGCTTTTGCTGAGCTTAATGAATCTCCTTTAGTGAATTTGACCCAGCAACAATTAGTTGTTGAGCAAACTCGTAGTGATTTACTAAAAAGAAAGCTACAGGGTTTACGTAATGAACAAAAAGCTACCTCCCCTATTATTAGCAAACAATCTCTAGATCATCTGGATTTATTGATTGCTATGGCAAAAGCTGATTTAGAAAGTATTAGCTTAAGTTTAAAAACAACTCAACAATCTACCGATTTGACGCAAGACTCCATTCGGAATACCCCTGATCAATGGGAAATTTCAACACCAGGTTTATCTATTTCCCAAGAAGTTCAGCAACAACGGGCACAATTACAACAAACTTTGCAAGAACGACGAAATTTATTTAATTTACAACAAAAACGCATTAAGGTTTTACAACGTTCACGAGATAGTGTGCAACAAATTATTAATTTAGCTGAAGCATGGCGACAAAATTTACAGAGAAGTTATCAATTACAGCAACAAACACATCGGCAAGAATCTCTAGATGTGTTAGCTGTGCGTCTGCAGCAAGATCAGCAGAATTGGATGCAACACTTAAATCAATGGAGTGAAGAATTAAAAAAGGCTGAAATAACAGGATTTATTAATAATTCTTCTTATGATCAGACAGAGTTTAATATATTTGAAGCAGAAGAGAAAAGTAATTTACTCGAAACTGAACTGAATACTGCGAAAATTTCCAATAAATTACATGATTTAGTTTCTGCATTTAATCAAAAATTATCCTTAAGTACACTTAGTAATTTACAGCATCAAATTGAAAATTTAAATGAACAAATCAATACTTCAATAGACTTAATTCGAAATAAAGTCCAATTTTTAAAAAATTATTTGAATTTATTTAATACGGGGCAACAAAAAGAGTCTAATTTTTTGAATAATCAGATAAAACTAACACTATTAAAAGAAATTATTTTCGGTTATCAAAATTTGTTTGTAAAAATGCAACAATTGTCCAAAGAAGCGGATGCCCAACAAATTCTTATAGCGAAACAATTAAAACTACAGCTTGCAAATAGGCAAGCTTTGCCAGGTTGGAATTTGAATGCCTGGATCGGTTTAGGTCAAACTATTTTCCAAATTCCACGATTAACGATAGATAAATTAGTAGGGCTTTATGAACCTGTTTTTAACAAATTAGAATTAGTATCAAATTGGCAATGGCTCATAGTATTATTTGGTGTACTTATCTGGTTCGCTACATGGTTAAAATTAAGACGATTTTTGGCCGTGGATAGGGTACGTTTACAACAACGTAGTCGTGGTTTTTTTTCAGCGCAAACAGTAATAGTTGTATTGCAATTGCTCCAGCGTCATTTGTCCGGGATTATGTTATTGGCAGGCTTAATAGGATTGTTGTTTTTATTAAATATACCTATTAAATTATTTTATTTGATTATTAGTATCGCTGTTGTTTGTTTGATTTTTAGTATAGTGATACAGCTTGCTCATATTTTATTGCTAGAAAATACCACTGATGAAAGTGGTCATGATGTCAAACTTTATTATCGCTTGCGAACCACATTATTGATTGGCGGTATAGTGACTTTAGCGACTATTTTAGTTAACCAATTACCAGTTAATTATGAAGTTCAAGATTTGTTTGGTCGTTTATTTATGTTGTTTCTACTCATTGTGGCTTTAGTCTTAATGAAGAGTTGGGAAGTGGTTCCTACATTACTTGAGCCATATATAGAAAATAAACATGCTTATTTAAAGCGAGTAATTCGCTGGTTAAGTTTTTTAATCCCATTCAGCTTATTAACCAATGCCTTAATAGGATTAGTGGGTTATGTCGAGTTGGCTTGGGCCATTGCGCACTACCAAGGTTTATTTTTAGTCGCTTTGACTGCTTATCTATTACTAAGAGGGCTTTTAGATGAATTAGTTCGTTGGGTCTCGGAGCAATGTATTCGCCATTTCAGAAACGGATGGTTATGGAGTCAATCCTTGTTGAAACCATTTCATCAAATTTTAAAATTAGCATTATTATTTTTATCAATACTGGGCTTATTTGAACTTTATGGTTGGGGTGATCGTGTCCCTTTGCTAAAAACGAGTCTTGTCAAATTACTTTCTAAGAAATTATTCATTATAGCCAGTACAGCGACTGTGACTGGGTTCACGATTGTGCAACTAGCTATATTGATGGTGATTTTAACTTGGATAACCCATTGGTCTCGTGAGTTTGCTTATCGTTGGTTGTTTGCGCATACAAAAGATCTAGGATTACGTAATAGTTTAGCCATTTTTACGCAGTATACGCTAATTGCTATTGGAATTTTGGTAGGATTAAATATTTTGGGATTAACCTTAGGTAATATTGGTGTTATTTTGGGAGCTTTTTCTTTTGGTGTTGGTCTAGGATTGCGGGATTTATTTAATAATTTTTTTACAGGTATTTTCCTATTGATAGAAAGACCAGTAAAAGTGGGTGATTGGGTTACAGTGGGAAATTATGATGGACAAGTATCTCACATTGGAGGACGTTCTATTACTATAACTACAAATGATCGACAAGAATTATTAGTCCCTAATGCCGATATTTTTAGCAAAAATTTTATTAATTGGACACATCGCGATAGTGTGGTACGTGCTTTAGTAACTGTTAAAACCAATCGAAAAGATAATCCACAAGGAATAAGGGATATTATTTTAGAAGTACTAGCGACGGTACCCAAAATTTTAACGAATCCTAAACCAGAGGTTTATTTTAAGGAAATTGATCAAATTTTATTAGAGTTTAAAGTTGAATATTATGTTGATCTGAATCACATTAGTTCACGTTCTAGTGTACGTTCGCATTTTTTATTTAGCTTATCGGAGCGCTTTACTAAGGAAGGTATATTACCGCCAGAAGCTCCGCATGATGTACATCTTGAAGGTAAATTAGAGCTGAATTCCAATCCATCGGTTTAATTTTGTGTTATGACAAAAAAAATTAAGATTATTTTTACTGGTGGTGGTTCATCAGGACACGTTACACCTAGTTTACCTTTAATATCAGCCTTACAGAATAAAGGCGTAGCAATCTTTTATGTAGGTTCTAAAAAAGGCATAGAGCATACACTTATTAAACCGTTAAAGATCCCTTATTATGCTATTACAACGGGTAAATTACATCGATATTGGACATGGAAAAATTTATTAACTCCTTTTCAATTATTGATTGGTATTACACAAAGCTTGTTAATTTGCTGGAAAATTAAGCCCAATGTTATTTTCTCAAAAGGTGGCTTTGTCGCTTTGCCTGTCGTTATCGCAGCTAAATTAAATGGTATTCCGGTTGTAATTCATGAGTCTGATTTAACTCCTGGTTTAGCCAATCGTCTCAGTTTTTCTTTTGCGAAATTGATTTGTATTACATTTCCCGAAACCGTCAAATACTTTACAAATACTTTTAAGATATTGTTAACAGGCATGCCTATTCGGGATTCTTTGCTACATGGAGATCCTGAAAAAGGTTTAAAATTTTGTGGTTTTTCTGATAAATTGAAACCTGTTTTATTAATCATGGGAGGTGGTTTGGGTGCGGCGACTGTGAATGAATGCATCCGTCGTCTAATAAATCCCTTAACAGAAAAATTTCAAGTTATTCATATTTGTGGCAGAAATAAACTTGATCCTGCATTTGCAAAAATAAAAGATTATAAACAATTTGAATATTTACAAGATGAATTTGCAGATGTTTTAGCTTGCGCGGATTTAGTGATTAGCCGCGCAGGGGCAACCTCCATTTACGAATTATTGGCCTTAAACAAGCCAAATATTTTGTTACCCTTATCAAAAAAAGCGAGTAGAGGGGATCAAATTGATAACGCAAAACATTTTGCCCAGTTAGGTTTAAGTCAGGTTATCTACTTTGAAGAATTTTCAGATAAGAAATTACTCAATACCCTTTCCGAAAGTTATAAAAATTTAGATCAGTTAAAAAATCAGTTAAGCCGATTTAAACAACTTAATGCTACCCAAATAATCATTGACAAATTAATATATTTTTCACTTAATCGATAGAATCAATTAAATATTAAAATAAAATTATTAACTCAGTTGAAAGCATTTTTATTCATTATTCTATGTGCTCAATTACTTTTTGCGCAAATAGTAAAGGCTCAAATCATACTAATTAAAGCTCAGAATATCCTTTAGCAAGTAATCATTAAAGAATTTCTATTGTTTTTCAATTTTATAAAGTAGATCTAAGCCGTTAGCAAAGTTACTACTAGTAGTTTGTAAAGAAAAATTTTTATTTAAAAGATAATTTATTTCTAAAATACTGATTTGATCCAGTAACCCTAAACTATAAGATACATTAAGTTTTGGCGAAAGATTTTTGCCGACTATTAATGAAGTATTTTGCTGTAAGCTATTGGTAGTTGGATCAAAGATTGGTTTGACCCCTATAGTCAATTGATCTAAACCTATTTTTTGCTGAATTTTGCTGATAAATTGACCAATATTATTTTTTTCATTTCCTAAATTGCTAGCAGCATTTAATAATAATTGCGTACTTGCGGCGCTTAGCTGATTACTGGCTTGACCGGTAATTAAATAAGAAAGCATATCTAATTGAGATTTAATGATATTAGAAGGATTTGCGAATAAAATGATATGAGGATTTTGTAATGTTCCTCTCACGTGCAAACCTATTTCTAACTGAGTAGGCATAGATTGAGAAGAAAATAGTGCAGATTGAATAAAATTATTAGAGCCAAGTTTAGATTTAACATCAGTGGAGATATTAGAAGTGGGTGCAGGTAAAATTAAAACATTTCGACTGGCGGTAATATTTACTATGGGGTTATTAATGGGGGTATTGGCAAAATCTAATGAAGAATTAGGTTTTAATTTTAAACTTTGGCCATAATAACTATATACTCCCGAAAAAAGTTTTAATTCTCCTGTCGCTAATACTGGATGATCCGAATCTTGATTTATTGTAAGTGATCCTTTTAATTTAGTGTTAAGTCCTTGATATTGAAATTGGATATCATTACCCGCTTCTACTTTAATAGTATTTTTTAAAATAAATGGTGAAGCTAAAGTTTTTTTCTTATCCCCTACAAACACTATATCGTTAGATAACTCGATTAAATTATTATTTTTAGGGTTAATTTTAATTCTAGCTTTTGGAAATAAAATATAACCATCGGTTTCAATTTGTTGAATATTTGCTTGGATTTTTAATTTTGGAGAAGCAGTAATTTGATATTCTGGATTATGAATAATAGTAATATCATTTCCTTGCAAATCGATTAATGTGGATAAATTTTGTTTTAACAGATTAGTTGTAGTGTGGATTTCTAAAAATCCATTTCCAGATTTGACTTGACCGGAACCTATTAAATTATTTTTATATGTATGTAACTGATAGCTTATATTTTTTAAATTAAGACCTAGAGCGGGAATATCAAAGCTGGCTTGCTGAAGGTTAATTTTTAGATTAAATAGGGGTTTGTTCAATAAGCCAGAAATTTTTAATTGAGTGTAAAAATCCCCTTTATTGTTTTTGACATCAGAAAACAATCGTGTTAAAAAATTTAAATCTTTTAAGTTAAAATCAATGGTAGCATGTATCCGTTGTGTAGATTTCAACCATGAGCGTGCTTGGTAATTAGGCAATAATAAATAAGCAAATAATTGGTTTTTATTATCTTTATATGTTTGTAGTGATGTTTCTAATCCGTATTTCGATATATGACTGTTAATTTGTGTATTAGGGATTATTATATTAGTAAGTTGTCTATTTTGAGCTAACCTATTCAGTTTGAATGCTGATAAATTTCCTTGTAAAAAGAATGGTGATAATGATCCAGAAAATTTTAAATGTAATGGTTTAAGTTTAAATATATTATTACTAAGTTGGGTAGTAACTAAATTAAAAGACCATTTGTTATTTTTAGTATCTATATTTAATGCAGCTTGGGTTTGTTTGAATTGCCATTCATTCCACTCCAGATTTGTTTTCTCAAAAATTATGTTGAATTCGGGCCGCTGAATAGTTCCGTTTATTGTGCCAAGCAAAGCTACTTTACCTTGTAGGCTGGGCATATAGGTTGTCAACTGCTTAATATTTAATTGCCAATTAATATGCCATTGCTGTTGAATAGAGCCTTGTAATTCTAGGTGTAAATTATCTGCTTGAATATCGATTTGATGAATAACAACAGAATCAAATTTTAAAAATTGGAAAATTTTTGGAATTTGAAAAGTTTTATGCGGATAAGTTTTAGATTTTTTTTGATTAAATTTTTGTTTTACCAAAAGCTTTAACTTATCAATAAAAATTGGCCCTAAATTTAATTTTCCTTGTAATAAATCACGCCAATGATTATTCCACTTTATTTCAGAAATAGTGAGGTTAATTTTTTTATTTTGATAAGTTAATTCTTTCAGTTGAATTGGACCTAACAGCCGTCCTTGTACAACATTTATCTTTAGTTGACCAGGCAGGAATTCCTTTCCGAATAATACGGCGACTTTTAACCCTCTAGTAGTACTTAGAAAGAGATAGCCACTTAATAAAAAAACACCGATTAATACGCCTTTAAATAGGTATCTAAAAAATAATTGCTTGTTATTTATCATAAGAAATCAAACCCCATCGTAAATTGGAATCTTATGGGGTGTCCAGGAAGATTCAAGGCTTTGGCTGCTGTAATTTCCATAGGTCCTAAGGGCGATGCCCAAACTAAGCCAATACCTGATCCTTTTTGCAAATTAATGGGAAAATTATTAACGGCATTTCCCGCATCAATGAAAATAGCACCATAAAAATTATTAATAAGGCGGTGCTGATATTCGACACTTCCTATCATTAAATAACGGGCAGGCCCTAATGATTGATAGGCGTAACCACGTACACTTTGGCTACCTCCAGCATAAAAAAGCAAGGAAGGAGGAAAATTTTCCAGATTAGGAGTTAATGTATAACCGATATCACCACGAAACAGTAATCGACTATTATCATCCCAGCTTAGGATATACTTTCCTTGTAATTCTGTTTGTAAAAAGCTGGTATTGGATAATAAATTTTTATCTGCGCCTTGTAATCTAAAAGCTAACTGATAGCCATGTAGCGCAAAAAGTGGATTATCAAATTTTCTATAGGATAGATTTATACCGGGGGTTAATAAATTCGAGTTAGTCTTAGGTTGATTTAGATAATTAAAACGTTCAATTTGATAATTTAAAAATAAGTTACGTTGCCAACCTTTCCATTTGCTGACGCTACCTATCCCTAGTTGTTGAGTGGTAGTAGTTACTTGAGTGAGTTTTTTTTTGACGATAGCAAAATTAATATTATAATTATCAGTATTGGGATGTTTTCCAGGAATAGTGTAAGTTGTTTGTAGACTGTTTTGTATTTTAGATAATTGGCTAAAGATACTTAAACGGTGACCGGCTTTATTTAGATAACGAGAATCCCAACCTAAAGTTCCACGAATACCCACATCCGTACCATAACCTATTCCTGCTGTATATTGTTGGGATGGACGTGGTGTTAATATAAAATTAATGGGCACATTTTGATTTTGTTTGTTGATCGGCGAATCAGAAATCGATACGTTTTGAAAATAACCGCTTTTGTTTAAATTATCTTGTATTTTTAAAAGAAGTGCTGAAGAATAAGGGCTGCCCGATTTAAAAGGAATATAACGTTTTAATAAATTATTGTTAAGTATAGATTGTTGGAAAGTAATCGGTCCAAAATAATAACGAGGACCGGTATTTAAAGTTAGGATGAGCTTAGCTGCGTAAGTTTGTCGATTAATTAAAATAGTATGTTTAGAGAAATAGGCAGAAAGATAACCTTCTGCAATAACCTTAGTGAGTAATTTTTGTTTTGCATTTTCATAGAAGTAACTACGAAAAATATA
>JBARFJ010000024.1:0-7585 GCA_049797115.1 Candidatus Aquirickettsiella sp. | reverse complement strand
ACGCGTTTTGGTAGCCCTACGTATTCGCTTTAACTTCTTGTCTAACATGCCTATACCTCTATTCGCTATTTTTTCTTCGTTTCTTTCAATTTAATGCGTTCATTTGCATAACGAACACCTTTGCCTTTATAAGCTTCCGGTGGTCGATACTGACGTATCTCCGCTGCAACCTGCCCGACTAATTGTTTATTAAAACCTTGTATCACTATCTCAGTCGGTGTTGGTGTCGTTATAGTAATTCCATCCGGTATTTCATAATCTCTGGGATGTGAATATCCTAATGTAAGGTTAATTTTTTTACCTTGCACATTGGCACGATAACCCACACCCACTAATTGTAGAACCTTCTTAAACCCATCAACCACACCTACAATCGCATTCGCAATATTGGCGCGTGTCGTACCAGCTAAAGCATCAGACATCGTGGTCTCATCGATAGGGCTAACCTGTAAAAACTTATCTTTAATTTCAATATTAACTTGTTTAGCCAGCTTTAGATTTAATACACCCTTACTGCCTTTAACAATTAAAGTTTCGCCATCCAGCGTGACCTGTGCATCGCCGAAATTTATTGGATTTTTTGCAACTCTTGACATACCAACCCTTATCTTAACGTTTATTCAACGATAGCAATAACTTCGCCGCCTTGACCTAAAGCTCGAGCCGCTCTATCTGTCATCAACCCTTTTGGAGTAGAGATAATCGCAATCCCTAATCCCGCTACTACTTTAGGTAACTCAGTCGCTGAACGATAAATTCGTAATCCCGGGCGACTTACACGTTTTAATGCAGCGATAACGGGTTTATCTAAATAATATTTTAAAACTATTGTCAGCGAGGACCTACATCCTTTCTCTTCGCATTGAAAATCAGTGATATAACCTTCTTCTTTTAACAATTTAGCAATCGCTAATTTTATTTTTGACGAAGGCATCGATACTGTTGGCTTTTCAATGGCCTGTGCATTTTTTATTCGGCAGAGCATATCTGCGATAGGATCTTGCATACTCATATTTTTTACCTTACCAGCTTGATTTAACTAATCCTGGGAGCTCACCTTTCATAGCATAAAGCCGCAGCATATTTCGAGACAATCCAAAGTGTCGATAGACACCACGTGGTCGCCCTGTTAAGCGACAACGATTGCGTAATCGTACTGGAGAAGAATCGCGTGGCAATAATTGAATCTTCTGTTGCGCCAACCATTTATCTTCATCAGATGCGCTAGGACTGTAAATAATTTCTTTTAATTCAGCTCGTTTTACCGCGTATTTTTTAACGATAAGTTCGCGCTTCTTCTGGCGCATAATTACACTTTTCTTTGCCATAAATATTAATTCTCTTTAAACGGAAACTCAAATGCTGCTAATAAAGCCCGGCCTTCCCGATCAGTCTTTGCAGTGGTAGTAATTGTAATATCCATACCTCGTAAAGCATCAATCGTATCGTATTTAATTTCAGGAAAAACAATTTGTTCACGAATTCCTAAACTATAATTTCCTCGACCATCAAATGATCGCGGGCTGAATCCACGAAAATCCCGAATCCGTGGTATCGCTACACTGATCAAACGATCTAAAAACTCGTACATACGATTCTTTCGCAGCGTCACTTTACAGCCAATAGGCCAATCTTCACGGATTTTAAAACCCGCATTAGATTTCTTAGCCTTAGTAATAATCGGTTTTTGCGCAGCAATTAATGTCATATCTGAAGCAGCGGCGTCAATAACTTTTTTATTCGCTGCAGCTTCACCCACACCCATATTGAGCGTAATTTTAGTAATACGTGGAACTTCCATGATACTAGCATAAGCAAATTCTTGCTTAAGCTGAGTCATAACTGTATTTAAATAATGTTCTTTTAACCTTGCCATCAAATCTCACCTAATTATTAGATATCAACCAGCTCACCGTTAGATTTAAAGATGCGCACCATCTTTCCATCCTCCAGCTTTTTAATCCCCACTTTATCGCCTTTTTTCGTTACTGGATTATACACAGCCAGATTCGTTAAATTAATAGCGGCTTCTTGCGTGACGATTCCGCCAGCAACATTCTTTTGCGGATTGGGTTTCACGTGTTTCTTTATTAAGTTAATGCCTTCTACGCGGGCACGATTCTTAGCCACGCTAATGTTCAACACTTTACCTTGCTTACCCTTGTCTTTACCCGTTAAGGCGATGACGGTATCACCCTTTCTAATTTTACGCATATTATGTGATCTACCTTATAATACTTCAGATGCCAATGAGATAATTTTCATAAAGCGTTCGGTACGTAATTCTCTAGGAACAGGACCAAATACACGCGTGCCTAATGGTTGTAATTGTGCAGTCAACAAAATAACCGCATTGCTATCAAACCGTATCACGCTGCCATCACCTCTACGTACTCTTTTTTTAGTACGCACAACGACGGCATGCCATACTTCACCTTTTTTCACTTTACCGCGCGGAACAGCATCTTTAACACTGACTCTAATAACATCTCCCACTCCGGCGTAGCGTCGTTTTGAACCCCCTAATACCTTAATACACATCACACTACGGGCGCCGCTATTATCTGCCACAGCCAGTACCGATTGCATTTGTATCATAAAAAACTTCCCCTATCCCGCCGTTTCTTCAGGAACGGGTTGCTGATTTATCGATTTTACTACCACTTGCACTAGCGTCCAGGCTTTACGTTTTGAAATTGGACGTCCTTCCTGAATAATAACGGTGTCACCTATTTGACACTGATTTTCAGCGTCATGCGCAAAGATTTTACTGCTACGTTTTAAGTATTTTCCATACTTAGGATGTTTCACTTTACGTTCTATACAAACGTTGATGGTTTTATCCATCTTATTACTGATAACTCGTCCCTTTAAGGTACGATTGACTTTACTTGCTTGGCTCATACTTTGTGGCCTTTGTTTTCATGTAAAATGGTTAATATTGTTGCTAACATACGTCTAACTGTTTTCAATCTATGTGTCGCAGTTAATTGATGCGTCGCATGCTGTGCTTTTAATTTAAACTCTTCCTGTCCTAACTTAAAGCATTCTTCCTTAAGTGATTCGATAGATAAATTTCGTAACTCATTCTTTTCTTTCTTATTCATTAAAGCACCGTCCGCGTAACAAAATTAGTAGTCATAGGTAATTTTGCTGCAGCTAACTTTAAAGCAACTCTCGCTGTATCAGCTGAAATACCTTCCATTTCAAATAAAACACGACCTGGCTGAATAACAGCTACCCAATATTCAACGCTACCCTTACCTTTACCTTGACGCACTTCTAAAGGTTTTTTAGTAATTGGTTTATCAGGAAATATCCTAATCCAAACTTTACCACCGCGTTTTATGTGTCGTGTTAATGCACGACGCGCTGCTTCAATTTGTCTTGAAGTAATAAAGCCCGCAGCGGTCGCTTTCAAGCCATATTGTCCAAAACTAACTTCTGTACCTCGTGTAGCAATACCACGGTTACGCCCTTTAAACTGCTTACGAAATTTTGTTCGCTTGGGTTGCAACATAATCTTTTCCCAAATTATCTATTCTTCAATATTATTTTAACGCGTCGCTTCATCGACAATTTCTTTATTCACAGCATGTTTAGCCGGCTGACGTCTGCGACTATAATGCTTTTGATTTCGATCATCAAGAAATTGAGTCTTAGCTTCTGTAGTTTCTAAATTCGAAATTTTTGAGCGATCAAAAATTTCACCTTTATAAATCCAAACTTTTACACCTAATTTTCCATAGGTTGTTTGCGCTTCGGCTAAACTGTAATCGATGTCCGCACGGAAAGTATGCAATGGAACACTTCCTTCTTGATAGCGTTCGCTGCGTGCAATTTCTGCACCACCTAAGCGCCCGGAAACATTAATTTTAATTCCAAGTGCACCTAAGCGTAAGGCCGTTTGCACAGCACGTTTCATCGCTCGACGAAACATAACACGGCGCTCTAATTGTTGCGCAATGTTTTCTGCCACTAATTTTGCATCCAATTCAGGTTTCTTTACTTCCACCACTGAAAGTCGAACCGGCACCAGCATAACTTTTTCTAATTGTTCTCTTAAACGATCGATGTATTCACCCTTTTTACCTATCACTATACCTGGTTTTGCAACGGAGATAGTTATTTTCGATTTTCTGGCTGCTCGCTCTATTTGTATGGAAGAAACTCCAGCTTGCAATAGCGCCTTTTCTATCAGCTTACGAGCACATAAATCACTGTAAAGATTATCCGCATACTCACGAGATTTTTTTGCATACCATCTTGCTGTCGATGTTCGGGTAATACCTAAACGCATTCCAACAGGATTTACCTTATGGCCCATAATTAGTTTTTCTCCCCATTATCATCTGACACTTTTACTGTAATGTGACAAGTTGGTTTTAATATGCGATTACTTCGCCCTTTAGCTCTGGCATGCATACGCTTTAAAGTGGGTCCTTGATCGACAAAAATAGTCGATACTTTCAATGTATCGATATCCGCACCTGCATTATGTTCTGCATTCGCTACGGCTGATTCTAAAACTTTTTTTATCGCCTTAGCATTTTTTTTGACGCTCATGGTCAAGATTTGCAGTGCTTTTTCCACGGTTAAACCGCGTACTTGATCCGCGACTAATCGACACTTTTGCGGTGACAATCGTGCGTATTTTAAATGTGCTGCAACTTCCACTTTCTATACCTCATTAACTATTTTTTTTCATCTGCGCCTTTGGCTTTCTTGTCCGCTGCTCTATGGCTACGAAAAGTTCGCGTAGTAGAAAACTCTCCCAATTTATGACCTATCATATTTTCAGTAATATAAATAGGAACAAAGTCACGACCATTATGAACTGCTATCGTCAAACCTATCATTTCAGGCAAAATCATTGAGCTACGTGACCATGTTTTAATAGGTCGCTTAACACTAGCCGCTTGTGCTGCCTGTACTTTTTTCATTAAATGTCCCTGTATATAGGGACCTTTTTTTACTGAGCGTGGCACTAATTCACCTCATTAAATTAAATTATTTCTTTTTCCGCCGTTGCACGATCATTTTTGCATTGCGTTTATTTCGGCGAGTCTTATAACCTTTGGTTGGAACACCCCAAGGACTCACAGGGTGTCGTCCGCCTGAAGTTTTGCCTTCACCACCACCATGTGGGTGATCGACTGGGTTCATCGCCACACCTCTGACGGTAGGACGAATCCCACGCCAACGAGACGCTCCTGCTTTCCCTAAAGAACGCAGATTATGATCATTATTACTAACAACACCGATGCTCGCTTTACATTCGACAGGTACTTTTCGCAGCTCACCCGATCGCAGCCGTATAGTAGCATAATCTCCTTCACGCGCAATGAGTTGTACATACGCACCCGCACTACGTGCCAACTGAGCGCCTTTACCAGGCTTCAGTTCGATCGCATGCAATACCGTCCCAACAGGAATATTGCGCAAAGGCAGTGAATTACCCGGCCGTATCAAAGCCTCCGGTCCTGCTGTTACTTGCATACCCACTTTAAGGTCATTCGGAGCCAAGATGTAGCGCCGTTCACCATCCGGATACAATATCAAAGCAATGTGTGCGGTACGATTGGGATCGTATTCTATTCTTTCTGCACGACCAGTTATTCCTTCTTTATCTCGTTTAAAGTCAATCAATCGGTATTGCTGCTTATGACCACCACCTTGATGGCGCGTCGTAATCCTGCCTTGATTGTTACGTCCACCATTTTTAGGTTTTGGAGCTAACAAACTACTATGTGGCTTACCTTTATGTAGACCTACTTTGGAGATCTCAACGACAAAGCGACGGCCTGGCGAAGTAGGATTTGCTTTTTTACTAGGCATAAAACTTATTTCTCTCTATTTTGTTCCGGTAAAATCAATGTCGTGACCTGCTTTCAAGCTTACATAAGCTTTTTTCCAACCCTTTAACTGACCTTCAACTTGCTTAAAACGACGTCTTTTAGCTTTTACATTCAACAATTGAACGGTATTTACTTTAACCTTAAATAAAGATTCTACTGCTTGCTTAATCTCTGACTTATTTGCATTTTTTGATACTTTAAAAACAAATTGTCGATGCTTATCCGCCAACATCGTCGATTTTTCGGATAAATGAGGCCGCTCTATAATCTTAAATCGGCGCAACTGCTGAGTTAGGGCACTATTCATCATGCTAAGAGTTCCTCAATTTGTTTTAACGCAGGCGCTGTAATTAATATCTTTTCATAATGAATTAAATTAACAGGGTTGATAGCTTCCACGTCAGTTAATTCTATTTTATGTAAATTTCTAGCCGCTAAATAAATATTTTCATTAACCTCTTCAAGAACAATAAGAACTTTTTGATCAATATTAAGATCTTGAAGCTTAGCTACTAAATCACGCGTTTTAGTTTTTTCAAGCTCAAAGGATTCCAACACTATAAATCGCCCTTGTCTTAATAATTCTGAACAAATGGATCGCATGGCAGCACGATACATTTTTTTATTTACCTTTTGCGTAAAATCTTGCGTACTAGATGCAAAAGTAACTCCACCACTACGCCACAATGGACTACGGATAGTACCCGCTCTCGCACGACCCATCCCCTTTTGCTTCCAGGGCTTCTTACCACCACCACTCACTGCCGAACGATTTTTTTGGGCGCGCGTACCTTGTCGTCCTCCTGCTAAATAAGCAGTGACAACTTGATGAACTAAAGGCTCATTAAAACGACATCCAAAGACAGTATCTGACAACTGTAGTTCTTGATTCGAGCCATTCTTTGTTACTAAAGCCACTTGCATAAAGCCATTCCAAATATTTATATTTCTGTAATCTCTTAATAGGAGATCAACCTTTGTTACGTTTATTCTTTTTTCTTACCGCGGGTTTTATAATAACGTGTCCGCCTGGCGCTCCTGGCACCGCACCCTTGATATGCAATAAGTGCCGTTCAGGATCAACTTTAACGACCTCTAAGGATTGAATCGTACAACGATGATTCCCTAACTGCCCGCACATCTTTTTCCCTTTAAACACTCGACCCGGTGATTGACGCTGACCTATAGAACCTGGCGCACGATGCGAAAGCGAATTACCATGCGTTGCATCTTGCGTCGCAAAATGATGTCGCTTAATGACGCCGGCAAATCCTTTCCCTTTATTAGTTCCAGTTACATCTACCCATGTACCTAATTTAAATAACTTATCAACAGTAATTTCTTTTCCTAAAGATAAGTCTTTAACAAACTCACTATCTTCGTCATTTAATTGAAATTCCCAAAGACCTTTTCCAGGTTCGACATTAGCCTTAGCAAAATGACCTGCTTCTGCTTTATTTAGGCGTGAAGAAGATTTTTTATCCGTGGTTACTTGAACCGATTCATATCCATCTCGCTCTTTAGTTTTAATCTGAACCACACGATTAGGTAATATTTCAATGAGCGTAACAGGTATCGCTGAACCATTTTCAGCATATATCTGTGTCATTCCACATTTTCGACCTATTAAACCCATAGTCATAACTAAACACCTTCACTGAATTAGCTTTTGAGGAAATTACTTATCTTTCTTATCACTCTTATCTTTTTTATCGCTCATGTTCTTC
>JBARFJ010000023.1:0-55334 GCA_049797115.1 Candidatus Aquirickettsiella sp. | reverse complement strand
TGGGTCTTTCCCATTTTAGGGGGCAGATTAAGCACATAGAACTTTAACTCTTAAGCGGTAGTTTTCAAAATTTTTAAATCCATAAGCGCGACGTTGAATCAATTTCATTTTACGATGAAACCCTTCTGTTATTCCATTGCTTTTACTAAATCGCCACATCCGTACGACTTCATCACGCCAGTGATACAGTGTTTTACCTAATGTCATTAACGAGTTAAAAGGACTTTGTTTAAGTTCCTTTATCATTTTTAAAAATAAGGGAATAATTCGTTGACAGCGTTTAGCCGTCATGGTTTTTTTCATCAATACTCGATAAAGTCTTTGCTTAAATTGATAAATAGCATCAATGGCAGGTTGTTGTTTTAAATACTCATTACGTTTAATGAGTTGTTTTACACCTAAGTTAGTCGGCTTAGTGCGTAAAGCCGACAATAAGCCACGCTGATATTTCATCGCAGGATCAACTTCCTGATAGGTTTTCAAACACAAATGTTGCATCAAACGGATGACATGAAAGCGGTCAGCTACAATTTTAGCCTGTGGAAAGTAGCGCCGAACCAGCGAACGATAACGACTACTTAAATCAATACAAATCACTTTAACGCGCTCTTTCCCTGGTAATTGCTCTAAGTAAGTTTTTAAGTCGTTCGTTGAACAGCCTTTTACCACATCAAATATTTTATGTTTTCTTAAATCACAGAATGTCGTCGCATAACCTTGCTTTTTACTAAAGAAATGCTCATCGATACCGAGTACGATAGGACACGGAGCATTTTTAATTTCCTGATGTTCAAGCTGATAACGTTTATGGTACCAACGTTCTATCGTTGCTTTTCCTAGCTTGAAATCCTTTGCTAACGCTTGCTGAGATACGCCTTGCGTATGAAAATGAAATATTTGTTTCTGTAAGTGCTCTGTTGCACGTTGATGTTTTCTTATCCCTGGGAACTGTTGGTTAAAGTAACAGCCACACCTACGGCAATAAAATTTATGTGCGGTAAATTCTAAGAAGGTTCGTCTAGGTCCTATCGTTTCATGAGCAACTTTACGAATAAAACTTGCTTTCTTGCGTAAATCCTTACTCTGACAGCTTATGCAGCTCGCTTTCCTATGATACGCCCCTTTCACTTCCCTCAGTTTAAATCCAGGTAAATTTACGATACAATTTTTTACGGGCATTTTAATCTCTCTTATCTTAGTCTTTTCAATTACTTAAGATAATTCTACAAGATTAATTTGACCCCTTAAGTGGGGGAGACCCAAATTCTATCAGTGCTAAGTGCTAAAATTGAAGATTTTTTATCTTATACTTCTCTCATTGATAAATGCCTCTAAGTCTGATCTTCTGTATTTAACTAATCTCCCTATTTTTACAAACGGTAAGTTGTAATGTTTAGTACAAGCCCAAATTGCTAGCGTAGCTGGTATCACCCCTAAGTATTCAGCCGCTTGCATGTTTAATTAATGAATTACCCAAACAAGCCTTACCATCAGTGCCAAAATATTAGTTAGCAAAGCGGCGTTTACTCTCCAAAGATAAAAGTATAAGCGGTATTCAATCGCATTTATTACGCTTTGATTTTCAAAGTCCACTGTATGATCTACAGAAACAAGATGATCTCAGTCATTTTACGATGATGGCACAGATTTTACAGCAGTTTGGTGGCGAAGGTGCAGTATTAACCGCAACGAAGATGGAAGAAGTCTTACCGTTCTTAGCGGATAAACTCAATTTACCAGCCAAACTCATGAAGTCTAAAGAAGAGTTTGCTAGCTTTATGCAGCACATGGCGCAACAGATTCAACAAAGCCAAGCGCCAACTCCTTCAACCAGTGCCAGTCCGATTAACATTCCCTCTCCTACACAGGTACAATTTTAATGCAAGATAAACTCAACCAATTACTCAAAAAAGATCTAATTAATAAGGAACAATATGATTTATTTATGTTGTTTGGACAAACGCTTGGCGCTGAGTTCCTAAAGAATAAATTGCTTAGTGTTGCATTAGAAGAATCCCCATGTCCTACGAATGACGGCTTTGCTTGGTTATATTGTCGTCGTTCGGTATGGCGTGATATTCAACACATTATTTCTTATATCCATCAATTAATCGAAGAAAACACAGGAGATACGCATGAGTAATGAAATAGAACCTATGAACACAAAAGAAATCATCGTAGAAGAAACCCCAAAACTCTATGCGGGTAAATATAAAAGTGTTGAAGAGCTGGAAAAAGCTTATAAAAACAGCGCTAAGGTTTTCAATGACAACAAAACATTACAAGAGAGATTAAAAAACTATGAAGTTCCTGAAAATTATAATTTACCGGATGTATCACTGCCTGAAACGATGCTACAGGAAATTGAAGCATTGGCTAAAGCCGCGGGTTTAAATCAAGAGCAGTTTAATAAAACACTGTTTGCGATGACGGAACAGCAGAAACAGCATCATTCGCAAATAGAAGAGAAAAAAAAGACTCTAGGTAGCAAGCTTAGTATTGTCCAAGACTATGTTACTAAAACTTATCCTACTTCCCTACACAATACCATTCTAAATACTCTCATAGGAGATGAGAACGCTATGACAGAGGCTTTAAAACACCGAGATCAATTACTCAATAGCCAAGTCCCTGGTTTAAGCAGTCAACAAGCCAATTTATCGGATCCCTATAATGGCCAACAAGAGTTGTTAAAAGCAGCTAAAGAGTATGAGCGTAATCCGAGTGATAAAAACAGAAAACGCTATATAAACGTCGCTAAAGAAGTGGCAGAAGCGAAGTTTAAAAATTAAGGGAAAAATTTTTAACTAAACTTTAGTAAAGAAACATCCTTGTTTCATAGACTGTAATAGATAAAAGCTAAGATTTAGACAAAACATTACAAGTTTTAATAGTTTCAGATGTATTGCTAACAGCAGATGCCGACTTAAAAAAAGAGAATGCACTTATTACATTATCCATGTCTTGCTTATCTAAGTATTTTAATATTTTTTTCGAGCACTCTGGAGGTAAGTTCATCATATCATTATTAATAAGACTAGCTGAATCTATGGCTTTGTTTAGAGCATCATTTCTTGCTAATCCTTGTTCAAAATTTTCTTTTACTTTATTTCCAAAAATCGGATATTTATCTATAAAATCTGATTTAGCTATTATTTCTTGCATTACTTCATTACCGCACATATCAGCTAATTTATTTACAGATTTTGTGGTTCCAATATCCCATAATGAAACACTTGAATCACGTCTAGTTTGCAAAGACCTCATCTCCGAAGTACAACTATCCCAAATAATTGATAAAGCTTCTTTAGTTTCAATGGAATGAGGCTTAGTCGTATTTGAGTTTTCTAATAAAGAAGCAATTATAAGTGGTTTCACTGATTCAGCAGAGCCATTCTTACTAGCGAATTGCAATGCTGTTTCACCATGTTTATTAACCGTATTAAAGTTAGCCCCACGGGCTAACAAAAATTTTACCATATCTTCATGACAACGATTGGCAGCCAAAGCCAGAAGTGAATCACCGTCATAAGTAGAACCATTGATACTAGCTCCTTTTGCTATCCATATTTGAGCTTCTGTTATATTTCCGGATGTAACTGCCCTCATTAGTTGACTACCTGCATAACTCATAATAAATACCTTTATTTTTTTAAAAAACGACGTTTGTATATATTAACTCTACAATAGAATTATTTATTTTTATTCAATGTATCTTGCCCATTTTGGTATAGAAATTATAATGACATTATCAACTTAGGGTTTTTCCATGTAACTTCCTTTAGATTCTTAAGTCGATGGGTTATCAGCCCTTACCTTGGGCAACCTGATAGATGAAATTCTTTTATTTATCAGGTTGTTTTTATGTCTGAAATTAATTTAGAAGCCGCATGTCAGCTGTTTGAAACGCAAGTGACATTGCAGTATCAAAACCGTTTAAAGCTTCAAGATACCATTGAAGAACGTCATGGCTTACGCGGGACACATCTGAATATCCCGATGTCGGATCTGGTGGAAATGAATCAGACCAACTTTTCCCCTACCGATATTTATGTAACTCCCGTTAATGAAACCAACGTACAAGTCCCCACTAACGACTATCATTTAAAAACCGTCATCGGAGGAGGTGAAAAAACTCTCTATAACTTCGATAAGATTATTGATCATTCCAAGCTACATGGTTTGGCCGCTGCACGCTTAACTGATTACATCAAAATCAATGCCATCTTTAGTGATCCAGATTTTATTGCGGGGAAGATCCATACCATACCTGTTGATGTTGGTGTCAATACCGGAATCAATGAAGAAAAGTATGCCTTAGCCATTTCCTATTTAGAAAGTCAAAGCATGGATGTGCATGATCTGCAAGTCAGTACCTGGGTTCCGGCTTTGTTAAAACCTTCTTTGTATGGTGATAAGCAAGTGACTAATTTCTTTTACAACGATGTAAAACCTCTCACCAACAACAAAATTAAAGTCTATTTAGATATTGATTTTCGTTTTCTAGGTGAAAATGGGATTAATAGTATTCCTCGTGTTCCTGATGATAAAGGTGTTTTTAAATATTTAGTGCCGATAGGTACACCGAGATGCAATTGTTCAAGGCTATAACCGCGATATTTCTACCCGCATTACCTTGCTCCCTCATCAAGATCATTGGGAATTACTCACCTCATTAACAACCGGCGCCAGGATATTATGACTTTAGCTCAACAGTTAAAACAAGAAGGCCTACAGCAAGGCTGGCATGAAATGGCTAAAAGCCTTTTAGCAGAGGGAATGCCTTTAGAATTTATAAAAAAAAATAACCAAATTACCTGATTTGGATTTACCTGAATTGGAAAAATTATAGAGCTGCTATTAGGGCCTAGGCGAAGACCTTGTGTACTCTAGAGGTTGCTCTTGTTGCTTTAAAATTGGATTTATAGCTGCGCTGGGGCTTACTCGCCTTAATACATTATTGAGTTTTTCTTTAATTTCAGCTTGTTCTGCTTTATCTCAGCTTGTTTTATTTCCATTTCAGCTTGTTTTTCAGCTATCTCAGTACACTTTTTGTCAAACTGTTCTTTAAATTTTTTATTCTATCTTGTTCTATTTTCTTTAACATATTATCAAAATCTAATTTCCATTGAGGAATACATCGTTTCAATGTTCTTAAACCTTGATTAAGCTTTCCGAGTGAATTTTCAGTAAATTGTTGAAATTCTTTAAATAATTCTGTTTTTATAATGCGTATATTCTCATCTCCATAGGATTTATCTGGATGGAATAGCAAAACATTGCTTCGAAAAAAACTAGTCAAAGAGTTCAAACGAGCTTCTAAAAACTTTAACCATTTTATTCCCTCATTCGGATGAACACCATTAATGCGTGCTTCATTAACTAAATCTTGGTAATTATTTAATTGTGGCAGGATTAATAATTGTAAATTAACCAAACTCTCTTTTAAGAGTGCTTGAATTGCTTCGTAGGAAGGAGACTCTTCTTTTAACATATCCTTTATTTTTCGTTGTATTGAGCTCACCCAATTATTAACGTAGACTATTGAACAACTCAGATCAGTATCCGCTATAGAAGTGACTGTTCTTTCTGTTATTTCGGCAGGACCCACATAAACAAGCGCTCGATTTAGATTTTCTTCAGCGAATTCTGGTTGATTAATACCAAACTATTTGTTGTTTTCGTACCGCTAAAGTTCAACAAAAAAATTTATGGTCAAATACTTTTTAAAGTAAAAATTAATTGTCTGGCTGTCAAGCTGCTTAAAAAAGCAAATAGATTCATCGTTGTGAGAATACCGCTATAATTGTTTTCAATAGTAGCTTTAGTAATCTCAATTGCTTTACGATGCAATGAGTAAAAAATTAGCCTTATCCTCATGTAAAATAGCAAAATACCTTCAAATGACATTAAATACTCCGTTCCAATACAACCAGCATCGCTTTCCTAAGGTCACCACAATCGAGGATTTCCAGCGCAATCTGACTTCCGTTAAGAAACGCATCGCCGCTGCCTGTAAACGTGTCGGTCGTGATCCGTCCGGCGTGCGCCTGCTGCCGGTAAGCAAAACCATCGATGAAACGCATATTCGCCTATCCTATGCAGCAGGTTGTCGCTTGCTTGGTGAGAACAAAGTGCAGGAAGCTTATCGTAAATGGGAAGCGATGGTCGATCTAACTGATCTGCGCTGGTCAATCATCGGTCATTTGCAAACCAATAAGGCCAAGCTAGTAGCTCGCTTTGCTGCAGAATTCCAAGCACTGGACAATCTGCGAGTAGCTGAGGCGTTGGATCGTCGCCTACAAGTTGAGGGCCGATCACTGGATGTCTTCGTGCAAGTCAACACTTCCGGTGAAACCAGCAAGTACGGCCTAAATCCTAATGATGTGCAAGCTTTCCTAAGTAAGCTACCTGTATTTTCTACGCTGCGCATGCGCGGGTTTATGACCTTGGCATTACTGTCCTCCGACGCTAAACGTGTGCGTCAATGTTTCAGATTATTGCGCAACCTGCACGAACAATTGCGCCTGGAAGCACCTGCCGGCATGGAGCTGGACGAGTTGTCGATGGGCATGTCGGGAGATTTCGAGATTGCCATTGAGGAAGGTTCCACAGTTGTGCGGATAGGTCAGGCCATCTTCGGCGCACGTACTTTGCCGGATAGCCATTTTTGGCCTACCGAATCCAACACTGGATCATCTAAAGGAAAACTTTGAGCCATTCGCATCCATTCCTATCCCTTATAAACCGGAGGAAATGGCAGCATGTTTTGAGATAAATTTTCTGCAGCTTGGGGTGCTCTCCAAAAACTATTTAAGGATGTTGTTAAAACCCATTTAATTCGCTCTCCCCCTTTTTTTGTACGTTCATCCGCACATGCTAATTCTCGAGTATGTTGTTCTTCCCGCCCTTCATCTGCAGTAAGCTGACTTAGCAAACTTTGCGAAATAAATAGTTGTACCAAATGATTACTCAGCGTATGTAAACCTCTTGTTACAGGTATAGCAAAATTTTCTAATAAAGACGGTAAGTACGGTAATACAAATAACGCCATGCCTAAATACCAATAGCTCAAATCATTACTTAACAGGTAAAAATGACTCACCATACGTATACCTAAACTTATTTTCCAAATTGATTCATTATTTGGAAAGTAAAATTCCAGTAATCGAGCGAGATAAGAAAAGTTATAACAACCTAACTGAAGTAAATCCCCTATAAAACGAATGACTGTTTTTGCTTTAGAGAAATCTCGGTTATTCGTTAGATGAGCATAAGTCGATTGTGTGTGTGGATGAAGTAAAGCAACTTCTAATAATCCAACAGAAAACGATAGTAGTTTTTTCGAAGGAGATTGATATGATAATAGTTGCTGAGTGATTATCCACCATCGTCCTATAAAATGCATATCATCTCGTTCTTGCCAATTAAGCGACAAACCAACCGTCTTAAATAGATTTCCTAAGGGTGTATGTAAGCTTAGAACACTGTTCGCATAATGACCCATTGTAATGACTGCGTGTTGCTGCCAAATCGCAAGCATTTGTTGCTGAACTTTTTGTTTCGCTAATTCTCTGTGAAATCTCAAAGGTAATAAATGATAGATATTCTCGAATGAGGTTAGATTTATTTGATTCAAATCTAATGCCCATTGACCGCTACTTTCATAATCTAAGTAATGATGATTATTTTCAGAGCGATTCAATAAATAATTTTCAAAATTAATGGTTGCCTGGTTATCACTTTTTTGCCAAAAAATGACTCTTCGATTGCGCAGACAAATACCAAGTTCTCCAATTTCGCTTACTGTTTTTACACAATTCCTTACGATAAGTTGTGTGGAAAATCCTAGATTGTCTTCCCTAGGAATTTCTTTCGCTTGAGCAGTGTTTTGTAATAATTGTGTTGAAAAAATTGCTCCTGTAACTATAGCAGAAAATGAAGTTGACGTTGCTTGACTCGGATTAAATTGTCTAATAAATAAATAACGGACAGTTACGAGAAAAGTAGTTACTGATAGACCGATTGTACCTGCACCTAATACACACCAGAAGTAAGTATTAGTTTCATTTATTCCTCGAATATTGAATTGCTTTTGTTGAAGTGGGGCTTCTGGTTGTTCTATCGTTAAGCTTGCTGATTGATAATTAAAGGTTAAAGATGCATGACGCTTATTAAGCATAGCGCGTCTGACGCGTATCATTTTCTGTGTACTTAAATTCTCCATCGCCTGACCTAGTTCGTCTTGATTTTTCATATTCTTGCGCTGAATTCGAGAAGGCCACAATGAAATACTTTCTCCATCTGTAGCTTTGAGCTGATTTTGAAGATCTAACAGATACACCCTCTTTTTTTGAGTTTCATTTGCCCGCAATTGAAGCAATATAGATTGTGTCACCGATGGATCCCAACTCATTGCACTGACCAAAGTCAATCGACAACGATGTTGAGTATGAGAAATCACAATATCTTGTTCGCTAGTCCAGGCAAACAATTTATCTGCATCGTCATCTGCCAAATCAAACCAAAGATTGTTTAAGCCTATTGCATGAGAGATTGCTTCGAGAGTACTCGCTTGAAAAACGATAACACGATAATGATCCAAAGTTTTATTACTTAAGCATAAAGTGAAGTAGGAATTTGCGGAAAGCGCTACATCCATTTCGCATATTTCTACGCCTTCAAATAATGGAATTGGCAGTAGCTTTGGATAGGGAGCACGAAATAGCCATAAAATAGTATTATTTGATCGCAGCACCAACTCCGTCGATAAAGTTTGGTAAGGTTTTTTCGAGTCCATGGTCGTATCTGCCGATAGAACATAGGTTAGCTTCTCTTTAGGGCTAAAAAAATAATGATTTTGATTCACTGTTTTAGCTAAAAAAGCCCATTCACTCCCATTTTTTTGTTTAGGCACAGGGACAAACAGATCATATGCCGGATACCACCAATGAGTCACTGTGTTTAAATATTTTTCAATTGGAATAAGAGTAGAATTAGAAAAACTAAATGTGATATTTTGTGTGGAAAAGCCAGCAGGAATAAAAAAACTCTCGTTATTACTCAAAAAAGCTGAATGAAAACAATATTTTAAATATTCTGCTTCATTCTTAACAATAGAAAATAAACTAATCTTTAGATCATTGTATTGATTAATACAATTATTCTTGGTAACCCATTGAAAATAAATTTTCTCTAAAACCCAATTTTCAAGTTTTTGAGGTAAAATGGAAAAAAGTAAACCGTTTGTATGTATCCAAACTTTTTGCTGGAGATAAACTTGCTCAGCTGTAGTGAAGACATTCAAAGGAGTCAATGGATCTTTTATCTGAGTGCCGTTGAATGAGGAGATAAGCAAAGGTGGCTGAGATGTTTGATAATAAATGGTTTTGTTTTCAGTCTGAAAAAAATACTTGCCTCCTAACTGGCCCAAGTAAGTGAGCCGGAGCTGTTGACCGTCTTTTTGCAATGGTAAGCAGGCTATGACAATACGCTCATCATGCGTATCATACCAAACATTTAATGCCTTTCCTGTTTGATCAGTTATTCCATGCAATGGAATGTTAGCAATAGCTGGAGGATTTTCCGCTAAATATCGAGATACAGCTTCCCACCACTGAGACTGGTTGTTAATCCACTCGCTGGTAAAACTCAGTATATAAGCCTTACCTAATTCATTTATTCGTTTAACAACACCATCTTTAGTAAAGGCTAATAAAGTATTTTTATCACTGAAAAAAGCTGAGATAAGTTGGGTGTCCAATAGAATAGCGCGCTGCTTTCCAATCTGACGATATAATTCTCCCAAATTTTCTTTATTAGGTGGTACAAAAAAATAGAATGCCTCTTTTCCTTCGGACATTAATAATGAACCGATAAAAATAGCGGGTTCTTCTAACTGTGGATTAATCAGTTGGTAATTATTGGCGTTGTTTTGACGTACCCAAAGTGCAGGTAAACTAAGCGTTTGATCCAACGAGCTAATACGGATAACTGCACTCAACTCTGCATAAGCTGCCTTTCCTGTGAGATGAGGATAAGAATCATTGCCTAGCTTTATACTAAATATCTGATTAGAACAAAGATGTTGTAATTCATTTTGATCCCATTGCTTCTCTGCGGTTGAATTAAATCTATCTAACAATGAATAAAGGTGCAAATTCATTAGCAAAGTATCATCATGCAAACCATTTAATTGAGGTGGCTGATTCCTGGCAATATGATAGACCGCCTGGCGCTGAATTTGATTGGCGGCATTAACAAATGTTTGAACAACTTGTATAACACCATTTTCAGCAGTAATCATAGGTGCAGTATCACTGGTCAAAAAACAGGTGATGAAATTCTTATTAACGAATTCTGATAAAAAAACATAGTTTTCAACGAGATTATGTTTATTATCCCCTCGCCAAAAAAAACTTAATTCTGGATTAAAGAAATATGCAGAATCTTCGGTAAAATGAACTAAATTAGCTCCTTCATTCAGGTTTTTAGGTAACTTATTTGTATAGAGTAATCGATCTTCTGCTACAGAATAGTAGGCTTTACCTTGATATTCTCTACCATATTCATCGTGCAACTGAAAGTGTGTCAGCGTAAAGATAAGCGAAGGCGATGACGCACTCATTTTGTTAAGCTGGTTATGGTTCTGTAAATAGGCTTGCAAAGAATAACTATGCTTTTGCACTTGTTGATAGTTTATGCTAGCTGGAACAAGCTTAAGCTGAGTAAAGTCTAAATAAAAAGTGGTAGTTGCCTTTTTGTCAATAAAATAATATTTTGCTTGATGTTGTGGAATTTCAATGGGAATATCGCCAACCTTAATACCCGATTTAGTAAACTGTAACGCGTCATCAATTAGTCCTTCTGCACTCAATATCCAGGTATAATTAACCGAAGACACCTCTTTTAACTGAATTGAAGCTATAGAGCTGAGATAAAGTTGGCATTGCCCCCCCTCAGAAAGTGAGTCTATTAAGAAAGTATAATGAATATACGTGTAAAGTTCGCGATCGTGTTTTGGAAACTTTGGAATAACAAAGCTTCGTGATTGACGGTCTAGATTAATTTTAACAACAGTGGTAGCTCTATTCTCAGTTATTTCACTAATAATATATTCACTAGGAAATACATAAAAATCATAATCAAAATCCTTTTGTTGCTCAAGCTCTCTTAATACTGAAAATCCTTTGTAATTCAACATTGTAGCAAAAGGAAGACTTGACCAACTATAAGTTATATAACTCACAGGTGTATACGGAAGTATCCAATCTTTACAAGCTTTCCAACTTTCTAATTTCGATTGTGATGAATAGCCTAATCGTTCACGTATGTTCAACGCCTGCTTTTTGTCGAGCCACATAGTGGGTTTATCCCCTGCCCACGAAATATAATTCACTTTTCCACTGCCAAAAACTCCCCTACTCCGAGGGTGCGTGCGGTAAATAAATTGGCTTCCATAACTTATATGTCCTTTCTGAAAATCAATTTCTCTAATGACAGCACCAAAATAAGGTGACATATAACAAGTTTCTTCACTGTTTGATACCATCTTTTCATATCCAAAGTGTTGGTAAGCATCGTTGATCTGGTAAAAATACTCTCCTACCGAATCCACTTTAGCTTCGACTTGGTTATAACTTTCGACTAGACCCATTATGCCAATACTCAATCCGGAAAAAATGGTTCCTAAACCAGATAAAGATACTGCAGCGCTTGAAGCTCCTAAAAACCCTGCTACCGTACCGCTTGCTGATAGAAGTAAACTACTACTATCTGATGCTAATCGCATAGCAGATAGGTTTCGCTCATATGTTGCTCTTGCTTTAGATAACTCATCAATATCCAACCCGACTGCAAAAATTCCCAGCAGATTCCCTAACCCCTCTGTCATAGCTGAAACTGATTTAGCTTGTAATCGAAATACAGATATCGGATTTTTTTGAATGACTCTTGTTTGATATAACAAGGCTTTAACCACACTAGTTACTTTTACAACATCAATTACTGTGCCATGCATCATTTGCGCAAAATTGACATACGTGTGAATTTCGAGTGATAAAGATAAAGGATCATGCTCGGTTTGAAGCGATTGACGATTTTTTTGCTGAAAAAATGCCATTAATGCCTGTAGCGTAAATACTGCATTTAACCCGTCAATAGTATGGGCGTTTTCTACAGAAACAGGCAGCTCATTTATCATCCCATTCTTAGTGTTTAATATTAAATGAAGAAACAATTCCGGATTACGGATAACAAATCGAAAGACACCATGCAGTTTCTTATAAACTTGTTGTAATGTTTCCCTAAATTGCAAAGTTTTTTGCTGTGGCAACTGAATTACTTTTTCTTTTTGTGAAGAGAAATTATAAAGAGTAATTTGCTCTCCTCCACTCGTTAATTTTTTGACATTGCTTAAAATGGGGAGCCAATTTTCCTTTAAATGGCCTAAGGAAGTTAGTCTATTAATCCAATCTTCTGCCTGTTGCAATAGCTTGAGTCGTTTGCGAAAGTTTTCTGAATTATTATCCATTGCAACACACTGACCAGAGCCAGTACTACGTTTCTTTCTTCTAGAGCAACCTGGAGTCGGTTCTGAAAAGTTGTCAAGTTCTTTAAGTGACCACCACGATATATTCTCTTGTGTGGCCCCATCTCGTAAGAGTGCTGCATAGCGTTTTCTCTCGCCCTTAAAAAACTTTTGATTAAACTCCTTTTTATCCAGCTGTTTTTTCCAATCTGCTCCTTGCCAATATAGATCATGATTAATAAAATGGTTTATTAACGAGGCTGATTCGAGTGCCCATAAACCACAATTAGCACCCTCAGCTTGCCGGGGAGGTGATAAATTGAAAAGTTTTTCTATCGTTAAAACTCGATTTAACGAATCATTAATTACCTTAGGAATCAGATCTTTTCGCTTAGAATCCACATAAAACGCTTGCCAGCTTGTTTGCCGATAATTCAAGACTAGCGTTACCCAATGATTATTTTCTAAGTTAATAATAAAGGTCATTCGAGCATTGATTTGAAGACTCTCCAATAAGCTATTTTTAAATTTTTGTAGCTGCTTTTCCAGAAGTAGCGGATCCCCTATCACTTCAAATTGACTTTCAGCGGCATGGGCCGTTTGATAAGAATTAAAAGCAATACGTGCAATCTCTGTGATATCCTTTTGATTTAACCAATATGGGAAATCATTTCTCTCAGTAGATTCTCCAAATGAAGTATTTAATAAACGTTGTTTTTTATTATTTACATGCTCCATGGCAGACGAAGTAGATAAACGTTTACGCTGATTAGAGGAGCTGGGTATTACCTCATCATTAGACGACTGCTCACTGAGCATACTGAGTAAATCGAGCGTAGAACCAAAAGCTTCTTTGGAAGATAAAAGTTGAGGAAGATTTTGAGCCGAATCCCAGTGAATTTGAAAGTCTTCTAGTTGTTCAGTATGAGATATTAGGGGCTTACTAAAATCTTCTTTTACTGTATTTAACACAACTAGCAAAGGATATAATATTTGATTATGATACCAAGCTTTGTAAGCTTGCAATTGTGTATAGGTTTGTAAGTAATAATGGTGATATGAAGCAGTTAGTTGTTGTTTTTCTATAGATGTAAAGTCCTTGCGTATTTTATCGACTGCTTGATAATCAACTATCGTTAGTGGATATAAGTAATCATTATCCTCTAATTTATTGAGGTTTAAAAGCATTTGTGCAGCTCTGGTATGAAGGCTTATATCCGGATGCTGCGCGACACCATGAACTAATCTTTTAGCTTCCGGATCAAAAATAACCGCTGGTGGAGAAGGTTTTTTACCTAGATCAGCGCTTTTAATGTTGATTCGATCTTTATAAGTATAGAGTTGTTTTAATACCTGGTTAATATTATTGACTGATATAGGTTTCCCTGCCTCACTCTGATCCCTTCCTCCACTTAGATAAATATCCAGCTCAGCTTCTTTGGAAAATTGACTAAATAGCTGTTCGATAAAAGTCAGAGGCCCTGAAAACTTATCAAAGTGTGCTAATACTAATTTTTTATTTTTTGGTTCAAAAGCAAATACCGCCACACATTGTTGTAGATTTGTTGTACCTAGTTTTATATTATGGCCAATACCGATTTCTCGTTGCAGCACCAATCGAGCCTTAGGATCAATCGGTCCTTGTGTTAACTCGTAGGCTAAACTGTAATGATAAGATTCATAAGCGATAAGGGATTGCTCTAATACGGGATTAGAAATTTGCGAACTGGTGTAACGCCGATTTAGTTCATATAAACTGGCTAAAGCGAAGTGGGCGCTGAGTTTTTCTTTATTGCTGGTTTGCCTATTTTCTAAAACAGCAAGCTGTATTTTCTCATAAGCTGCTAGATTGGGTTGTTTTATTTGGATTTCTGTAAGCACTTGATAAATTTTTTCAAGCCGAACGTAATCTTTTAGTGTTAAACAGATATCTCGGCTTTTAATTAAATGAGTTTGTGCGTGTAAGTAATTATCTGAATAAATCTGTGGATTAAGGGAAGATTCGACTTGTTTTTGGTAACAAAGCCCTAACAGATATTCTACATCAGCTATACAAATCGCATCGACTAAATAGGTAGCTCGATGAAAATACTCCAAAGACATTTCTAACTGTCCAATGGCGTAGGAGTAATCTTGGCTACTAAATTTTTTGGCAGCTATTTCATAGTGTTCTTTTGCTTTTCGTCCATAATAACTCAAAACCATTACATAGGGTTGAGTTAAACTAGGACTCGGTAAGTTTTTCTGATAATTGGAAAAACTGGAAGGTAGGCCCATTATTTTTTTATTCCAATCTAGATAATCAATTTGCCAAAATATTTTTTCTATTTGTCTTAATTCTTGTATATAAACGTTATTTATTTGCAGAAACTGACTAATCTCTTGTTGCGCATTGAGGCTTACATAATCTATTTCGAGTGCAATTTCTTTAGATAGTTTTTGATCTGTTTTAAGCAGCTCCTGCATAAGATTAGTTACTTCTATTAACGTTTTACGAATCCCTAGGGGCAATTGTTTTAATGGTTCTACTAAACTAGTGAGAGTTTTCAGTAAGTTCGAAAGAATTTTGAAGCCTTCTAAATCGGCATGTATATTGATTAATCCCAAACCTAACAAACTTTCAGCTCTTTTGAATAATGAGCTTAACAAAGAAAGTACAGCAGGAAGTTTTGTTCCCAATACAGCTCTTTCTTTCGTTAACCTCTCTACCAGCTGAGGTGGAGTTTCATCCAAAGCATTCTTTGTTTCCAGATCGTTTTGACTTGCTATACGTATCAATAGGCTTAAAATTTGTATACCTTGCTTACCATTTTGTGCAACTTCATGAAGAACGGTATTTTGCCGTTTGTTTTTAATACTTAAGATTTTTTGTTGTGGAAATAAGTAATCTTTTTTCAACAAAAGTTCAACAACATAAACATTTCCATCGATAGCTGCTTTATGTAAAGCGGTATTTCCGTCTTTATCCTGTAGGTCAATGGCATTACTATATTTAATAATGGCCTCGGCAATTTGTTTCTCTTTCATCATTATTTGGGTTTGGATTGTTTGCTGCGTATCATCTCTATAATCAACTACCATGTGCAAAGCACTTTGGCCATCTTTATTGACAAGTTGTAAGTTGACTTTATTAGAGGCGAGCAATGCTTCAACTATCTGTGGTTTACAATGAATGATCGCTAAATGTAATAAGGAAAGACCTTTAGAATCAAAAACTAATAGAGGAAATTTTTTCGTATCAATCTGCACATTAACATCAATACCGGCGTTTATGAGCTCTTTTATTCTATTCGCATCAATTGCTGTTTCGGTTTGATCAGATAAAATTAAATTGATCGCTTCGTATATCAAATCTTGTTTCATTTTATTGTCCTTAATTATGTATTTTAATTTTTATTTACGCTTACGAATTTAATCAGTTTATCGTTAATTAGATAAATTAAAAATAGACATATGCTTAACTTACTAATCAGATTTTTTATCTAGGGATATACATGAGAAAAGTAAAAAATTTACTACATTGAAAGTCAATGATTATATCGCGGTAATAGAAAACTGAAGAGAAAAAAACAAAGAAAAAATTAAATAAAACTACAAAAAAATCAAAAATTATAAATCATTTTATCAGAAAATAATCAATAAGCTTTACTGTCGATTCTTAAGATAGTTGAGTAAGTCGTCGTGCTATCCGCACTATCAATTACCAAAATAAATATCGTGCACTTAGAAAAACGCTGCTCGCATGCAGGTTAGCATTTTCTAATTTACCTATTGGCGTGAAGGCACTATTGGTAAAAACACTATCTACTTTATTTTTTCCAAAATTATCGTAAAAATAGCCTAAGCTCAACCAAAAATCATCTTTGACCTCATAATCTACACCAGCACCCACATTATAACTAAAATCACCGGTTAGATTAGTCGAACCTCCTAACTGGTTAGCAAAAATTGCAGAGTTTACAAAGAGCTGGCTAATCCTGTTAAATGAGGCACCCAAACCTAATGCAACATAAGGCATAAATCTTTGCCATTTATAGATATCTGCTTTAGTCATTAGCAACCAACTTTCTTGTTGCAGTCGATAGTTATAACTGGTTGGTGCTGGATCTACGCTAGGTGTCTGTGAAGTACCAAACACATTAATAGGGGAAGTATACCGGTGTTGTAATCCCATATTGACACTGGGAAACCAGGGGTTATTATTTTGTGCCCATCGATAGCCTATCCCAACAAAGAAAAATGGCGTACTGTAAGAATTACCTGTTTTTAAGTTTCCTAGCACACTCCCACTCGAAGAAAGCAAAAAACTATTGCTGCTTGCATAATCGTAAGTCTTACCAACACCTAGATCAAAATATAAATGATGGGGGTGATAACAGTGAGACTTAGAATAGGATGTGGATGCTGCGTAAAGTGTATTCGAGGCTAAACATAGCATCACGCTTAAACTTGTTAACACTATCCTAAAAAAATTCATTTTGCCTCCCTGGCAATCTATCATTAATATTTCAAATATAGCTTAAAGCGTTATAAATATGAATACATAAGCAGCTGTTATGCATCGAAGTACTTTGATATGAGATATTGCGTATTTTTTAAAATTTTTTAACATAGAAATGGCAATAAGGTTGTTTTTGAGTTTTTTCATAATAATTTTGGTGATATTCTTCTGCTTTCCAAAATTTTGTTGCCGGTGTTACTTTAGTAACCACTTTAAAACCTTTTTCTTTTAAAATATTGATAAGCTTTAACGCGATTTCTTTTTGTTCGGGAATAGTATAAAAAATTTCAGAACGGTATTGTTCTCCTTTATCGGGTCCTTGTCGGTTTAACTGTTCTGGATCATGAATTTCAAAAAAATGCTTAGCTAAAGTTTCATAACTTACCTTGCTAGGATCAAAAAAAATTTCCACTGCTTCGGCATGACCGGTAGGCTGGGTACAGACTTCTTCATAGGTGGGATTAGATGTATTACCACCAATGTATCCAGAAATTACCGAAATAACTCCGGGTAGTTGTTTCATTAAATGTTCTACGCCCCAAAAACACCCTCCTGCAAAAATAGCGGTTTCAGCCTGAGGAATTTCAGTTGAAATTTTCTGCAAATTTTTTGCAATTTTATTCTTAGGAGTAAATTCCAAAGATAAAGAATTAACACAATGCCGAATATTTTTAGGCGTCAAACCTTCCCCTAGAAATACATGGCCTAGATGCGCGCCACATTTCGCACATGTAATTTCGGTACGATGGCCATCTGAATCGGGTACTCGTTTTATTGCACCTGATATTTCATCATCAAAGCTGGGCCATCCACATCCAGAATCAAATTTAGCTGAGGAATGATATAACATTGCTCCGCATTGCTTACAAATATAGTCTCCTACTTCATTAAATAGGTAATATTTTCCAGAATAAGCAGGCTCAGTACCTTTTAATAAGATAATTTTTTCTTCTTCAGAGGTAAGCTTTTTCATGTTTCAAGTAAATCCTTTTAATAAAGATTTTTATAAATTATAGGTCAAACCTAACGACATCGCACTGTCTATTTAATCTAGCTTTTTGAAAAAAATAAAAAAACCCGCCATAAAGCGGGTTTCTCATTGGACTAATTTTACTGACTAAGCAACTTCAGCAAGGTTAATGGTTTGTTGACCCTTTTGCCAATTACAAGGACAGAGTCCTCCATCTTGTAAAGCATGCAGTATACGTAATACTTCTTCAGGATTACGGCCCACACTCAAATCTGTCACCATATTAAAGCGAATAATACCTTCTGGATCGATAATAAAGGTTGCCCGTTGTGCAACACCCGCATCGTTATCTAATATCCCCAAATTACCACATAATTCATGTTTAATATCACTCAACATAGGGAATGAAAGATCGCGTAAATCATCGTTATATTGTCGCCAAGCACGATGTACAAATTCACTATCCGTACTGCCACCTAATAATACGGCATTACTTTCTTTAAATTTAGCATTGAGATCATTAAATGCCACAATTTCAGTAGGGCATACAAATGTAAAATCTTTAGGCCAAAAAAACAGTACTAACCACTTGCCGGGATAAGAAGCATGAGTAATCTCTGTAAAAGCCTTGCTGATATCAATATCAACAGTGGCTGTGAGCTTAAATTCAGGTAATTTATCCCCTACTTTTAGCATTGACATAGTTATTTTCCTCTTATTTCATTTAGTAAGAATGCCGGCAATTAATTGTTCACAGGCATCTAATTGATAGCTTCTAGAATTAGGCCAGGCAAGCAATAAATCCATATTTACCGTATACCTAGCTATTGAAGCTACAAGGCAGATTATAACAGCCCCATCCTTATTAAAGAAATGATTTTTCTCTATCTAATTGATAGTTATTTTCAATGGGTTTATTCGCAAACAGGGTCGTTACCAATTGAATTAAGAGCTGATTTTTTGCTGGTGAAAGTGACAAAATAGAGGTTAAGTCAGCTAAAATTTGATCTTTAAGGCCTTTTAAATGGTTTTCTCTCTCAATAGAATCCTGCCAAAAATTGATATTTTCATTATCACAGACATCATCTTGAATTTGATAAGCTAAACCTATGTTATTACCTGCTCTTTTTAGAGTTAAAAGATTATCAGTCGACAAATTAGCAACTATACCGGGTAACTGAAAAGCTGCTATGAATAATGCCCCGGTTTTTAAGGAATCAGTGGTTTCTGCATTCGATTTATCTGAACCACTAAAGTCCATCGCCTGTCCCGCCACCATACCCCATGGCCCTGCTGCATTTGCCAATATACTGAGCATTTTTACAATTTTAATAGGTTGTAAGGGGGCTTTAAGAAGCACATCAAAAGCCAAGGTTTGTAAAGAATCGCCTGCCAATAAAGCCATAGCCTCGCCAAATTGTTTATGACAACTAGGCTTCCCGCGTCGCCAATCATCATTATCCATACTAGGCAAATCATCATGTATCAATGAATAAGCGTGAATTAATTCAATCGCACAGGCAGCATGATCTAAATTCTCTAGAGATAGTCCTAAAGCAATTCCCAGAGTATAAATAAATAGAGGTCTTAAGCGTTTCCCACCATTTAAAACTGCATAATACATCGCATCATGTAGTGGTTTTGATAGCGGAGGAGGATTTGACAAGCAACTCGTTAATAACCGATTAACGCGTTCTTGATAACTTACAAAATCAGTTTCTATGTTCACTAGACTAATTCTTCATTTACTTCAAAAGGCAGCAATTCTTTTTTCTGGTTGGTATCGGTATTTATTAAAATTTGCACCTTTTGTTCTGCCTTTTTTAAAGTCAATTGACAGTCCTTCAATAAACTCACGGCACGACTAAATTGCTCGAGAGAATCTTCTAATGTGGAATTGCCTTGTTCCATTTGTTCAACAATTTTTTCGAGTTCTTGCAAACCTTTTTCAAATTGAAAAACCGTATTTTTTTTTGTCTTTGGCATGAAAATGACCTCATTTTTTATCTATGCTTAAATAGCAGTATTATGCTACAGACTTTTTAAACCGACGAAATAATTCTAATGATTATGAAAGCCTCATAAAGTGATGTCAAATAATGACAAGAATTGTTACCATACCCCAGGTATTGCAAGATAGAAACCCGCTTTAAGTGCTTTCATCTCGCGATGGGGATTTTCAGAAGCTAACCATTCGCCCTCTTGCATAAGTCCAATTTAGCTTGGGCTAGGCATGAAAACCGAGGACACGAACAATAGTTCTCTAGGAAACTAATCGATGTTTTTTAAAAAAATTCTAGTTTATTTTGGTTTAATATTTATATCCCCATTATGCTGGGCAGGCGATGTCCATGAATATCATTTAAAAAATGGATTAACTTTACTAGTTAAAGAAGATCATCGAGCACCGGTAGTCATTTCAGAGATCTGGTACAAAGTCGGCAGTAGTTATGAACCTAATGGAATAACCGGCATCTCACATGCTTTAGAACATATGATGTTTCGCGGAACCAAAAAATTTGGACCGGGGATGCTTGAAAAAATAGTCTCAGAAAATGGAGGAGAACAAAATGCGTTCACCGATTCAGATTTTACTGCTTATTATCAAATATTTTCTGCCGATAAATTAGCCGTTAGTTTTGAATTAGAAACCGATAGAATGCGAAATTTATTATTACGCCCACAGGATTTTCTTAAGGAAATTCAGGTAGTAATGGAAGAAAGACGCATGCGAGTCGACGATAATCCCCAAGAAATTTTGTTAGAACGACTTAACGCTGCAGCTTTTGTTGCAAGCCCCTATCATCATCCTGTCATCGGCTGGAAAAATGATCTACAAAATATGACCGTTGAGGATTTACGTAAATGGTACGAAATCTGGTATGCACCTAATAATGCGATATTGGTTGTCGTCGGTGATGTAAAACCTAATTTAGTTTATCAATTAGCACAAACCTATTTTTCTAATTTGAAGCCTATTGCTCTTCCTAAGATAAAGCCAGAAAAAGACTTACCACCATTAGGTAAAAAGCGTCTCCTTATAAATACGCCAGCTCAGTTACCTTGGTTGGTTATGGCTTACCCAGTGCCGGTTATAGAGCAAGGCGTAAATAGTCAGGATCCTTATGTCTTAGATCTTATTGCAACATTATTGTCAGGAGGTAATAGTGCCCGTTTTGCAAGAAATCTTATCAGAGGACAAGAAGTAGCTGCCAATGCTAACGCATTTTACAATCCTGTAAGTCGTCTAGATAACTTGTTTTTATTACAGGCCACACCAACACCTGGACATACTCTATCAGAGCTTGAATCAAGCTTATTAAAGCAAATCAAGCAGTTACAAACCTTTAGTGTCAACACTGAAGAATTATCCCGCGCAAAAACACAAATATATGCTGACAAAATATATCGCGAAGATTCCATAACGGCAAAAGCGTATGAACTTGGAAGTTTAACTGCAATTAACTTGCCCTGGCAAATACAAAGAGATTATTTAAAACATATTAATGCTATCACGCCACGGCAAATACAAACTGTTGCCAATAAATATTTGCTAGCTTCTCATTTGACTATAGCCTATCTAATTCCTTTATCCATCAACTCAACTGATCCCAACTCTTCTGTATCAGTTATAGGATCTATGCATGCGCGTTAAATCTTTTTTTTACTTTTTGATTTTCCTATTGATATTTATTGTTGATACTACACAAGCAGAAACTTCACACGTTATTCTAAAAATTGAACACTGGTCTACAAAAAATGGCATACCGGTTTATTTTGTCGCTAAAAACGAAATACCTATTATAGATATCGGAGTATTGTTTCATGCTGGATCAGCTCAAGATTACAGTTCACCGGGCATCGCTCAATTTACCGCACAAATGCTAGACCAAGGAACAAAAAATTTAAATGCCGATCAAATTGCTAACCGATTTGAAAACGTTGGAGCTCATTATAACGTCGGCGTTAATCAAGATATAGCTATCTTAAATCTACGCTCACTTAGTACCCCACAATTCTTCAATCCAGCATTTAGTACATTTTCTATCTTACTTCAGGATGCCACTTTCCCTCAAACGGCAATAAGTCAAATTAAAAAACAAACTTTAATTTCCATACAACAAGAAGCACAAATACCTAGTGCTATCGCTGCTAAAATCTTCTACCAAACTTTATATGGGCTTCATGCTTATGCTTCACCCATATTAGGAAATAAAACAAGTATTGAGCAAATATCCCAGGAAAAATTACTAAAATTTTATCATCTCAACTACGTTGCAAAAAATGCCACGATAGCTATCGTAGGAAATGTAACTCAAACTAAAGCAATGAGCATTGCAGAACAACTCTCCCGCATGTTGGCACAAGGGAAAGCTTCTAAACCCATAAATACACCTTTATCTTCACATTTAAAAAACCACATCATAAAAATTTCTTATCCATCGAAGCAAACGACTATTTTTTTAGGCCAAATCGGAATTAGTATAAAAGATCCAGATTATTTTCCACTGCTAGTCGGCAATCAAATTTTGGGCGGGGGGATACTTACTTCAAAACTTTTTAATGAAGTTAGAAATAAACGAGGTTTGTGTTACGGAATAAATAGTGGATTCAAACCATTACAGGCCGCAGGCCCTTTCTTCATTGTGTTACAAACGCGTCGAGATCAAGCAGCAAAAGCACTTTCTTTGACTCAACAAACTTTAAAAAATTTTCTGGCTAAAGGACCCACTAAAAAAGAGCTGCAAGAAGCCAAACAAGCGCTTATCGGTAGTTTTCCATCTTCCATTGCCAGCAATGAAGGCATTTTAGCTGCAACGGAAAAAATTGGTTTTTATCAATTACCTTTAAATTATTTAGATATCTATCAACAAAAAATTAATTCAGTCAACTTAGAACAAATTAGACATGCTTTCCAAAGGATTAAACCAGAAAAAATGATTGTCATCATGCTCGGAGAACAATAATTACATCGAATAATAGATTGGATGGTGTAGCTGAACACCATCCACAGGATAAACAGGAGGCGAAGGCAGACAATAAAATGTAGCGGGGATTGCGCACACATTACACTCCTGGACCAAAATGGGAACAACACAATTTGTAGCAATAGTGGTCTGAATAGAAGACAAATAATTTTCTGTATTTTTTAAACTATCTGCATCACAAGGGTCAATACGACTTAAATAAAATTTAACGACTTCAGGAGTTGTAAGCAAAGATAATTTCTTTTTGATTTTCTGTTTGATTTCAAATTTTTGCTCTATTGCTAGCTTTAATTGATTTACTCGATCTAACTGCTTGCTAAAGTCAGATAATCCATTAGCTTTATTATCCATTCTATCAAGAGATCCTAGCATAAGTGTTTGTTTAATAAAGTTTCGATTCAAGCTATTTAATTTATTTTCTTCAATGATTAAATCATCACGAAGCTTATTATACTCATCAGTAGCTCCTAAATAAAAGGTTAACAAATTTTTGAATTCTGCCCTGTTGTCAGCTAAAGCACTGGGCAATCGAGGAGACTCTTGAACAACAGGATCATTCTCATTCTGTAATATCAATGTCCTACAGAGGATAATCCGATGAAAAATTTCATCAAACCATTTTTGATATTGAGCCAAATAGCTAAGCAATACTTGATTTGAGCCTTCAAAATAAAGACTTATTTGGCTTTTTTTCATTCTTAGCTCGTCATTTTTAGCAGAAAATTCCTTCTGATATTGCGATAGACATTTTAAAAATGCCTTACCACTTCCGTTTAGAACTGATTTCGAACAACTTTCAACAATATGAAAAAGCTCGTATAATTTGGTCTGATTTTCATTTTTCCACTTTTCAAAATCAAGATTCCAGTCTTCATAGTCTACCAAGAAGGTTTTGTTAGCTAGGTTAGAATTATTAGATAGATTTCCTTGTATAGCTTCAATCGGTATATTTTCTTCCGCATATTTTTTTTCAACAATTGCCTGTTCTAGAATGCTTCCAGAATCTTGATTAACAGCAAAAGCTTCATTTTCAGTATTTTTGATCATAACGACGGGTATGATTTTTCCTATTTGCGCATCACACAATTTTTCAGAAGTTGCTTCATACGTTTCAAATAAATGACTTGAGTCTAATAAATTAGTTTCTTTATCCTCGTCATCAGAATTTTTTGTATTAGATGAAGAACTGAACTTTAACTTATTAAATTTTTTATTCGCATGTTTTTTTAAAAAATTTATTTTTCCATTTAAAAGTTCACAGGCTTTTTGATAGTCATCGGCTTCTACAATGATAGTATATAATTTAATTACTCGATCATCTGTATCACATTTAATCAATCTAATTATTTTTTCTAACCAATTTGATTGCTCCTTTAAACGTATATAATCATTAGATAATTTTCCATTAATTTGGCGCTTAATTTTTTTTGTCATCGATTTACCGAAAAATTGAGATCGGCTATGGTTTTCTATAAAAGATGTTGAAAGCCTATTTAGAATTTTTTTGGCTTTATTATTATAGTTATAATATTTATTTGTTAATGAATTAACTTGGTCAATCAGAAGATCTGTTGATGAAGATAAGTTATTAAGCACTTCTTGTAATTGAGTTAGCTTCTTTTTGTAATTTTTTCTGTCAATTAAAGTATTTTTTATTACAAGCTCCTCTGCTAATTTTAATAGTTCTGGCAAACTCAAACTTGTTAAATCTGAGATTTCATTTGGATTCTTCCAAGCATTTAAATTCGATAAGAGCTTCTCTATTGATAAAGAGAGCTGACCTAGAGTAGAAGAGATTTTTTGACGAAATTGATCTATATCTTGTGTGTTTTCTTTTATATGTTTTAAGCTTTCAGATAAATTTTCTGACAAGTCGATTAATGATTCATAAAAATATTCTATAGCTTTGTTATATTCTATTTCAGAAGCTTTCTTTGTATGAACTTCATTATTTTTAAATTTTCTTATGGGTTTAGCTTTATTAATAAATGTATGTTTTTCTATTTTTTGATATTCTAATTCACAAATTTTTTGTTTTTCTTCTAAAGTTTTTAGAGAATTTATCAATAAATTTTTCTCCGGCATCGGAACTTTACTGGACGGCTCTAATTTTGGAATAAGAGAATTTTCTAAAGATTTTGTATCGAATAAAATGCGCCTGGTATCGTGGATGATCTCTAAATTTAATTTTATTTCCTCAAGAATATCTTTTTTATGTGTGGCATACTCCGTTTTATTTTCAAAATTGTATTCAATAAATTTATTTATCTCTTTATTTCTTCTATTTTCTAAAACTTTTATAGCTTCAAACTTCATATTAGTAAATATAGTTAATGTAACTAATTCCGTATAAAGTAATTTATTATTAAATCCTTTTAAACTTGCATTAAAATCTGTATAAAGCAGAGTAAAAATATAATAAAAACTAAACTCTATGAGATCTTTAAACTCTATACTGTCTAAAATAGAGCTATCATCTTTAGGGTAGATTTCAATTGTTTCACTAATAAATAAATTAATACTAGTATTTAATGGTATATAAAATTTATCTCTACAGATAGCATGAAATAAATAGTTTAAAGCTTCTTGGTTAGTTTCTAAAAGCTCTGAACTATTCATGTTATTTAAGCTAAAATCATTTCCTATTTTAGCATTAAATTTTTCTAGAAATTTAGGGAGATGTGCTTCATTAACTAGAATTGCTAATAATTGCCGCATTTTTGTTGCATTTATGTATTTATTATTAAACAAGTTAATAGTTTTTTTATTAATGGCTTGAACTTCATCTTCTATTTTATTGTAAAAAACTAATGCTTTATTAACATCCGCTTCTTTGTTTTCATCCGATTTTCTTCCAAGAAAATCATTATATTTTTTTTCTGTTTTTCCAAAAGCTTCTTGCAAATCATTTAATCCAAATATAAGGGTGTCTTTAGTATTGGCTTTATAATTAACTATACTTAATTGTAAGTTAATTGATTTTTTCAAATGCTCTAAATTAGTCTTAATTAACTTTAAATTAAGAAACTCGAACAGCAGTTCATAGTAAAAAAAACAGCGTAACGCGATTAGTTCATACTTAGTACTGGGCAAATGAATATTAGTAAGTATTTTTTGAGATAAAAATAATTTAAGACTACTTAAATTTAAATTGACATTAAAATGATCACATTCATATGCTACAGCCTGAAGGATTAAAAGAGAATTTACATACGATTCATTTGGGTCAAGTTTATTTGATTTATTTGAGTGTTGAATATTATCAAAAAAATTTTTCGCATAACTTTTGAAATAACATTGATAAGGTTCGAACGATAATGCGAGTAATACTTTAGAAAAACAGTCTCCATCAATAAATTCATTATATAAATTTTCTTCTTCGGATTTTAAATTATTAATTAATTTTACTGATATATTTTTACCTTTAAGTTCAAAATTTTCTTTTTTAATTGCTAAAGTATAAAATCTTTTAATAAAAATATAAAATAAAATAAAATCTTTAATAGAATCCGTAATACATTTAAGTTTTTTTATTGAAATAGTTAAGTTAATTTTTTCCTCTTCAAATCCTTCTTTTTCCTTTTTTAGCTTACAAAGTTGTGCTTGATTTTTTTGATTATGTGATTTGATCAATAATGTATTGCTTAAAGTAATTTTTTTCTCCAAAAACTCTAATTTTTTTATGTTATCTTGTAGTTCTTGTGATAAAAAACGAAAAACAGGAAGGTTTGGATTATTGAATATTTTACTCATGCTTTCAGTTTCCGTATTGGTTACGTCAACAACTATATCCTTGGGCATTTTTTATTTTCCATTAAAGTATTTCTAATTTCTATACCAAATGTCTGATATTTTAAATCAAATAAAAGGTATCTATGTAATTTATCTAAATTACACCAAGAAAAGAAAAAAATAAAAGAAAATTTTTATTAACTAAAAAACTTAAATTAACTATTTGGACATAAGATAATTAGGCGGGCACTAAATTCTGCTCTTTTAGTTTACTGAATACTTTTTCTGCAGCAACTAAAGTAAAGTCTATTTCTTGCTCTCCATGTACACTAGATATAAAACCTGATTCAAATCCCGATGGTGAAAAATAAATACCTTCCGCTAACATTCTGTGAAAGAATTCTTTGAAAAGTATTTGATTAGCTGTTTTTACCTGTTGATAATTATATACTTCGGCTTCATTACTAAAAAGAAACCCGAATAATCCTCCAACATGGTGTGCTTGAAAACAAATATTGGCATCTTTAGCCAGTTTTAACAGACCAGATACCAATTTTTCATTGATTAAACTTAATTCCGAATGAAACTCTGGTTGACTGATTATCTCCAAAGTTGCAAGGCCTGCTGCCACTGTAATTGGATTTCCCGATAAGGTGCCTGCTTGATACACATTTCCTTGTGGAGCTAAGCAATCCATAATTTCAGCCCGGCCGCCTAGGGCGCCAACTGGCAAACCACCGCCAATAATTTTACCCAGCGTGGTTAAATCTGGTTTCACTTGATAGATTTCTTGTGCTCCACCTAGAGCAACTCTAAAGCCTGATATCACCTCATCAAAAATTAGCAAGCTTCCATAATAATCACATAACTCGCGCAATCCTTCTAAAAAACCGGACAATGGTAATATACAATTCATATTCGCTGCGATAGGTTCTATGATGACAGCGGCAATCTCCTTGCCATAATGCATAAACATTTGCGTGACTTGCTCGAGATTATTAAAGTCCGCGCTCAAGGTTTGTTCCGCTACTACTTTGGGCACACCAGCACTATCAGGTATACCAAAACTAGCTAATCCGGAACCGGCTTTTACTAACAAAGCATCTACATGGCCGTGATAACAGCCATTAAATTTTAGGATTTTATCGCGACCGGTAAAGCCTCGAGCAAGGCGTATCGCTGTCATGGTAGCTTCGGTACCTGAGTTCATTAAACGCACTTTTTCTAAATTGGGCATTAATTGGAAAATCTTTTCTGCTAAGTCAATCTCTCCAGAGGTGGGGGCACCGAAACTTAAGCCTCGTTTAACAGCTTCCTCTACAACAGACACTATTTTTTCCGGAGCATGTCCAAGAATTAATGCGCCCCAGGAACCTACATAATCGATATAGGATTTACCTTGTACATCAAACAGGTAAGCCCCCTTCCCATGTGAAAAGAATATCGGATCGCCACCCACGGCATTAAACGAGCGCACCGGAGAATTAACCCCCCCTGGGATAACCTGCTTAGCTTTACAAAATAGCTGATGTGAAGAAATCATATTTAACTTAAACCTGTCTTAAACCTTTAGTTTTTTATATACTCAGAAAAATTAAATGTTTGATAAAATATATTCTTTATACCTGGCGGCAATATATTCAATTGTAAACGATAAACTTAAGCAAAAATGTCATCTTAAGGCTTACATATATGCTTTTCAAATGTACCACAACTAGCCACACAGAGCATTATTTGAGCCATTTAAAACACTAAAAACCTAAAACAATCTGAGATCAAATTCTCGGCGTAAATGACAATTTGAGTATATAAAACGGACTATGCAGCAGCATTAACTTAGGCACGATCAACTTTATGCTCAAGCCAATTAATACATTTAAGAACACTTATCAAGAGCATAAATTATTTAAGCGCAGAGCTATCGCCATCCTTATTGGCATGTCTGCTCTAAGTTTTTTGTTATTAGGTCGACTCGTTTATTTACAAGTTTTTCAGCATAAGCTGTATACCACCTTAGCCCGCCAAAATCAGCTTGGCCTAGTGTCGATAGAACCCAATCGCGGCTTAATTTATGATAGAAATGGTGTATTACTGGCAGAAAATAAACCAATTTTCAATCTTGTTATAACGCCTGATTTGGTAAAAAATATTAGTGCTACTATCCAACAATTAAGCTTCTTCATCAAAATAGATGCTGAAGATTTAAAGCAGTTTAATCGTCAACGGCGTTTACATCATCGCTTTGAACCTGTCCCTTTACGCCTAAAATTAAATGAAGAAGAAGTCGCTAAATTCTCTCTAGAAAGATATCGATTTCCCGGCGTTGCGATACAAGCGCAAATGATTCGCTATTATCCTCAGGGGACTTCTTTTGCTGCGATTGTAGGTTTTATGGGAAGAATTAATGAAAAAGAATTACAAAACGTAGATCCTGTCAATTATAGTGCCAGTAATTTCATCGGCAAAACGGGTGTAGAGAAATATTATGAAGCACAGCTACATGGAACAGTCGGTTATCAACAAGTGGAAACGAATGTGCATGGTCAAATCGTGCGTATATTAAAGCAAACTCGGCCTATTGCGGGCAGAAGCATTACTTTAACTATCGATAGTAATTTACAAAAATTAGCACAACAAGCTTTAGGTAGCCAAAAAGGCGCTATAGTAGCTTTAGATCCTCGGAATGGCGAAGTTTTAGCCTTCGTAAGCAATCCTACTTTCGATCCCAATCTATTCGTAAGTGGCATTCGACAACATGATTATGAATTATTGCAAAATGAACCTGGAAATTCATTATTCAATCGTGCTCTACGTGGCGCTTACCACCCTGGCTCGACCATCAAACCTTTTATTAGTACAGGAGCTCTTCTAGAAAATGTGGTTACTCCCACCTATACCATTCATGACACTGGGGAATTTCAAATTAATGGAAGAGGACGGATTTATCACAATTTTCGTCGTCATGCTTATGGCGATGTAAATTTACTCAAAGCATTGACTGTTTCTTCTGATATTTATTTTTATAATCTGAGTTTGCGTATGGGAATAAACAGGATTTACACTAGCCTGAAACGATTTGGGTTTGGAAGTCCAACAGATATCGATCTTCCTGATGAAAGTAGTGGAGTTTTACCTAACCCTCAATGGAAAGAAAAATTCTATAGCACACCCTGGTATGGCGGAGATACATTAAATTGTGGCATAGGCCAAGGTTTTCTATTAGTGACGCCTCTACAACTTGCATTTGCAGTCAGCACGCTCGCTGAATGGGGGGAACGCTGGAAACCCCATGTTGTATTAAGCTGGCGTAAGAGTGATGGTACGGTAAGCTTTACTAAACCACAACGTTTAGAGCCAGTTAATTTACCTCAAGACATTTTGAGCTTCATCCGTACTGCTATGCAACATGTTGTTAATGCACCAGGAGGAACAGCAGAACGCTTCTTCCCAGGTGTTCCTTATACCTTGGCAGGTAAAACTGGGACTGCACAAGTATATAGTTTAAAAAACAATGAAAGATATGATACCAAAACAGTCTCTGCTAAATTGCGTGATAATTCATTATTTATTGCCTTTGCTCCCGTTGAAAAACCGACCATTGCTCTTGCTATCGTTATCCAGAATAGTGTTACTCCAGCACCGCTAATTGCCCGCAAGCTTTTAGATTATTATTTAATACCTCCTTCTCCTATACCAACTATTACTTCTCAGCAAGCACTCCCCGTTATTGCTCCTGAAAAAAAATCAGATAGTCATTTAGATGAGCTTAAAAAACCATTGAATTCCTCAGAAGCTTCGGATTCCATGCTACCTAAAATGGACTCCGAAGATGATGAAGCTGATGAAGCTGATGAAGAAAGCTATGATAGTGACCTAAACAAACTTGATAGCCGCCAAGGGGCGCAACCGAACAAATTTAATAGCAATTCTTCAACCCCCGTCTCTTCAGAAATAAAAACTAATAAAAACCACGATGCAGAAAACTCCTTGGAAGCAGATGATAATAACTCACTAGAAGAGTAATCAATTACTCTCACTCGATTGACAAATATCCTCTACAAGGGCATGATTGGCGCCTATCTACTGGGGCTTACATTAATTCTATTAGAGCCGTAAGTCATTTGTTGTTAATTTAGGAGGTTTGTCCATTGGCCAATACAAAACAAGCAAAAAAACGTGTACGACAAGCAGAAAAACACCGACAGCATAATACTAGCTATCGTTCTATGATGCGAACCTATATTAAGCGTGTTGTTGTCGCTATTGAGGGTGGGAAAGCAATAGAAGCTAATGATGCCTACCAAGTCGCTTTACCCATTATTGATCGTATGGCAGATAAAGGCTTCATCCACAAAAACAAAGCAGCTAGACATAAAAGTCGCTTATTAGTCAGAATCCGCAAATTGACAAATTCTGCTGCTGCCTAAAACCCTCACATATCTGTAAAAAGCTGCGTTAATAATTTTTTTAGGTTTTTGTCGTGCCTAGTAAAAGCTAATGTAGCTTTTCCCAAACTTTTATAAATAGTTTCTAACTCGGGAAAAAGTTCCAGAGCAGATAAATGTTTTTTTAAGGTCCCTATATCTGCTCGTTGCAAAGGCCCTGTCAGAGCTTCTTTAGGACTCAGGCTTTGTGCCTTGCCTAAGGCTTGAGACATCAGCGTTAATGTAAGCTTTTCAGCTAATTTATCGTTTAAACCGGCTTTAGAGTAACACTCGCTAGCCATAGCCGATAAGGTAACGAGATAATTAGAGGCCAGTACACTGGCGACATGATAAAGCGGTTTATCTTTTTTTTCGATTAGAAATATCTGTCCCTGTATGGCACTAAGTAATGGTGACAATCGATCTAATGCTTCTTTAGTACCTTCAAATGCACAATATGTCCCGCTAAAGTTTTTTACATCCATCACTGGTTCAGAAAAACTAAAAATTGGATGTAAGCTGGCTACGTAACAACCTAAACGAACTACAGAATATAGAGATTCAGAAGATAATAAGCCACTGCAATGGAAAACCACGTCTCCTGACTTTAATACACCTTGTAGAGCTATTTGTGCAGCTATCAATTCAATACTATCATCAGGTGTAGCTATCAAATAAATATCAGCGGGTTTAAATTGCTTAAGTGTCTTACAAGCGCTACCTTGCCCTAGAAAGCCAACAGCCCTTTCACTACTCCCCATACTTAAATTAAGAATATCTTGAATGCAAACTAGCTCTGTACTAAGAAACAAAGCCGCTAAGGTTTTTCCTAAGCGGCCACAACCTATGATACTAAGTTTTAACTTCATTAGACCATTTGTTTATTTTAATTGCTTATCATTTTGATTTAAGAACTAACTATTCAGTCCGTCTTTGTTTAAATACACATTATGACTGGGAAAAGACCATTCAGCACCATGATGCTGAATACATGTTAATAATTCCAAAAACAATGCTTGTTGAAGCTTTAAAAAAGCCGCACTATTCACAATATAGGTATAAGCTACCACCACTAAATTAAGGGACGTATTACCCAACTCACTAAGGTTTACGGTAATAGGTCTATTTTTATCAATAGCCGTATTGTTTTTTAATATTGACTGCATCTCCTCTAAAATAGCCGGAACTTTCATTAAATCCTGATAACGTAAACTAATTCGACAATAGAATCGTCTATACTTCATTCTTGAAGGATTCTCTACAACTAAATTTGAAAATAATGCATTTGGAACATACACGGGACGACAATCAGGAGTTCGAATTCTACAAACACGCCAACCTATTTCTTCAACGGTACCTTCCACTTTAAGCGCTGGCAAGCTGATTTGATCACCTATCACAAAAGGCCTATCTAAAAAAAGCATACAGCTACCAAATAAGTTGGATAATAGATCTTTAGCGGCAAAGCCTATGACGATACCTCCCATACCACCAAAAGCTAAGACCCCTGCAATGCTAAAACCAAAAATTTGAAATAAAGATAAAGCTGTTATAATAATAATCACTAATTTTGCAATCTGACTCAATCCATGGACTAGGGTTTTATCAATAGTTTTATTATTAGAGGATTGAAGAAAAGCTTTTTTATAAAAAGAAACGAACCGCCATAAAAACCAAGCAAGTAATCCCGTAAAAGCCAAATTTCGAATGAAATGAAATTGGTCAGCGCTAATCCATTTCCCAGTTAAACATAGCGATGCTAGGGCATAAAGTATGCCGATAATAGCAATCAATACCATTAACGGCTTATAAACCGATTCAAGTAATACAATGCTTAAAATATGCGGCTTAAGCTCTAAGCGTCGTTGGTATTTTTGATAAAAAATAGGCAATAAAAAACAGAGTACAGCCGTTAATATAAGGATAATTAAGGCTTTCAGCATACAAAATTGCAGTAAAGTTCTAAATATTGTTTGCAAAAAATTCACCTTTATTCGAATCAAATTCGATAAGCAACATGTGACATAAATTTAGCCAATCCTTGCATACCCCATTGAATGACCAATGGTAGAGGAATAGCTCCGGCATCTTCAGCCGTTAGTGCATGTTCTATTTCTTCTTTTCGCATTTGTTCCACAATAGCGCGACTTTTTTTATCTTGTAAGGGCAGTCTCTCCAAATGCTTTTGCAAATGCCTTTCTACTTGATGTTCAGTTTCTGCTAAAAAACCCAAACTTACCTTGTCGCCCCATAAACCGGCAGTCAAACCTATTATCAAGGCACTTATATACCAGAAGGGATTAAAAAAACTCACATGAGTATCTAACTCATGAATACGCTGTTGGCACCAATTAAGATGATCAACCTCTTCTGCCGCGGCTTTTCTTAATTTTTGCCTAGTATCCTTGGACTGGGCGGTAAGTGCTTGTCCAGTATAGAGTGCTTGGGCACAAACTTCACCAACATGATTTATTCGCATCAAGCTACCTGAAAGTTGGCGTTCCTTTTTGCTTAAACCGTTATCTTGAGCCATTAAAATTTCGGCCGGATTAGGGCGAATGGAAGCAGAAATCGGCTGTATGGATGATAATGATGCATCAAGCTGTAAAATTAACTTGTCCCAAGTAGAATAATCGCGCATTAAATAACCTTTTAGAGTGTATACTAATCAATAATTGCAACAAAACCAAAAAATACGCTAAGCTTAGCGGCTATTAATTTGAAATCGCAAATCTATGAAGAAATTATTATACCAATTATTACTAAGTTCCTTACTTATAATCGGCTTTTGCCCTCTAAGCTATGCAGGTTGGCCCTTTAGCTTAGCTCATCAAATGAACAAGGATAGCATCTCTCAGATGCTACAACCTATATTGCCAGCAGTAGTGAATGTTTCTGTTCAGGGGGATATTCCCCTTAATCAGTTACCACCTCCTGTACCAGGACGCCCTTATCCGCGTCATTTTGAAAGCATGGGTTCAGGCGTCATTGTAGACGCCAAAGCGGGTTATATTTTAACTAACGCGCATGTTATTCACGAGGCTAAAACTATCACCGTTACCTTGAGTGATGGCCGCGTTTTTAAAGCGACATTGAAAGGATCAGATCCCGCTTCTGATATAGCCTTACTTACTATTACACCTGATCATTTAACCGCTATTCCTCTAGGTAATTCAGATAATTTAAAAGTAGGTGATTTTGTAGCCGCTATCGGTAATCCTTTCGGACTGAATCAAACCGTCACTTCAGGTATCGTTAGCGCATTACAACGCACTGGGTTGGGGATAGAGGGTTATGAGAATTTTATTCAGACGGATGCTCCCATTAATCCCGGTAACTCCGGTGGTGCTTTAATTAATTTACAAGGCCAATTAATGGGCATCAATACAGCCATATTAGCTCCGGGTTCGAACGCAGGAAATATAGGCATTGGTTTTGCTATACCCATCAATATGGCACACGGCGTGATGAAACAATTAGCCGAGTATGGTTCGGTAAAACGAGGCTTAATGGGTGTGCTAGTACAAGATCTAACACCGGCATTAGCTACCGCATTACATATCTCCCCTGAGACTAGCGGAGCATTAGTCTCCCAAGTGCCTAATTACTCGCCAGCCGAAACTGCAGGCATTCAAACAGGCGATATTATTCAATCGATTAACGGTACACCCATCCATAACGGCGGACAAGTAAAAAATATCGTCGGTATGTTAAGAGTTGGAGATAAAATTACTGTTAAGTTATTACGCAAAGGGAAAACAATCAACACAGTTATAAGCCTAACTAATCCTAAAGATTATAAAAAAATCGCTGAGCATGATAATCCGTTTCTTTATGGTTTAGTCTTACGTGACTTCAATCAAACTATAACAGGTCAAGGTCATTTGATTGGCGTAGAAGTCGTTGATACAGATGAAGATAGTATGGCCTGGCACGCGGGTATCCGCCCTGGAGACGTCATAACTTCTGCTAATCAAAAAACTGTCACTAATGTTGCTCAATTACAAGAGATCGCTAAGCAAAGTAAACAAGAACTTTTAATTAACGTATTATCCCGCGGTGGCTTTAGATTTGTAGTGATTAAATAGAAGCTTTTTTGTTGAATCGGTCACTTAATGCCTGGTTAATTGATTATTGGTATAGAATACCGCGATGTGATTTATGTAATTAGACAATTAATTGGTAATTCTGCGTTAGAAAGCTTAGGAACAAGCTCAATAACGAAACCTAATTCATTTTGCTTCGCTGCAAAACGAGGATCTATATCATATCCAGCCACAGCAATTAATTCCTTCTGGTAATAAATTAAAGGTATCTTATTACGTTCCCATGGAGGGATAGCCCATTCTTGAAATAACTTTTTTAATGGATGTGAACCCTGACGATTGCTCGGATAAAATCTTTCTCCTCCTCTACGAAAAGCCACGTCGACTTGTTTTTCCTTTAGCAAGGAGTAGCTTAGTCCTGTTCCTATAACCTGCTTAGACGTTAGTTGATCTAATGTGGACAATGTAATAGTCTGACCGAATTTCCATGCTGTAAATCCAACATTAAGCAATTTTTTTTCATTTTCTATTAATCTAAGCGCATAGAGATAATCACGGTAACGGCGTAACTGTCCCTCTCCCCAGGTAAAACGAGGAGATGCGTCCATTCTACTTTTTAGTAAGACATCGATTTGTTGTAATTGTTTTTGACTTGGCATAGGAAAATGTAATCGTTTTAACCAATAGCGCAAAATATTAGTTCGACGTTTAACACTTAGCTTCAATAATTTAGAAATAACTAAAACCTTAGATTCAGACCCTTGAACTTCACTCAAATCTTGGTGAGCTACTTCATCAAGAAGGGAATGTGCTTCTGCTAAATTTGCAGCAACCCTGGCGATAGTTTTGTCTGCTTGAGGCCAACGCTGCTGAACAAGTGGCAATATTTGATGACGAATAAAATTACGATTAAAACGTAAATTCATATTGCTATCATCTTCTATCCAAGTTAATTGATGCTTTTGGGCATACTCAAATAGCTCTGCACGTGTAAAGTCCAGCAAAGGTCGCATTAGGTAGGCATTTGCGAAAGTCTGACAGAATGGCATACATGCTAAGCCCTTAAGACCTGAACCACGTAATAACTGTAACAATAAAGTCTCAGCTTGATCGTTACGGTGATGAGCCGTTAATAAAAAATCCCCCGCGGATATTCTTTTAGCTATAGCGCCATAGCGTACTTCTCGGGCGTATGCTTCTGGGCTCTCACCAGATTTAGAATGGGCATCTATGAAAACAATATCACAATAAATGCCTAGTTTTTCACAAGTCTGTTGACAACTATTAACCCATTTCATCGAGTCTGCATGCCAGCCATGATTGACATGGATAGCTCGTAAACGTTTTGCGGGAACTATGCGACTTAATGCATAGAGTAAAACTTGCGAATCCAAGCCGCCGCTATACGCTACCCAAAAACAGGCAGGTGCGGCGTATTGTTTTAGTAAAAATTGGAGTTTTTCGTGTGTAAACATAGACTAACGATACAAAATTTGCCTAGGAATTGTAAAGCCCAATAAAGCTAAAGCTGAAAAAACAAGAATGAAAATGCTTTTAGACAGGTTTAATTAAAGCAAGGGAATGAATCCAAACCGATTTAAGATAAGCTTCTTTCCATTGGTAATAACCCTTGATACATAACAACATAAATATGGAATAAAGTAATGCGGTTAGATATAAAGTTTTGCTAATATACAAGCCAATAGAAATCGAATCGATAACTATCCATAAAATCCAATGATGTAAATATTTCTTACTCATCATCCATTGAGCTACCAAGCTTAACGTAGTAATTGTAGCATCGGCATAAATAGTAGTAGAGTCTGTGTTATATTTTAGAATAAAACTAATGCCCGCAAATAAAACTACAGCGACTAAGGCTAAAGACAAACAAGTAGAATGATTTATTACTTGCATAGTTATTGGTTTTTTTTTATGGGTACCATAGCGCCATTGGTAAAGTCCATAAAACTGAAAAAATAAAAAAACTCCCTGCAGAGCCATATCCGCATACAGCTTGGTATTAAAAAAAGTGAATGCATATAAAGAGACCGTTGTGATTCCGAAAAACCAATTCCATAAACTACAGCGGGTCACAAGATAAACATTCACTATACCCGATATAAACGCTAGTGCTTCAATATTTAAAAGCTTCATATTCTTATCATTGACTAGAAGTAAAATGATCTAAAATTAAATTCCAACAGCTAAAATCTTGTTGTAACGTAACTCGAGTAATTTTTCCATAGAAAAGTATTGGATCTGTGCTAATTGTTTAACAAGTTCAAGCTTTAGTTGATTAGCCATCTCATCAAAATCAGTATGGGCACCACCTAAAGGTTCTTGTATCACTGCATCTATCAATTTGAGTTTATACAAACGATCAGCATTCATCGCCATCGCTTCAGCAGCCTCAGGGGCTTTTTCAGCACTTTTCCACAATATAGATGCACATCCCTCAGGCGAAATAACTGAATAAACACTATATTGCAGCATCAAAATTCGGTCGGCGACACCTATTGCTAAAGCACCTCCTGATCCGCCTTCTCCAATTATCGTAGAAATAATGTGAGTCTTCAACTGAGACATTACTTGTAAATTTTGTGCAATCGCACCACTTTGGTTACGTTCTTCTGCATCAATGCCAGGATAAGCACCAGGTGTATCAATAAAAGTTAAAACAGGTAATTTAAACCGTTCGGCCAATTCCATTAGCCGAATTGCTTTACGATAACCTTCTGGCTTGGGCATTCCAAAATTATGCTGAACTTTTTCATTGGTCGTACGACCCTTCTGCTGTCCAATAATAACTACCGGTTGATCTGCTAAGTTAGCAAACCCACCGATAATGGAAGGATCATCTGAAAACTCCCTATCACCATGTAGTTCGTCAAATTCAGAAAAAACTCTACTAATGTAATCCGAAAAATAGGGTCTTTGTGGATGACGTGCTAATTGTACTATTTGCCAAGCATTTAAAGATTGAAAAATAGATTCAGTTAATTCTACTTTTTTTTGCTCTAAACGTTTAATCTCTTCGTTGACATTAAGATCAGCATCGTTCCCAAGCTTACGTAGCTCTTCTATTTTTGCCCCAAGCTCTGCGATAGGTTGTTCAAAATCCAAAAACTTAAAGTGCATAGCTACTCACTTTTTGTTGCATCTGAAGTTTCTGATATGAGTTCATTTTCAAACTCATAATCAAATTCTTTGCGTAATCGCCGTTGCTCTAAATAATCTTCAATAGCTCGGCGTTTTTCAAGTGAAAATCGTACGGGCGAGACTTTTGTTTTTTTATTCAAGGCATCTAAGGCCAGTTCTTCAGGCCATGTATCTAATTCTTCATCTTCAATGTCTAAGATATCAGGTGGTAATTCAGTATCACTACTTCCTTCGCCATCATCTTCTTCTAATAAAGCCTCTGTTTCTTTATACTCCATAGATCCTACCTATTAAAATAAAGCAGCCTATTTCAGCGCTTACTTTAGTGGGTGTAATACCCATTTGGCAAGTAGAACCTCCATCCTGTTATGAATAAAATTTTACCTCTAATCAAAAACATTCGTGAGTGTCGACTCTGTGCCAATCACTTACCTCTAAACCCGAGACCTGTATTACAAGCACACCACCTAAGTCGTTTGCTTATCGTTGGTCAAGCACCAGGCATTCATGTACATAACACGGGAATCCCTTGGAACGATGCTAGCGGAGATCGTTTACGACATTGGATGCAACTCGATAAAAAAACATTTTATGATATTAATCAAATTGCCATCATCCCCATAGGTTTCTGTTATCCTGGAACGGGTCCTTCGGGCGATTTACCTCCGCGAAAAGAATGTGCAACCATTTGGCTACCTAAACTTTTAGCTAATCTACCGAACATTCAACTGACTTTGTTAATTGGCCAGTATGCACAACAACATTATTTAGGTAAACGAACTAAAACAAATTTAACCGAAACCGTCACCTCTTATGCACACTATCTTCCTAGTTATTTTCCACTACCACATCCCTCGCCGCGCAATAATATTTGGTTAAAGCGAAATCCATGGTTTGAGAAAGTCACTCTCCCAGCCTTACGTATAGCATGCACTACAATACTAAGTATACCTCCAAGAGATTATTAGCTTATACACGAATTCTTAATTCAATTCATATACTCTTCGCACTTGAATATGTGACTGTTCAACTCGCAACCTTCATGTATCTTGGAATAAGCGAAGGTTATTTCACTAAGCGACACTATCAAAAACCCAATTGCTGTTGGTACAGCTAAAAAATTAATAAATTAATCTTTTTTATCTTCAACCTTTATTTTTTTGGCTGCTGTTTTATCCCTTTTTGGGATAAGGACTCGAAGTACACCATGCTTTCCTTCTGCTGTTATCTTATCGGCATCTGCGGTATCGGGTAAAGCAAAACGACGGTAAAAACTTCCTTTTGATCGTTCAATTCGTGTATATCCTTCACTTTCTTCGGTATGGGTCTCCGCCCTTTCACCTTTAATGGTCAATATCCCATTTTCCATAGAAATCTCTATATCTTTCGGATCAACGCCAGGAATATCTGCAAAGAGCACAAAACAAGCAGGCTCTTCTTTGATATCCACGGCAGGGGCCCAATGGCTGGTTTCAACCATTGAACTATCTTCAATGGGTTGATGACTGGAGTCGAACAATTGATCCCATTCTTGCGATAGACGATGTAATTGATGTAATAAAGAAGGGGATCTATATCGCAGAATATTTGACATAAGCTATTTCCTCCTTGTTTAAACTATTAGTTTAACTCAAAAAGACATTTTGATCAGTTTAATAATTAGCACATCTTTTAATCTGAAATTCAGACTATGAATTCATATTAACCAGCCGCTTAATAGAGATACTTGTCTATTTCTGGTAGAGTAAAACTTTCTTATTTTCGCTATAAATAAAATTTATGTCCTATTATCAATATCATGTCTTTTTATGCATTAATCTTAGAGAAAATAATAAAGATTGCTGTGCTAAACGTGGTGCCAAACCTTTATTAGATTATCTAAAAACAAAAATAAAACTATTGAGCGAAAATCAGCAAAAAATTCGGGTAAGCTATTCTGGATGTTTAGGAAGGTGTGGCTTGGGTCCAGTATTGGTAATTTATCCCGAAAGTACTTGGTATCACTACGAAACCCAACATGATATTGACGAAATTATTCAGCGACATATAAACAAACAACAAATATTACAACGATTATTATTACCTAATGCAAAATAAATTTTTAGAACTAATACATCCTCGTTATTGGCCTACTTGGTTAGGATTAGGAATTTTATACCTCATAACGAAATTACCTTATCGGTTGCAGTTACAATTTGGTAAAAATTTAGGGCGCATTTCCTATTATTTATTGAAAAAATTTCGACGCATTGCAGCAATTAATCTGAAACTCTGCTTTCCCGAATTATCCGATAAGCAACGAGAAAGCTTACTTAAAAAACAATTTCAATCCTTAGGAATGGGACTCATCGAATCTGCTATGGCCTGGTGGATGCCTGATCATAAACTAGATGCGCTTATTCATGTACAGGGCTTAGAGTATTTGCAAGAAGCAATAAGCAGAAAAAAAGGCGTACTTATTTTAAGTGGTCATTTTACATCGTTGGATATCTGTGGTCGTCTGTTTTCTAGCATTTTTCCGATGCATGTTGTCTACCGTGAACAAAAAAATCAAGTGATCGATAAGCTATTAAAACAACATCGTCATTTCAAATGGATGCAGCCTATACATCGTCATGCTATTCGCCAAATTATTAAAACTTTAAAACAAAACAAAGCTATTTGGTATGCAGCTGATCAAGATTATGGCCCTACACACAGCATTTTTCTGCCATTTTTTAGCATTCCTACTGCTACCATCTCAACACCTAGTCGCTATGCTAGTCGAACTGGAGCACAGGTCGTTACCTTATTTTATTATCGCCTACTGAGAGGAAAGGGTTACCAAATTACTATCGGGCCTATTTTAGAAAATTTTGCCCAAGGTGATGATTACCAAGATACGCTACGTTTTAATCAATTGTTAGAACAAGCTATCCGTGCTCACCCAGACCAATATCTTTGGATACATCGACGTTTTAAAACTCGTCCTCAAGGTGATCCTTATCTATACTAAAATATCATGAATAATAAACTTATCGGCGGCATATTACTTATCATTGGGACCAGCATTGGCGGAGGAATGTTAGCTTTACCTATTGCTACTGCACAATTAGGCTTCTTATGTTCGTTAATTTTTTTAGTATTATGCTGGGCTATGATGACTGCTGCTGCCTTGCTTATTTTAGAAGTAAATCTTTGGCATAGCGTAAATAGTAATTTAATTAGCATGGCTAAAACAACCTTAGGTAATTTTGGACAGATCATCTCATGGCTTAGCTATCTTTTATTACTATATACTTTATTAGCTGCGTATATCGCGGGTGGCAGCGATTTCTTACAACATCTTTTACTAACGTTTCACTTGAATCTATCCACAAAAATTTCCGCCTTACTATTTGCAGGGATATTAAGCTTAATCGTTTATAAAGGGCTAGGATCAGTTGATTATGTTAATAGGGGGTTAATGCTTAGCAAATTATTAACTTTTATTTTATTGGTGATTTGTATCTTTCCTTTTATTTCCATTCATTACTTATTTAATTTGGAAAATACTTATCAACTTAGTGTTATTTTAGGCAGTACAACAGTTATTATAACCTCATTTGGATTTGCAGTAATAGTTCCAAGTTTACGTAGCTATTTCAACAGTGATTTATTTATGCTACGCAGAGTTATTCTTATTGGTAGCTTAATTCCATTATTTTGTTATATTTTGTGGGAGTTAACTATTATGGGAGCCATACCTGCGCATGGGAACTCAGGTCTAATATTCATGTATCATTCAGGGCATTCCACTAGTGATTTAATGTCTGCTTTGAATCATTTACTTGATAATAGATTAATCAACTTTTTAGCAAAAATTTTTACATCAATATGTTTCGCTACTTCTTTTTTAGGTGTAGCTTTAAGTTTATTTGATTTTTTTAGCGATGGGTTGCAAATTGAAAAAAAAGGTTTAAAAAAGTTGGCTCTTTATATACTGACTTTTTTTCCTCCATTATTCATTGCCAATCAATATCCTCATGCTTTCATCATGGCTTTATCTTATGCAGGCGTACTTTGTGCTATTTTATTAGTACTTCTTCCCGCTATGATGGCATGGAGTGGACGATATATAAAAAAATGTGCTTTAGGGTATCAAGTTGCGGGTGGAAAGCCTTTATTACTTAGCTTAATGCTCATTGCATTATTTATTATTATTTTAAGCCTCATTCACTAACAAAACCTATGAATATAAAACAGTTTGGCGGTATTTTATTAATTACTGGCAATGCCATAGGCGGTGGAATGTTAGCTTTACCTCTTGCAACTGCACAAGCAGGTTTTTTAAATTCATCGCTTTTTTTGATTGCTTGTTGGGGTATTATGCTAGCCGGCGGTTTGCTAATTCTAGAAGTAAATCTTTGGTTCCCTCCTAATAGCCATTTAATTTCCATGGCGCGCGCAACTTTAGGAGTTCCGGGTGAGATCATTGCATGGTTATGTTATTTATTGTTGCTATATGCTTTGCTAGCAGCGTATATCGCAGGGGGTTCAGATTTTTTACAGGGCATCTTACAAAAAATAGATTTTCATTTTTCAGCAGTGGTTACAACCATTTTATTTGTGCTTATCTTAGGTCCTATTGTTTATAAAGGAATGCATTCCGTTGATTTAATGAATCGAATTCTGATGGGCGGAAAATTACTTATTTTTTTTCTCCTAATTTTATTTTTATTTCCTTTTATATCAGCCAAGCAATTAACTCAGGGTAATATACGTGACTTACCCAACAGCTTAACTATTATCATTACATCGTTCGGCTTTGCAGCCATTATTCCAAGTTTGCGCAGTTATTTCCATAGTAATGTTAAACAATTACGCCAAGTCATTATACTGGGGAGCTTAATACCTCTTATTTGTTATATTTTCTGGAATGGAGCTATTATGGGAGTAATTCCCATCGATAAACTTTTAACGATTGCCCAGTCCAACCAATCTACTAGTCATTTAACTAATACACTGAGTCATTTATTAAATAAAAATAGTATTACTTTATTTGCGTGGATTTTTACATCCATATGCTTAGCAACTTCCTTTTTAGGTGTAGGTATTAGTTTATCTGATTTCCTACTAGATGGCTTAGGATTAACCCAAACAGAAAAAAATAAGTTTATCGTGTATTTACTTACTTTTTTACCCTCCCTAATTATTGTTTTGCTTTATCCAGCATCATTTATGCTAGCATTAAATTATGCTGGCATATGGTGTGCTATCTTATTAGCTTTGCTTCCCGCATTAATGGCTTGGTCTGGACGTTATAAGCAACAAATCAATGCCTCTTATCGGGTAATAGGTGGAAAAAGTTTATTAAGTTTGCTGATCCTGTCCTCCTCTATTATTATTGCGCATGCCATTTTAGTTGATTTTTTTTAATAGTTTTGTTTCATGTTTTTTTTTGAAATATTCGTGATTATGGGGTAAATAGGAAAATCTTTAATGTCTTATCAAAAAAAATATGCTGATGCCATTCGGTTCCTAAGCATAGATGCGGTGGAAAAAGCCAATTCAGGCCATCCTGGCATGCCCATGGGAATGGCTGACATAGCAACTGTCTTATGGAGAGAATTTTTAATCCATAACCCCAATAACCCCCAATGGAGTAATCGTGATCGTTTTATCTTATCGAATGGCCATGGATCGATGCTGCATTATGCATTACTTCATTTAACCGGCTATGCTCTTTCATTAGATGAAATTAAAAATTTTCGTCAATTACACTCCAAAACACCAGGACATCCTGAAGTAGGTTTAACCCCAGGTATAGAAACAACAACGGGACCTCTTGGTCAAGGATTCGCGAATGCAGTCGGTATGGCCTTAGCAGAAAAAAATTTAGCTGCCCATTTTAATCAACCTTCTCACGCCATTATCGATCATTTTACTTATGTATTCCTAGGTGACGGCTGTTTAATGGAAGGCATTTCTCACGAAGTTGCTTCTTTGGCGGGTTGTTTAGGTTTAAGTAAATTAATTGCTTTTTGGGACGACAATAATATTTCTATTGATGGTAATGTTTCAGGTTGGTTTAAAGATAACACCCCTGAGCGTTTTAAAGCTTATCATTGGCATGTTATCCCTGATATTGATGGTCACAATCCACAACAAATTAAAATCGCTATTGAAAAAGCTCGCAGTGTTACTGATAAACCAAGTCTACTTTGTTGTAAAACCAAAATGGCATTTGGCGCTCCCAATTTAGTCGACAGCCATCACGCACATGGTGCTGCATTAGGTGAAAAAGAAGTAGCTGCCACCAGACTTTCATTACATTGGAATTATCCACCTTTTGAAATACCAGAAGATATTTATCAAGCTTGGGATGCTCGTTCTCAAGGAAACATTTTAGAAAAAGCTTGGGAAGAAAAATGGAATGCTTATCAAATCGCATTTCCTGAACTTGCCCAAGAATATCAACGCAGAATTAATAGAAGATTACCTTTACATTGGGAAGAAAAAACTAAAAAAATTATCGAAAGTGTTTATAAAAATTCTCCAGAAAAAATAGCAACGCGTAAGGCTTCCCAAAATGCATTAAATGCCTTTGCGCCTTTTTTACCAGAATTATTAGGCGGATCTGCAGACCTGACAGAATCTAATTCAACCTTTTGGAAAGGATCCCAAGTTTTAACTAAAGAAAACCCAGCGGGTAATTATATTCATTATGGTGTACGTGAATTCGGTATGTCCGCCATGATGAATGGCATAGCCTTACACGGAGGATTCATTCCATATGGAGGAACCTTTTTAGTTTTCAGTGATTATGCACGTAATGCTGTTCGCTTATCCGCATTAATGAAACAACATGTTATTTTTATTTACACTCACGATTCGATCGGGCTAGGTGAAGATGGTCCGACGCATCAACCTATAGAGCATATTAATAGCTTAAGACTGATTCCTAATCTTTCTGTTTGGCGACCTTGCGATACCTTAGAAACCATGGTTGCCTGGCAACAAGCAATACAACATTTGGGGCCGACTTGTTTGTTACTCACGCGACAAGCTGTTCCTCCACAAGCACACAGCCAAGAAACTTTACAATCTATCCATCGGGGTGCTTATACACTTCTCGATAGTCCATCAACACCTGAAGCCATTATCATAGCAACAGGCTCTGAAGTTAGTTTGGCTATCGGTGCTGCAAAATCTTTAAATCAGCAGGGCAGACAAATCAGAGTGGTATCTATGCCTTCCGCTGATCGTTTTGAACAACAAGATGCAGCCTATAAAGCTAAAATTTTGCCTAATTCAATTACACTACGCATCGCTATAGAAGCTGGAACTAAAGATTTTTGGTGCCGATATGTAGGTGATAAAGGCAAAGTAATCGGACTTAGCCAATTTGGCGAATCTGCACCTGGTGTAGATGTCTTTAAAAATTTTGGATTTACTACCGAAAATGTTATTAAAACACTAAATCAACTATTAGCCGGAGAATTATTATGACAATCCGTATCGCTATCAATGGTTATGGCCGTATAGGCCGAAATATTTTAAGAGCCTTTTTTGAAAAGACTAAGCATCATGATATAGAAATTATTGCGATAAATGACTTAGGTAATATCGATATTAATGCTCATCTCACACGTTATGATACCACTCACGGAAAATTTATAGGGACTATAGCTATTGATAAAGATTGTTTAATTATCAATGGCCAGCGGATAAAAATCTTTTCAGAACGAGATCCAGAAAATTTACCTTGGAAAGAATTAGATATTGATGTAGTTCATGAATGTACCGGTCTATTTACTTCACCAGAGAAGGCTGGAAAGCATATCAAAGCGGGAGCAAAAAAAGTCATTATCTCCGCTCCCGCCGGTAAAGGGGTTGATGCAACTATTGTTTATGGCGTTAATCACCATATCTTAAAAAGTAGCGATACCATTATTTCTAATGCTTCATGCACTACCAATTGTCTAGCTCCTCTAGCTAAAGCTTTACATGAAAATTTAGGGATTATTCAGGGTTTAATGACCACTATTCATGCTTATACAAACGATCAAGTACTCATCGACACTTATCACCCGGATATGTATCGCGCACGCTCAGCAACCCATTCTATGATCCCTGCTAAAACAGGAGCCGCTTCGGCACTTGGCCTAGTGTTGCCTGAACTAGCTGGAAAACTCGATGGTTTAGCGATACGTGTTCCTACGATAAACGTTTCTTTAGTAGATTTAAGTTTTCAGGCTAAACGCGAAACAACTGCTCAAGAAGTAAATGAAATCTTAAAAAAAGCCTCTGAAACTGGAGCACTTAAAGGTCTACTTAATTATAATGAAGAACCTCTGGTTTCCATTGATTACAATCATAATCCGGCTTCTTCCACAGTAGATGCACCGCAAACTCGCGTTATAGGTGATTTTGTTAAAGTTCTTGCCTGGTACGACAATGAATGGGGGTTTTCTAACCGGATGTTGGATGTTACCACTGCATTGATGGGTGCGACTTAATTTATAGGCTGGCTACTAGATAGACTATAAAGCTAAATAAACTCAAAAAATTAGCGAAAAAGCTATAATTTTATCGGAAATATAGTATAGATATAGCCAAATAATGTTATAGTATTAGGTTCAATTTTCGCTCAATTAATAGAGAATTTATATGGCACGCGTTACTGTTGAAGATTGCTTAAAGAAAGTTAAAAATCATTTTGAGTTAGTCATTATTGCCTCAAAACGAGCCCGGCAAATTGCTAAAGGCGGCATGGCCATGGTTGATCCCGAAAACGATAAGCCTACAGTGATAGCCTTAAGAGAAATCGCTGATGGAAAACTGAATGAAGCCGGAGAAAAATCAGCCCAAGAAACTGGCGGCGGCGTAAGTGGGTCACAGTCTACGAGCTTGTAAAAAACCGGAGGGCGCTTGCATGCACATGTTTAGTGACCTCAAACAAGAAATTCAGACCTATTTATCTGCTGAGCAAATAAAGCAAGTCTATAATGCTTATCAATTTGCAGCTAGGGCCCATTCCGGCCAAAAACGCCATAGTGGCGATCCTTACATTAGCCACCCCATCGCGGTTGCTAAAATTCTCGCGCAAATGCGTATGGATGTTCAAACGCTAATCGTCGCAATTTTACATGACGTTATTGAAGACACTCCTATCGAAAAAACTGTTTTAACTACGACATTTGGCGGTGAAATAGCTGAACTTGTCGATGGGATGAGTAAACTGACGCAAATTCAATTTCAAAGTCGTGCAGAAGCTCAAGCAGAAAATTTTCGCAAAATGCTGCTGGCTATGGCAAAAGATATTCGTATCATTATCATAAAACTGGCTGATCGCTTGCATAACATGCGAACCTTATCTTCAGTACCTGCAGAAAAACGCTATCGTATTGCTAAAGAAACATTGGATATTTACGCCCCGATTGCACAGCGCTTAGGTATGCATATGGTACGTATAGAATTGGAAGATCTTTGTTTTTTAAATCTTTATCCTTGGCGATATCGTATTTTACAAGAAACCGTAGAAAAAAATCGCCGTAAACATAAAGCAAGTATTTATAAGATAGAATCCGCTTTAAAAGAGTGTTTAGACAAACATCATTTACCTTTTCATGCCATTTGGCATAAAAAAAAGCATCTCTATCAAATTTATAAAAAAATGCGGGAAAACCATTTAGCTTTCAATGAAATCATTGATATCCCTATTTTTTGCATTATTGTAGATAATATTGATAGTTGCTATCGTGTGCTAGGCGCTGTACATAATCTTTATAAACCTCTGCCCGATCATTTCCACGATTATATTGCATTACCTAAAGCGAATGGTTATCAAGCATTACACACCACTCTATTTGGTCCTGATGCTACTTCAATTCACATACAAATCCGTACAACTACAATGGATAACGGCGCTGATCATGGTATTGTAAGTTATTGGTTAGAGGAAAAAACTAAAGCTAACGAACTCCGTCCACATTTGCGAGCTCGAGAATGGCTCAAACGTTTACTTGATATTCAACAGACAACTCCTAGTTCCTTAGAATTTATGGAGACAGTTAAAATTGACCTCTTTCCTACCGATATATATATATTTACGCCTAAAGGGGACATCATTGAACTTCCTCATAAAGCAACTTTGATCGACTTTGCTTATGCTATTCATTCTGATATTGGAAATCACTGTATCGCAGCTAAAATAGATAAACATTTAGTTCCACTCAGTTCACATTTACAAAGTGGACAAACAGTAGAAATCATTACTGATCCGAAAACTTTTCCTGATTCCCGCTGGTTAGAGTTTGTAGCGACTGGACGTGCTCGAAGCCATATTAGACAATTTTTTAAAAATAAGCAGCATAATGAAGCCGTACAATTAGGCCAACGCCTACTGGATAATAATTTAACTCCCTTAGGACAAGACAGTACACAAATCAACGCTAAAAATCTGAATAAAACCCTAGCAAAATTTCAATACGATTCCTTAGAAGATTTACTCGAAGCTATTGGGCTAGGTTATATACATCCTGCTTTAGTCGCTTATTCATTATGTAGTTTGAAACCTTGTTTTAAAAACCAAATTAACTCGTTACCTTTGTTTTTGAAAAATTCAGATAATGGCTTAATTAAATTTGCCGAATGTTGCCGACCTATTCCAGGCGATGAAATTATAGGTTTACTTAATGCTGGGCATGGTCTTACTGTGCATTTACAACGCTGTAAATACGCAGCACGACTTATTAAAAAAAATCCTGAGCGAGCCATTTCTATACAATGGGAAAAACAAACTAACGGATTTTTTAAAACTGATATTTATATTGAAACTATCAATCAACACGGTGTATTAGCATTATTAACACATAATATTGCTAAAGCTGATGCTAATATTGAAAATATTAAAGTTGAAAGTCGCGATAGAAAACATAGTATTATTCATTTTACTTTATCGGTACTCAATCGCAAACACTTAGCCAAAGTCATCCGCTTTTTACGCACAATTCAATATATAATAAAAATTACGCGTCATCTTTCTTTATAAATTGTGCCTTAAACTATACTCACAGCAATGAAATTTTTGTCAAGGCGCCGTAGAAATGAAGCAACCGATATTCACATATATGAGGATTGCGCGGTAACACAGGCAAAAATTCAAGTGGGAGGAGTATTATGAAGAAATAGGCAAAGCATCAATTAACCTTACATCTCCCACGTGGATTGCTGCTAAACGTCTCCCCCAATGATCCGCAACGTAATCAACCTTAAACCCCAAACTTTTTAATTGTCTCATAGCGGCTTCCGAACTTGGAGCTAGTTTTAAAATACTTGGAAAATGACTCGCTTTCGCGCGCTGCTCTATGCTCAAACGGCTATTTCTTGAGCTTAAAGCTAAACCATCTGTTGCGCGAATAGTTGTACAACCAACGATTTCTGTTTCTAAAAAAAGTGCTAGAACCATTTTTTTGATAAGTAATAATTGTTGATAGTCTTTTTCACCATAATATGCATGAGTTGGTCTTACAATATTCAAATATTTCAACACTACTGTTAACATTCCAATAAAATGTCCCGGACGAAACTCTGCTTCTAATTCTTTGCTTAAATCACTCGTATCGTGAATCTGAATATGATAATTATCAGAATAAATAGTTTCTGAATCTAACAATAATAAATAATCAACTTTTTGCTTGCTTAGTAAAGCGATGTCTTTTTCTAAACTGCGCGGATAGTGTAAAAAGTCCTCTATTTGATTAAATTGCTTAGCATTTACAAAAATGGCTACTATAGTCAAATCATTCTCTGCTTGGGAACGAGAGCAAAGACTTAAATGTCCTGCATGCAGATAACCCATCGTATGTACAAATCCTATACTTTTATTATTATTTTTTTTCCTTATGTTTTGCCAGTCGTTAAGCTTAGTAACTTTCTTCATAACTAGGAAATTCTTTGTGTTTGACGGAATAACTATAGTGATCAACCGCTTTTCGTATCAATTGATTGCCATTAAGAAATTGGTTAACAAATTTTGGTTTGAAATCCAAATTGAGGCCTAATAAATCCTGCATGACTAAAACCTGTCCGTCGGTATCAACACCAGCCCCTATACCAATCGTTGCAATTTTTAACGAAGCCGTTATTTCTTTTGCCAATTGTGATGGGACACACTCAAGTACTATAGCAAAACAACCTGCTTGTTCTAAAGCTAAAGCATTTTGTTTAAGTCGCTCTGCCTGAGCAGAGGTTTTTCCTTGAACTTTATATCCACCTAAGGTATGAATAAATTGCGGAGTTAAGCCTATATGGCCCATGACAGGAATACCCGATTCAACTAAATGGGATATCAAGGAGAGATTCCCGGCTGCACCTTCTAATTTAATAGCTTGCGCACCTGCTTGCATTAGCTTTTGGGCAGCAATAACACTACGGCTTAAGGATTGGCGATAACTTAAAAAAGGAAGATCCGTAATTATAAACTTTGCAGGAGCCCCACGACATACTGCAGCAGTATGCAGTTCCATCATAAGCAGTGTAGCCATAATCGTATCTTTAAAACCATGCATAGTCATGGCAAGGCTATCGCCAATTAATAAAGCATCTAAAAGAGATTCATTAAGAATTTTTGCGGTGCTGTAATCATAACAAGTCAAGATTACGATTTTTTCTTTATTAATTTTTTTTTCAGTAAAATTTATAACGTTCATATGCTATTACCAGTAAAGGGGCGGTAATAGCAAAAGAACACTAGGTACCTGTCGCATGATCAAGTCCTCAATTATATACTCTTCGCAGTTGAATTTTTGTCTCCGTCACCAAAGGATAAGAGCATGCTTAGTCTAAAGAGCTAATGCCCAATTATCAAGCACTCTGACCGGATGTATTGTCATTAGATACGATTACGGATTAAAAGTGGTGATTTTTCGCTTTTTGTACTCACATATCTAAAGTAGTAGTATTTTTTTTTGTGGTGCTATGAATACGATTCGCCACAATTTGCAGTAACTGTTGAGCGATTGATTGCTTAGTTGCGCATGCAAGGTGTATAGGCACATCTGAAGATAATACCGTTACTTCATTTTTATCACTATCAAAACCAATTTCCGTTTGACTCACATCATTAACTACCATTAGATCAATGTTTTTACTTTTTCTTTTTTCTTCGGCAAATTTTAAAGTATATTCAGTTTCGGCAGCGAATCCCACCAGAAAAGGCTTAACTTCTAAACTCATTTGACTAACAGTAGCCAAGATATCAACCGTAGGTTTTAGTTGTAAAATTAAAGGGATACTTGATTTTTTAATTTTTTGTAATGCTGGATTTACAACTTGATAATCTGCGACAGCAGCGGTACTTATAAAAATTGTCTGCTGGCTAATTTCTTTTTCAACAGCCACCAGCATTTCCGCAGCTGTCTTCACGGGTATAAACTTCAATTTCTTTGGTGGTGCTAACGCTACAGGCCCACTAATGAGGGTAACTTCAGCACCCGCTTCAATAGCAGCCTGGGCTAAAGCAAATCCCATTTTCCCCGAGCTACGATTTGATAAATAACGCACCGGATCGATGCACTCTTGTGTCGGGCCTGCAGTAATTAAAATTCTTTGGTTTTGCAAATAGGGTTTAATAAAGACCTTTGACAAGATATCCACTATTTCTTGTGGTTCCAGCATGCGTCCTAAACCAAACTCACCACATGCTTGACTTCCTTCTCCAGGCCCTACAAATAAGCAATCTCTCTCTTTTAGCTTACATACATTATCTTGAGTTGCTCGATTGGACCACATCGATTGATTCATTGCAGGCGCAATAATTAAACGAGTATTGGATGCTAAACATAAGGTACTCAATAAATCATCTGCAAAACCATGAGCTAATTTAGCAATGATATGTGCGGTAGCAGGGGCTATCAAAATACATTCCGGCCATCGTGCAAGCTCAATATGACTCATTGCAGCTTCAGCTTCCACGTCTACAAGTTCTTCATATACTTTATGCTGTGAAACAACTTGCAGTGTTAAAGGAGTTACAAAAGCCTTGCCACAGGAAGTTAAAACAACCCTAACGTCATGATGTTGTTCTTTGAGTTTTCTAATAAGTTCCGGAGTTTTATAAGCAGCAATACTACCTGTAATACCCAATAAGATACGTTTGTTCATAGACCAGTTGCATAACCCTGCGTGATAAAAACTTGATTTCATCTTTAAACGATAGTCTACGGTCCCCATTTACTGACGTAAACTCCGGTTCTCGGCTATCGTTTGCCTCGAACTCAAGCCCACCACTGGGTTTTGCAAGCGGACTAGTGGCCTAGAATAACAAAGAGGGACATCAAAGTAATATCCCTCTTTTATAACCTTTTATTGATTCTAGAAGTATAAGCCTATTTGTAAAGTAACAGTATTACCGCTTTTCCCTGTTCCATTAATTGGATTAAGCCCTAAACCCGATTGGCCTAAAGCAACATCGTTTGCGCTGTAGTCAATATCGTGGCGGAGCTCTAAACTTTCGATCGTATCCTTCCAAATCGATGTACTAGCGGTTGCTATATAACGCTTCTTAGGTATGAGCAAACCTAAGGCATCTTTTGATTGATCATATCCAATAATAATTGCACTAGGCTTTTCTAAAACATTAAACTTATATTCGGCTTCTGCATGAAAAGCCGAAGGCTTAGCCCCTTGTCCATCAAATGATAATACTGTTTGAGAAAATGAACGACTCGCTGTAACATATTCACCCGTCAGACTAAAAGCTTTGATGCTTAACGTTCCACGCGCATCTAAACCAGACACAGGGTTAAGAACTTCTGTGTTATTGTTCGTAGCAAACCCAGCAAAATTATTGGTTCCATTATTTCCATTATGCTGCATTCCTATCGAATCTGCGATACTGCGGATGTAACTTCCAGCTATATCAATATTCCATTTTGGCTTGGTAAAAATATATTCAGCATTAGCACCATAGTTCCTCAGACCATTATTATCTATACTGGTTCGGCTTGGACCTCTAAAAACAAAAGCCGATAAATTCAAATTGTTTTCATCATTAAATTGTTTTGATAACGCTAATTCCAGTGCTCTAGTTTTGGTTCTGCCCAAAATCTTAGTAAATGGATCACTAATCATTGAAGATGAGTACTGACCAAAGGGCACATAGAATTGGCCCATAGTCATATACAAAGGAAACTTTATTAAATTTCCTACTGTTAAAAAACCTCGTTCTAAAAGAACGCGAGAATTATCAATTCGTCTAGGTGACATATCCGTCGGGGGTGTATTGTCATAAACAAACGCAATTAACCCCGTTACCCACTGATTGACTAAAATCTCAGTATCTAATTCGATACCCGTCAAATCAATATCTGTCGCTGAATTATTTTGAAAATTAGCAAAATGACTAGTATGATAGATCTGAGATTCTATTTTTCCACTTAAATTAATAATAGGCGTATTTGAAAGCTGATGCCCAGTTTGTTGGAGATAATTGTTAATTTGTTTTCTTTGTTGTAATAAGAAAAGATCTTCATTGACATAAGGCTGATTAACCACTAAATCAGAAGCATTAAATTCTGAGTTGATACCTATAAAGGGTGAACTAATTACCGGCGTACCAATAATAAAAAAAGGATGTAGAGAGGTGACCAAACTTTGATGAGCGGCGGACTCATTAGAAGAAATTTCAGTGGGGGAAGTCTTCGCTGAGCTTGGTTGTCTACGTAAAGTTGCCACTTGATTTTGCACGCGTCTTAGCTCGGATTCTAAAACTTGAGTTCGCTGCGCTAATCTTCTAATTTCACTATCATCACTTGCCTGAGTGTTTTCATCAGCTAAAGCAACATTTCCCTGTAAACCTAACCAACATACTACAGCCATAATGGTAGTTAATTTATACTTGTTACTTAACATGAGGAGGCACCTTATTATTAAAATAAGCGATAAGCATCCCTATTTATCAAAAAAGAGCGATAAATGCAAGCATATTTTTTCTTTTGCCTTTCTAACACATTGTTATTGCGTATAGGAAGAAGATTTTTCAAGAAAAAGAAATCAATTTGATTTCTTCTGTCGCCATCGGCGAGCTAAGATATTGAGCCATTCTACAAATACCGAGAAAGCAATAGCAAAATAGAGATATGCTCTGGGCACATGCAATCCAAAGCCATCCGCTACTAATACTAAACCAATTAATAGTAAAAAACTTAAACCGAGAATCTTTAAATTCGGGTAGATATTAATAAAATGACTTAATGGTCCACTGGCCCATATCATCAATGCGATTGCGATGATAATAGCTAAAGCCATAATTATAAATTCCTGCGCCATTCCTACTGCGGTGATCACACTATCCAATGAAAAAATAATATCTAATAACATAATTTGGATGATAACCATCGAAAATCGTGAGTATCGATTCAGACTACTTTTATTTTCTGTCGCAATAGCTACATTAAAATGAAGCTCACTTGTACCTTTTGCAAGTAAAAATAATCCTCCTATGATAAGAACTAAATCCCTCCCTGAAAAAACATGACCCGCCAAAGTAAAAAGAGGCTGTGTAAACTTAGTCATCCAAGCAAGTGTTGCTAATAAAAGTAAACGTGTTAAACACGCCAGTAATAACCCAAATTGGCGAGCTGAACGTTGTTGAGATTGCTTGAGCCTATTCGTTACAATAGAAATGAAAACCAGATTATCAATTCCCAGAATAATTTCTAATCCCGTTAAGGTAAGTAAACTGATCCAAGCTTCAGGAGAAAAAAATAATTCAAACATAGCAAACCTTACCTTTTCTAAATTTTTTTCGAAGAATAATAAAATTATGAAAAAACCCTGCCAATATTTAAACTTATTATTGACAATTTACATATAAAAATATTTTGCTAAACATAAAAAAAGCCCGCAGATGCGGGCTTAATGTTATTTAAGTTTGTTATACAATTTAAGCAAATTTAATGCTGGCACGTAACTGACCAACCGTTGATTTATTACCCGTCGCACCTTGATGTATGATA
>JBARFJ010000022.1:0-50398 GCA_049797115.1 Candidatus Aquirickettsiella sp. | reverse complement strand
TTAAACCTCTTTAGGATATAAATCTCCTTTTTGTTCCTAGCGCTTTTTTAAAGTTTACGTTGAAAACAGCTACTATTTATAGCATCTATAGCTGGTAAATAACCTCCAACAAGGTTAATATTTCATCAAAATAATAATAAGAGCATAAATCCATGAAAGTCATCATCTATTGTTTATTGGTCAGCCTGTCTCTTTTTAGCTTAGTGGGCCATGCTCAATTGCCTTCTCAAAGAGGATCTATAATAAGCAAGAATATCCCTATTAATGATTTTGATAGTTTAGATATTCAAGGCCCGGTCAATGTTTACATTGATGCGACCCAAGCCCATACTTCCTTACAAATTCTGGGTGACCCGAAAAGAGTCTTTGCAGTCACTTACAGCGAAAAAAATCATATTTTACATCTTGGAACAAGACCCATTTATCGATCCGTGCCTAGTGAAAGATTAACAATCCGAGTCAACACATCTCCTGCGCAAATAAAACAAATCCAATTCGATAGCAATGCGAGTCTATTTGGTAAGGGACTAACTGGTTGTTTGACTCTGCACGCTAAAGGAGCAGGTCAAGTCAATCTTTACACCAATAAATTAAATCTAAAATCTCTTTATAGTAACGGTAATGAAAGCATAATTTTTCATAATTTACTTAGCTCAAATCTAAAAATAGAAGCACATAATTCCCATAATATTGCTCTTCAAGGCATCGTTTCGTTAAATAAGATCAATTTTACCGGAAATGGAAATTTGCAGGTTTATTGGGTTAATAGTCCTTATTTAAGGATTGATGCTAATGGAAAGGGAAAAATTAGTTTAGCAGGAGTCGTCAAAACTTTAGATATCCAATTGTCACAAGATATTCAATTATTTGCTCAACAATTGCGTACCCACCAAGGATTTGTTAAAACTGAAAACCAGGCCCAAGCAATTGTTAATGTCAGAAATACATTGAGAGCATTTGCAAAGGACGATAGCGTGATTTATTACTCTACACCGGTAAATTTTATAAGCAAGTACTCAAAAGGCAAAGGTCTGGTACTTCAATAATGAAATTAATTGGGCGTTTCTTATGCTAGCCCCAGCATCTGCTTTATGCGTTCGTACTCACATAGGTGCATGCTCCATTACGATACCCAAAACAGCATTTTGTCTCAGCCTAGCACAATTGAAAAAACTCTCTAATTAACTTTTTACTAAGATAATTTCAACACGACGATTGTAACTACTTGCTTTAACATTTCGATTACTGGCAATAAAATCATGACGACCGTAGCCAATGGTACGCAGACGTTGTGCACCTGTTCCATGAGCCCATAAAAAACTAGTTATTACTTCTGCTTGATCTTGTGTAATAGCCGCCGCCGTTTCTGGATCATAAAGATCGTCGCTATACCCCACTACTTGAATGAGGCCATCTCCATAAGATTTTATAAGTTTAATGGTCTGACTAAGCTGCTGGGCACAATTAAGTGTTAATTTCCCATTTGGCCGAAAACAAACATCACTATAGGCAATGATTCTAAGTCGATCAGCCCCTTGGACTACTTGGATGACAGGGGGTGGTAAATCCCTTTTTTTCTTTGCGCACACTGTAGTTTTCTCTATGAGGCCTTTATCTAACGACTGATTAGAAGCACAACCGGTCATAGCGAGCATAGCTATAGTTAATAAACAATAAAAAAATAGCGAGATTGTTTTCATGATTTTCCCATCTTATTCTAGAATAGAACTTAATTCTAAGCTCTTTTACGTAACCTAGCATAATAAAAGCCATCAGGTCCACGAATTTGAGGTAAAATTTGCTTTCCTATTGGGCAAGCTATACCCCATTTTTCGTCGATAATCACTTCTTTTGCATCCGTGTAGTGAGATAAAAAACGAAGTAATACCTCGCTATTTTCCTCCGGCAAAACAGAGCAAGTCACATACAATAAAATACCATTTGGCTTTAATAATCCCCAAAGACTCGATATTAGTTGATATTGTTGTTCAGCTAATTTAGCAATATCCTCTTCTCTGCGTAATAATTTAATGTCAGGGTGCTTACGAATAACACCAGTTCCTGAACAAGGCGCATCTAATAATATTCTATCGAATAAGTTTCCCTTCCAAGTGTTTTTGAGATCCTGCGCTTTCGCGCAGAGCAACTGCACTTTTGAATCTGACAATCTTAAACGATTCAGATTTTCCTTAACTCCATTTAAACGGATAGCATCATGATCGACAGCCACACAACTCAATAAATCAGCTTGTGCTTCCAGGATATGTGTTGCTTTCCCTCCCGGCGCCGCACACGCATCTAATACTTGTTGTCCAGGCTGTAACAACAATAAGGACACAGCCAATTGGGCAGCTGTATCTTGTATAGAAACTTCTCCTTCCATAAAACCTGGTAACTTAATTACTGGATAAGATTCGTCGAGTATAATTCCAGCTTGACTCAATTCGCTTAAGTTCCCAGTTATACCTTTATCTTTTAACTTTTGTGCATAATCTTTTCGTGTAATTTTCAAAAGATTAATACGCAAACTCATAGAAGGTAAATGATTATTAGCGGCTAAAATTGCTTGCCATTCATGGGGCCATGCTTGTTGTAACTTTTTTATTAGCCAATCGGGATGCGCAAAATGACTATCTTTAGGTAATTTTTTTAATAAATTGGCTTTTTGTCTTTGAAATGATCGTAATACCCCATTAATGAGTGGTACTGCCCATACCTTATGTAGTTCTCTCGCGGCTTGTACTGTTTCATGAACAGCCGCATGCGGGGACGTCCTTAAATAATTAAGCTGGTAAAGACCTATTAACAATAACGCATAAACATCTTGATCGCTGGCATTAAGAGGTTTTTTTAATAAATAGGAACAAAGTTGCCTCAAAGGGGCATACCAGCGTATCACGCCATAACATAATTCTTGGATAAATGCTCTATCGCGCGATGCAATGTCAACATTTACTCCCGCTGTTAAAGCACCCTTAAGAGATATTTTTTCTTTTAAAACCCGAGAAATAATTTGTGCGGCCACTGCTCGGGAATTAGACATACATTCGATCTAAAATCGCACCCACATGGAATAATTCCGATTTCCCATGGATAAAGCTTGAAATCGGTAAGCATCTGCCTCCGGGCCATTGCACTTCTAGTAAACGTAAGACACCTTTTCCTGTCGCCACGTCTATGCCTTCTCGGTCAGCTTTTAAGATTAAACCAGGCTTCTCAGAAGTGGTTTCATCCAGTACTTCTGCTTTACAAATGCGTAGTATGGACTTTCCTAATACCACGCGAGCAATTGGTTTAGGATGAAAAGCGCGAACCATTCTATCTAAGTAAACCGCGGATTTCTCCCAATCTATTTCAGCTTCCGATTTATTAATTTTTTTTGCATAAGTACTCTCCTTTTCATTCTGCGGTTCTGAACGATAAGAACCGCTTTCTATTACATTTAAACTTGCTAATAACGCACGAGCACCTAAATCAGCTAATCGATCTTGTAAAGTTTTATTCGTATCATTAGGCTCTATAATACATGAGAGTTTCTTTATCATTTCACCCGTATCAAGACCCTCATCCATTTGCATGATGGTAACACCAGTTTCTCGATCGCCTGCTAAAATTGCCCGCTGAATAGGAGCAGCTCCTCTCCAGCGGGGTAATAAGGATGCGTGGACATTGATACATCCAAAACGAGGGATTGTTAATATTGCAGATGGCAAAATAAGCCCATATGCCACCACCACCATTAAATCTGCGTGAAAAGAAGCTAATTTTTTTTGTTCATTAGCGTCACGCAAACTAGCAGGCTGGTAAACAGAAAGTTTATTCTCTAATGCTAGTTTTTTAACCGGACTTATTAATAATTTCTTCCCTCTTCCTGCCGGACGATCAGGTTGTGTATAAACCGCGCAGATTTTATGGTTAGAGCTCAACAAAGCTTGTAAACTGGGCAAAGCAAATTCAGGCGTTCCTGCAAAAATGAGTTTCAAGCTTTTCCCCTTTTCTTTATTTTATCCAGCTTTTTACGTGCTAGTTGACGTTTAAGAGGAGATAAATGATCTAAAAATAATGTGCCATTTAGATGATCGACTTCATGCTGTATACAATGTGCCAACAAATCTTCCGCTTCTATTTCATATGGTTTTCCATGTCTATCTAAAGCCTGTAACTTTACCCATATTGATCGTGGGGCTTTATCATAAACCCCTGGCACTGATAAACAACCTTCTTCCATTAATTCCTCACCTTTCCTCTCAACAATAACTGGATTAATTAAACACCAAGTTTTCGATTTATTATTAGAAATATCAATAACCGCTAATTTTTTGCTAATAGCAATTTGCGGAGCGGCTAGACCTATGCCTTTAGCGGCATACATCGTCTCAAACATATCATCAATTAATTGTTGCAATGCTTCGTCAAAAACTGTTATTGGCGTCGTAGGCGCTCGCAAACGTACATCCGGGAGCTGGATAATAGGATAAATAGTCATATGTGTTATCTTCTTTGTTCTTTCACCAAAATCAAAAATTAATGACAATAATCTCGTATATTACACACTAAATCTAGTGGCTGACAGTCTAAAAGCTAATTTTCCTTTCTTTAATTTGTTTAGTCAATCACTGCATTCAGTCAAAAAATAGTATCTTCATTAAATTTAATGAAAGTGACACCATGGATTTTTTCTGTATAATTACAGACAATTTCACAATCAAGGAAGATCATTAATTAAAAAGAGGTATTGTGTCTAACGATATTGAGCTACTTAAACAAGATTTTTTAACTTATCTTACTTTTTTAGTATTTCCTTCGTCAAAAATTTTAATCGATAAAATACCCTCCGCTTTTCAAGAAACTAAACTCAATAAAATTGAAATCTATGCTGACAATAGGAAAATACTATTTAAAGAACACGAAGATAAAGAATGCTACTTAACTAATGAGAGCTTAGGAAAATTTGGCTTAAGTGTAGAAAATTTTAGAAACTCTATTGTTGCTATAAAAAAAGAAAAAACATCAAAAACTCTTTCAGAAGGCATTGAAGAGCTATTAGATTCCTATACTAAAAAATTATGCGAAATATATATTCCTCAAGCTATTTTAGCTTATACCAATCTTTACGAAAAATTTAAGTCTGAAAATTATAAAGCTACAGACGATAAAACTCATGACTCAATAGCTGAGGATCTTAAAAAGCAAAACCCTACTCAGGAAATATTGTCGACATATGGCATTTTTAGTAAAGCTTACCAAGGTCAAAACCTAGGTTTTGCTACCATTTTTGGCCCCAGTAATGAGTATCTTATTTTTAAATTGGTTCAAAAACTAAAGGAAAATTTTTGTCCTTATGAAAAAACCTATACTACTTTAATTAGCAAAATCGAAAAACTTCATATGTGTGCTGAAAATAAAAATACAACAAATACGTTAATTACGCAGTTGAAGCAGCTAACTGACTCTTGTTTTTTAAGTTTAATCAAAGCAAGTTTATATGAAAAAGATAAAAAATTAAAATATGAAGCTACTATTGAAGAGTTTAAATCCACAACCCAAAAACTAATAAAAAGCTATATCGAAGATTATCCTGATGAATATAAAAAACAATGTAGTATTTTAGAAAAAATACTATGGTTTATCTCAAAAATTATTCCTTCTTCCATTCTTCCAGAAGATAGAAAAATGACTTTATTCTACACACCAAATGGAATACGGGTTAAAAAACTCAATGATCAAATTAAAACCCTAACACAGCAACATTTTGTCTATTAAAGCTAGAAATACTAATGCGGAATAAAACAACGCAATATCTTAGTAACCACGATAATAGTCGTAACGCCCGCTATATATAAGCCGATAAACCATAGCCATTGTCGTAAACATTTTTTCATATACTCTTCGCACTTAAATTTTTGTCTGTGTTACCGCTCAATTCGCAATCCTCATATATCAGGAATACATTCAGGTTGCTTCATTCTCACGGCATCTTGCCAAAAATTCAATGGCTGTGAGTACATCAATAGTGAATAACTGTTTTTACTTTCCCTCTAAAAACATGGTAAGAATAAAGCGTATAAATTAATAATATCGGTAAGATAATGGCCGCGCCGACTAATATAAATTTTAAGGTAGAAGGTGGGGCCGCCGCTTCCCAAACTGGCAATACATGCGGGATAATATAGGGCCATGCACTAATACAAAATCCAGTATACGACAAAACAAACAAGCCTATGGTTAAAATAAAAGGTAATCTTTCTTTTTTCTTACACAAGCAATAAAAATTATAAAATACCATCAATATCGTTAAAATAGGCAAAGAAGACAAATAATAAAAGTTAGGTAACGAAAACCAACGGTGCATCACTTGTGGTTCGACTATCGGCGTCCAGATACTCACACTGACTAGAAAAAAAGCAACTATAGGCAATAAAACTTTAGCCGCTTTAAACATTCTTTCTTGTAATACACCATCTGTTTTTATAATTAACCATGTCGCTCCCAATAAAGCATAGCCACAAACTACTGCAATCCCGGTAAAGATAGTAAAGGATGTAAACCAATGATAAGCGGAATGCGATAAAGGTAAATGATTGCCATATCCTTTTACAAACGTACCTAAAATGATACCTTGAATAAAAGCTGCCAATATTGATCCTGCTGCAAAGGCAACATCCCAAATAAATTGACTTTTGTGCGCTTTAAAACGAAATTCGAAAGCAACTCCACGAAAAATTAATGCGACTAATAAAATCATTATCGGCATATATAAAGTAGGTAACAAAATGCCATAAGCTATTGGGAAAGCAGCATATAAAGCCGCGGCGCCAAACACCAACCATGTTTCATTTCCGTCCCAGACAGGTACAACGGTACTCATCATAATATCTCTATATTCACTCGATTTAATCCATGGAAATAAAATACCGACGCCCAAGTCAAAGCCATCCAATAGCACATACATCATAATAATTAAAGAGATAATCGTGGCCCACGTAAGAATTAAAAGCATTTATTTACCCTCTGGCGCTAAATATTTAAAGGGTGTTTCCGTTACCACTTCCGCAACTGATTCACCCACTATGGGGGCAGTCGGTCCATTACGAATTAATTTAAAGAGATAAAATAGATAAAAACTAAATATAATTCCATAAACAGTAACTAATAATGCTAAGGAAATAATTACTTGATGAAGTGGAACTACTGATGCACCTTCAGAAGTGCTGATCAAGTTATACACAATCCAAGGCTGTCGACCGGATTCTGCAGTTACCCAACCTGCAATGGTACTCAAAAACCCTAAAGGAGCTATCAATATACATAGGCGATAAAACCTATCAGAGTTGTAAAGTTGTCCGCGCCATCTCTGCCAAAGAGCATAGAGTGCAACAAAAAAGAATAAAAAACCTATTCCTACCATGACTCTGAACATCCAAAACGTAGCACCTACTACCGGTCTATCTGCACGGGGAACGCTTTTTAAGCCTATTAATTTACCATCCCAATGATGTGTATTAATTAAGCTTGCGAGTTTTGGTATGCTTATTTCATAATAGTTTTTCTCTTGTTTACTGCTTGGTATTGCAAATAATATTAAGGGAGCCCCATTTTGCGTTTTCCAATTACCTTCTATTGCTGCAGTTTTAAGTGGTTGATATTTGAAAACTTTTAAGCCGACCATATCACCTAACAATATTTGAACTGGGGCTATCACCATCGCTGCGGCAAAAACAAATGAAAAACAAGGTTTAGCGATATCAGGATGTCTTTGCTTTAACAAATACCAGGCTGATACACCTGCGATAGCAAAACATGTGGTTAGCAATGAAGCCATAACCATATGCAGAAAACGAGGAATAGCGGATGGATTAAATACTACAGCCCACCAACTATCTACCACATATTTACCGGCGTCAATGTGAAATCCAGCAGGAGTCTGCATCCAAGAGTTGGCAGATAAAATTCCTAAAGCAGAAAATAGCGTACCTAAGGTCACCAATAAAGTCGCTAAATAATGCAATTTTGGTCCGACTTTGTCCCAACCAAATAACATGACACCTAGAAATCCAGCTTCAAGGAAAAAAGCAGAAAGTACTTCATAGACAAAAAGTGCCCCTATAACCCCTCCGGCTGTGCTAATAAAAGGTCCGAAGTTAGTTCCTAACTCATATGCCAAAACAATACCTGAAACTACACCCATACCAAAGGTAAGTGCAAAAATCTTGGTCCAAAATTGGCAAATCCTTAAGTAAACAGGATTACCTGTTTTTAACCAAATTCCTTCCATTACGGATAAAAAAACGGCCAAACCAATATTGAGCGTAGGAAATAAAATATGAAAACCAATCGTAAATCCGAACTGAATGCGAGAAAGTAGTGTAGTATCGATAATCATAGCGCACTTGATAACGGAAAAATTGTTGTAAGTATACTCCAATTTACCAAAAAACGAATCCCGTTGATTAATTGATGTATTAAATATTTATACATAGGAATACTTTAATGGAAAGAATATTTAACAAATTGAGTAATAAAGTTAAAATAAAAACTAGTTTAAGTTAATGTTTACACATTAAATCGTCAATCACTGATAAAAGCCAAGTTATAAACAAGATTATAATGAATGGTTGTGAAAATATTTGCGGTCACAGTTCGAAAACTTCTTGGAAAAATTTAATAATGCTCTAACATAGAAACTTGCGTATTTTTCCATTAAAATAACGCGCTGTCCTGAATCTCATAGTCTTTAATAAGGAAGTTACACTTGAGTACTCACGATCCTTTACGTCTATTTTTTGCCGTCGAATTAAACTCCGAACTACGTCAAGCCTTATCTCAACTTATTGATGAACTGAAACAAGAGCCTTGGGGGCACCGCGTTAAATGGGTACACCCAGAAAATTTACATGTCACCTTGCGTTTTTTAGGCACTACTAATCCTGAGAAAACCTCCGAATTAGCTAAACATGCCCACAACGCAATTAATAAGATCGAACCTTTTCCCCTGCAGTTGCATAATATTCGTTTTTTTCCATCTCCAACGGCTCCACGTGCCATAGCGGCCGATATTATTCCCACTTCGGAACTATTTGAACTTGCTAATGCACTAGAAGAGGTTGCTTCAAACTTAGGCTTTACTCCAGAAACTAAACCTTATTTACCCCATTTAACTTTAGGTCGGATTATTCACCATCATGCACCCAATCTACGCGAAGAATTAAATTTAAATACCAGCCCCATGATAGTCAATGAAATTGTTCTATTTAATAGTAAAAAAACGGAATACAGTCAGAGTTATACCCCACTTGAGTATATCTCGTTACAAAAATCCAAGGTTAGCAGTAGCACAGAGGTTTAAAATTTAACGGCGTACTTTCAATTTTAAGGAATAAGATGAAATAGAAGTTTGCTTTGTGTCGCTGAAATATTCCTTTTTTCTAAAAAAATGGCGGAGAGGGTGGGATTCGAACCCACGTGGGACTTTAAATCCCCATCCGATTTCGAGTCGGCGCCATTATGACCGCTTTGGTACCTCTCCAATAAGTTTTACTAACTTATATTTTAAAATACTTAGCACAATTAAATTCAGTAAAAGTCTACTGAATTGTATAACAAATAGCAGCGTTTAAATTAATTAGTTGGTGGTAGTAAGTCGGGTAATTTCGTAGGTCTATAACCAACGTTAGGAGGAATAATATATCTCTCTTCCCTAGGAATCTGTAAACCAACTGGGACTTTCAATAACGGTAACTCTTGACTATGCAAATATTGCGAACGTTGTGTTTTTATATATTTATTAACTGAAGAACAAGCTGCTAAGTTTACAGTAAAAATGATTAATATTAAATAAAATAGCTTAGTTCTCATCTTAAGGTAAAGCCTCTAATAAATCGATAATAGGTTTCATGTTAGCCTGGCTCTCTGCTGAGAGGGTCGTCAGAGGGAGACGCAAAGTGGATGACGAAATTAAGCCTTTTTCGGCCGCTAACCATTTAACAGTTATAGGGTTAGTTTCAATAAATAAATCTTGAAATAATGGACGAAGCTGCCTGTCTATTCGATCAGCGGCTTCCCAATCTTCCTTTTTGATGAATTCGTACAGGTTATGCATAGTTTGCGGCACAAGATTTGCTGCTACAGAAATAACACCTTTACCACCCATACGCATTATTTCTAAGGCAGTATTATCATCTCCGCTATAGACATCTATATTTTTACCACATAACTTTAAAATGGTTTTTGCACGTTCGGGTTGACCTTCTTTTATACCCACAATATTCGCAATACCCGCCAATCTCGCCACCGTTTCAGGCAACAAATCACATCCCGTACGCTTGGGTATATTATATAGAATTTGTGGAATAGGAACTTTATCTGCTATCCGTCGATAATGCTGATAAAGCCCTTCTTGAGTAGGAAGGTTGTAATAAGGGGTTACTAACAAACAAGCATCTACGCCTATTTCCATAGCTACTCTTGTTCGATCAATGGTCTTTTGTGTAGATTGCGTGCCTGTGCTGGCTATCACTGGGATACGGCGATGAGTTTGTTCGACGACAGTTTTTATGACGTTATCTTGTTCTTCTATGTTGAGTGTTGACGCCTCTCCGGTAGTTCCAATAACGACAATAGCATCCGTACGTTGTGCAATATGCCAATCAACTAGTTTACGTAAACAAACATAATCAATATCTCCATTTTCTCGCATAGGTGTTATCAATGCGACTATACTGCCATGAAACATATTTGCTTTCCTCTTATTATCAAGATTATAGTCTGCTCGTACTTAAAAAAATGGCTTTTTGTGTTGTCGGCGAGCAGTATATACGATCAGATGATAGGCACAAATCCGTTTGTACCGTTTTTTAATAGAAAAAATCAACTATCCTTTAAAACCTCTGCTGAATATGCAAAATTTACATGCGATTCCATATCTTCAGATACAATGCTACAAACATTTAATATCTTCTTCAAAGGGCAAAAGTATAGAGGATATAAGCCGTCTATACTACTGGTATAACTGGTAGATAAGCAAGCGAGTTCCAGTGTAAGATAGCCTTATATACAAGAAACTAACTTATCTTCTTTATATGGGGAACTCCTTTAAATACGGACTTCGGGTTTAAATAGAGTAAAGGGATTACAACAGGAAGAATTAAAATTACATAAAATTTTGGACTGTAAAATAGGGCTTAGATTATGTCTATTTTCGAGCATACATCGCAATTAACACCATTAAGAAATTGGTTAAAAGAATCTTTTTCCCTATCAAACTCAAACTTCGAGCTACAACCCTTGATTAATGACGCCAGCTCACGACAATATTTTCGCCTGCAATTAGGTAACTTTAGTCATATTGTCATGATAAATCCCTCAGACAAAGAAAATATAATTGCCTTTATTGCGATTGCTAAGGATTTTGCACGTCAAGGAATTTTTACACCAGAGATACTGGCTTATAACCTTGAGCAAGGATTTATGCTGTTAAGTGATTTAGGAAATGATTTATATCTTAATATATTAAATTCCAATACAGCTGATGATCTATATAGTCGAGCTCTTTCAGTAATTTATCAAATTCAGGTCTGCAATCCTAAATTTCCAGGCAATAAGTCCTTAGATTTATTTAATGAAAAATATATACGTTTCGAATTAGGGCTCTTTATTGATTGGTTTCTGAAAAGGCATTTAGAGTTGACTATTACCGATGAAATTAGCAATATACTTGAGAATACTTTTAAAGTACTTATCAACTCTGCTCTTGAACAACCGCAAGTCTGCGTTCATCGTGATTATCACTCACGCAATCTACTTTTACTCGAAAATAAAAATGTGGGGGTCTTGGACTTTCAAGATGCTGTTTATGGACCTGTTACCTACGATGCTGCCTCATTACTGCGCGATGCCTATATTGATTGGCCGAAAGACAGAGTCGATAAATGGATATTGAAATTTTACGAAATGATCAACATAAGTCATCAATACAATCAAGAAACATTTGTTCGTTGGTTTGATCTCATAAGCCTTCAACGCCATTTAAAAATACTTGGTATTTTTTCACGGCTTAATTACCGCGATAATAAACCACATTATTTACTCATGGCTACTCGCTTGTTAAATTATATTAACAAAACTTGCGAAGATTACGCAGAACTTTCTAACTTTAAAGAAATATTGCAAACAAAGATTCAGCCAAAATTGTATGAGAAAGAAAAAAAATGAAAGCGATGATACTTGCTGCCGGCCGTGGTCTACGTTTACGCCCTCTAACAGATAAAACACCTAAACCTTTAATCTTAGTTGCTAATCAACCATTGATTGTGCACCAAGTGTTAAAATTAGCAAAAATCGGCATTAAAGAAATAGTCATTAATGTTTCTTATCAAGCTAAACAAATTATAGACACACTAGGTGATGGTCGAGCTTACAACGTTAAAATTGAGTATTCTTTCGAACCTACCGCTCTCGAAACAGGCGGAGGCATTTGCCAAGCATTAACCATTCTAGGATCTAACCCATTTATTGTTCTAAGCGCTGACATCTGGACAGATTTTCCATTGGAACGACTAATTACTTATTCTTTGAATTCATTCGCATTAGCCCATCTTATCTTAGTGGACAATCCAAGTTTTCATCCCCAAGGTGATTTTAATCTTACCCAAACTGGCTTATTGAATTTAGAGGACACCTCAAATAAATTTACCTTTGCTAGCCTTGGAATTTATCATCCTGATTTATTTCAAGGTAAATCAGGAGCATTTCCACTATCATCACTCCTTTATGAATATATTGCCGAAAAGAAAATAACTGGTGAATATTATAAAGGCTTATGGTTTAACATAGGAACACCTACAGAGTTAGAGCGTCTCGATGATTATCTGAAACAAAAAAAGTAAGCATAACTATACTCACAGCAATTGAGTTTTTGGCAAGTGCCGCATCCATACAACATTCTGGTATAGTCAATAACCATGAGGATTGCGAATTGAGCAGCAACACAGACAAAAATTCAGGTGCGAAGAGTATATGCAAAATTCAATTATCAGTTTCATTGGTGCCGGTAACATGGCAACCAGCATTATCAAAGGATTACTGAAAGAAAACTATCCCGCCAAAAAGATATGGGCAACCAACAATAATCTAGCGCAGCTAAATAAGCTAAAAAATTTGAATATCAACCTGACTACTAACAATCGCGATGCTGTCCACATGGCAAACATTGTTGTATTAGCGGTAAAACCACAAATATTAAAAAGTGTTGCTATTGAAATCGCTGATCTGATCCAAGAAAAAAAACCTTTAATTCTTTCAATTGCTGTCGGCATAAGTTTAAATAGCTTAGAGCATTATCTCTCCAATTCAAGATTAGCGCTTATACGTTGTATGCCTAATACACCTGCTTTAATAGGATGTGGTGCAACTGGACTGTTTGCAAATCAAAATTGTTCAAACGCTCAAAAAATTGCAGCTGAATCTATCTTTCGTAGCGTCGGAACGGTTGTTTGGTTATCTAAAGAAGATCAAATCGATATAGTAGCTGCTTTGTCAGGGAGTGGTCCGGCTTACTTCTTCCTGTTTATGGAAACTTTAAAAGCAGCAGCTATTGAATTAGGTTTAGCTAAAGAAACTGCTAATTTACTCACTTTACAAACTGCTTTAGGATCTGCTCGAATAGCGATCGAAAGTAAAAAATCAATGGCTGAGTTGAGACAACAAGTCACTTCGCCCGGTGGTACCACTGAACAAGCCTTAAAAAGTTTAAACAACGACCACTTTTCTGACATTGTAAAAAAAGCTATTAGAGAAGCGAAAAATCGTGCTGAAGAACTCGCCAAGGATCTAAAATAAAGTCAACATTTAATCTTTATTTAATACTTTTAAAGTATTATAAAAATATGTATGATTTATTTTTTATGAAGTATGAAACTACCTCTACAAGTTTGCAACGAACTCTTCTCAGGAAAATCCGTTGATAAAATCAGCCATTTAGGTAGTGGAAGAATGGGTAGTGTATATAAAATCACACTAGAAAATGGAGAAAATGTTTGCATTAAAGTTTTAACTAAAAATCATTCCACAAAGCTGCAAGATAGTAATGGGTGGAGATTAGCGTACGGTGACCGAAGCTTTAATTTTAAATCCTTTGAAGATACTCAGTTTTTTTATTTCACGATGCCTTATTTTGAAGGTCAAGAATTTCAGTACGCAAGTCAATATAGTCTTAAATCAAGATTCCAAATTATTCAGAATTTAATTAAAGCTACTGCTGATATTCACAGCAAAGGACTTCTTCATAGAGATTTAAAATGCAATAATATCATTATTAATAAGGAAGAAGTATACATTATTGATTTTGGCCGCAGTATCAATGTTTTTGATTATTCTACTGGCAAAGCATCTGCTTACATTCAGGACTTACAACTACCTGGACAAGGAACTATACCATCCAATATAAAAAGAATTTTTCAACCTTTTACTGCGTCAGAATATTTTGGAAAACATTGCTATAACGGCTCTACTATTGGATTTAGATCTGATCATTCTTCTATAGCACAGTTATTTAGATTTTTAATTCCAGAATTTTCGTATTTAGCAGATAAAGTTCTGCATACAGAAGGACTAGATCGTAATACAGCTTTTTCAGAATTTTCAGAACGAATAGCTGATATTCTTATGGATAATCAATTCAGTGCAAAGTTTAATGAACCCGATAAAGTTCGTTCTAAGATACATATTTTGTATAAAAAAATAAATTTTTTTATTTGTGAAATATCTAAAAGATTAATTAAATTTTTTCAAACCTCTGATACAATATCTAAAAATACTACTAGGTATAATAATCCTGAAAATATTACTACAGGTTTTTTTAAAAGAAACAAGCAAAACTCAATGGATACTAATCTCACAAACTCTCTGCCCAAGAGGTCCTACTCTTTATAGATAACCGGTCCAGCATTTCGAATAGCTTGACTCACATCAAACTGCTTAAAATTATTAATGAATTTATCGATTAATTCGTGCGCTTTAAGGTCATATTCTTTCGCGCTTGTCCAAGTCTTTTTTGGATTTAATAAATGACTATCTATGCCTGCTAACTGTGTAGGAATAGAAAAATTAAATCCAGGCAATTGCTCCGATTCAGCTTTATCAACTTCATCACTCAGAATAGCCTTAATGGCAGAACGCGTAGCCGGGATAGAAAAGCGCTCACCTCCAGCCCCATAGGCACCGCCAGTCCAACCCGTATTAACTAAATAGACTTTAGCATGACTGGTTTTTAAACGCTTAATTAATAATTCGGCATAAATTTTTGCTGGTCGCGGAAAAAAAGGCGCACCAAAACAAGTGCTAAAGGTAGTTTTAATAGGCTCTGTTTGCCCCACTTCCGTGCTACCTACTAATGCGGTATAGCCACTTAAAAAATAATAAGCCGCTTGTTCATGGTTCAAACAAGCAACCGGGGGTAATACGCCGTATAAATCGCAACACAGAAAAATAACTGCATCCGGCAAGCGATCAACGCGGTTTGCATGAAAACGAGATTCAATAAAATCCAAGGGATAGGCAACTCGAGTATTCTGAGTCAGACTTGCATTTTTGTAATCGGGTTCTAAAGATTTAGGATCTAACACTACATTTTCCATCACTGCACCATGACGGATAGCATTCCAGATTAAGGGCTCACGCTCTTTAGATAAATCGATGCATTTAGCATAACAACCTCCTTCAAAATTAAACACGCCTGTTTCGCTCCAACCATGCTCATCGTCGCCAATCAAAAAACGATCCGGGTCAGCGGATAAAGTGGTTTTACCTGTACCAGACAATCCAAAAAATAAAGCGACATCACCTTTTTTCCCAACATTAGCGGAACAATGCATAGGTAAAACATCTACTGCGGGCAACAAATAATTCATTACTGAAAACATGGCTTTTTTAATTTCACCGGCATACTGATGTCCACACAACAAAACCTTACGCTCAGTTAGATGTATAATTAAAGCTGCATCGCTATTAACTCCATCCCGCTGCGGATCAGTTTTTAAGCCTGGAAGGCTTAAAATCGTCCATTCAGGCTTAGCTTTTTTTCCATAAAAATCCTCAGGACGAATGAAAAGTTGTCGTGCAAATAAATTATGCCAAGCATATTCCGTAATGACCTTAACAGGTAAATAATAAGTTGGATCGGCACCAACTTGTAGATTTGAAATAAATAGATCGACTTCTTTAGCGTATTGTTCAGCCCGTTGCCATAATGCATGAAAACGATCTTCTGAAAAAGCTTGATTAATTGAATCCCAATCGATATTTTTTTCGCTATTGGGTTCAGCAACAATAAATTTATCTTTAGGTGAACGTCCAGTTCGCTTACCTGTAGAAACTGATAGCGCACCATTGGCTGCAATGACACCTTCTTTTCGTTCTACCGCATAGTCGATCAGTTCTTCTGCAGACAAATCAACAAAGATTTTAGATGAATTTTTGGATTGGACGGCTGACATAGCCTACACTCCTTAGCTTAACAGAAGCCGGCATGTTAACACAGATAAAATAGCAATAACATTCCAGATAAGACCTTTTGCATTAAGCACGCATCCTACGAGCAAAACTATTATTTGACTCATTTGATCGAGGTTGGTGCGATGCCGAAAAATATGATTTTGCAGGAATAGGTGATGAAATAAAACACGATATAATATTAAACAACAGTTGTATAAATTCTCGATAACTGTTTAATATTAAATTCTTAATTTTACTTTTTGCTTTAGATTTTTCAAACAAGCTAGGTAAAACATACCTTAACTCTGGAGATAAAAATTTAAGGAATTCAGATTGCGTGCTTCCCGAGCTAAGATTATAAAGTTGCGGTTGGATTTTTAAGATTACATCTGTTTTAGATAATTTTTTTATTCTGATTTCCTTCTTGAATTCTTGATCTAATTCAACAGTATGTTTTACGGTAAATTCTATTAAATTTACATCCGGCTCCGAATTAGAAACTAATTGAAATACCTCATTTTTTGAACCTTCTTGCAATTGTAAATCTGTGTGATCACAACCTGAAATTTTACCCCTTAATAATTTTTTTATATATTCTTGAAAATAAGCTATTTTATTTTTTTCTGATTTTTCTAAAGGACACTATTCAATTTACCGACTTCACTACAAATTACCTTCATAAAAGATTCTGGTACAAAATCCAATTTTACTACCTTAAAATTTTCTGTAATTACCAACTTTTCAGGGCTAAACTCACAAATAATATGATGCTTATGACCTTGATCAACACTAGGGAGAAAGCCTAATGCTAATAAACTTACAGTTAAGAAAGTTCTAGCACTATAAAACATTCCACCCTGATGAAAATTCTGTAGTAATAAATCCTGAAACCTTTTATCTAAACTCTCTATCCTACTTAAAAAAAATTCATCCGGATCGGGTTCTATCATAATTGCCTGTCTTTCCGATGCTTGGGTTGCTTCATTGCTAACATCCATCTGAGCAGAGGGCCTTACATAAGACCACTCTCCCGATTCATCTTTAACTGTTAAGGCAAAAATTCTTTTTAAATCCCTTGCAACTTGCTCTCTCCCACCTATATCGCTAGAGTGCACAAACTTACGTAGTGTTTCAAGACATTCGCCTTCAAAGCTAAATTCGATCATATTATTATCTTCTGACATTTGCATTGTTTTCAACATTATCTTAGTTAGACTAAGATATAATCAATTATCTCAATATCTGTTTATATAAGTAAATAAAATCTTAAAGAGTAAAAAAACTTGAATTAATTGTATTAAGTTAGCAAAATAACATAAAGTTAAAATTAAATATGACTATGACACTATCAAAACCGCGCTTACTCACAGGGGATACTCCCACAGGAAAACTTCATCTTGGTCATTGGGTGGGATCTTTAGCATTACGCGTAAGCTTGCAAAAAAGCTATGAATGTTATTTTATTATTGCTAATGTTCATGCATTTACTACACGGGCTGAATTTCCTGAAGAAATCCGCCAGAATACTATAGACATTGCTTTAGATTATCTCGCTGCTGGCATCGACCCTAAACAAAGTCATATTTTTGTTCAGTCTGAAATTCCAGCCATTGCTGAGCTTACTAGTTTTTTCAGCATGCTGATTTCTTTCCCTAGAGTGATGCGCAACCCCACTATCAAAGATGAAATCCGTCAAAAAAACCTAGGCAATAATTATCCTTTTGGCTTCTTATTGTATCCAATCGGTCAGGTAGCAGATATACTTAGTTTTCGACCAGAAATTGTACCCGTAGGTGAAGATCAAATAGCTCATTTAGAGTTAGCTCGCGAATGTGCGCGTCGCTTTAACCAAATTTATTGCGGTGTTGATCCACAAACAAAAGACGAAGATTATGTTTCGAGTGGAGGATTATTCCCTATCATCCAAGCAAAACTTAGTCCAGTACGTCGCTTAATCGGAACCGGACCACCTAATGCAGATGGGATATTACCAAAAATGAGCAAATCTTTAAATAATGCTATTTATCTTAGCGATGATCCTGATACGATCAAGAAAAAAGTAATGGGTATGTACACAGATCCACATCGCTTACGAGCAACGGATCCGGGAACTATTGAAAATAATCCTTTATGGATATTCCATGATGTATTCAATCCTGATAAAGAATGGGTTATTGAAGCGAAAGATAAATATCGTAAAGGGCAGATCAAAGATGTGGAGTGCAAATATAAATTAATCGATATATTAGTTGAAATAACACAGCCCCTACGTGAACGTCGAAAAATCTATGAAAAAGACTTAGGCGAGGTCTTACAAATTTTAAAGCAAGGAACGGAGCAAGCCAATAAAATTGCTGAAGATACTTTAATCAAAGCTAAAACCTTTATGAATCAAAATTACTTTCAACGTAGTATTAAACTTAAGTAACAGGCAAAGTTACTCCTCTCTGGCCTTGATATTTACCTTGACGATCTCGATAAGAAACTTGGCAAATCTCATCTGATTCTAAAAATAGCATCTGCGCTATACCTTCATTAGCGTATATTTTAGCGGGGAGCGGAGTAGTATTGGAAAACTCCAATGTGACTTGGCCTTCCCATTCGGGTTCCAAAGGCGTGACATTGACGATAATTCCGCAGCGTGCATAAGTTGATTTGCCGACACAAATAGTAAGGATATTCCGAGGAATACGAAAATATTCGACAGTATGCGCTAAGGCAAAAGAATTGGGGGGAATAATACAGACGTCATTTTTTATATCGACAAAACTGCCTTCGGAAAAACTTTTAGGGTCAACAATAGCTGAATTGATATTCGTAAACACACGAAATTCATTAGCACAACGCACATCGTATCCATAACTAGAAACACCATAGGAGATGATCCGTCCAGCGGGCGTCTGACGCACCTGCTTAGGTTCAAATGGCTCTATCATATTGTATTCTTTTGCCATGCGGCAAATCCATGCATCGGATTTTATGGACATAATAATTTTCCCCAATTACTCTTCGCACTTGAATTTTTGTTTGTGTTACCACTCAATTCGCAATCCTCATGGTTATTGACTATACCAGATTGTTGCATAGACACGGCACTTGCCAAAAACCCCATTGCTGTGAGTATACTATTTTTTCTCTATGACAATTTTTGGAAATCGAAAAGCGTTGGTTTTAGGTTGATTCAGTTGCTCAACTATTTTGTTGGCTATTCCACGATATACATTAGCAATAGCACTTTGTGGTTCCTCAAGAAAAATAGGCTTACCCGAGTCGGCTTGTTTACGAATCCGACTATCTAATGGTAAAACACCTAATAGATTAATGTTACATTCTTTGGCAATCCGTTCACCACCACCATCACCAAAGATAGGCTCCTCATAGCCACACTGCCTACAAACGTGCGTACACATATTCTCGACTACACCTAATAAAGGTACTTTAACCTTACTAAACATACCTATTGCTTTACGTACATCCAGCAAAGCAATATCTTGAGGTGTCGTTACAATCACTGCCCCAGCTAGAGGAATTTTTTGAGTTAAGGTCAATTGGATATCGCCAGTACCCGGAGGCAAATCCACTATCAAGTAATCTAAGTTATCCCAGTGGGTGTCATTTAATAGTTGTTGTAAAGCACCAGTAGCCATTGGACCACGCCATATCATCGGGGTATTTACATCGATTAAGTAGCCTATAGACATCGATTGTATGCCATGAGCGTATACCGGTTCTAAAGTTTTGCCATCTTTGCTAGTTGGCTTCTCACTGACACCTAACATCTGCGGTTGATTAGGCCCATAGATATCCGCGTCCAGTATTCCAACTCGAACTCCCTCTTTTTCGGCGAGGGCCAATGCTAAATTAACCGCAGTCGTTGACTTCCCAACACCTCCTTTCCCAGAGGCAACAGCAATAATATGTTTCACTCGATCAGTAATTTTTAGCATAGCATTGTAGAATTATAACTTGACGTCACTCCTAACAAAAAGGCAGAATCTGGGAATCAATAATACGCAAAAGATGAGTATGCAGCAAACACATCGCAAACTATTAGTCACTAGCGCTTTGCCTTATGCTAATGGCTCTTTACATATCGGCCATTTATTAGAACATATTCAAGCAGATATTTGGGTACGTTTTCAAAAAATGCTGGGACGAGATTGCATTTTTATATCGGGCGAAGACGCCCATGGCACGCCGGTGATGTTAGCAGCTCAGCAACGCAATATCAGCCCAGAGACATTAGTTGCTCAAATAGCTGAAGAACATAAACGCGATCTTTCTGCGTTTTATATCAACTTTGATAACTTTTACACTACCCATTCGCCAGAAAATGAAGCATTAATAACATTAATTTATAAACGCATGAAAGACAAAGGAAATGTCTATAACAAAGTTATTCAACAGGCTTATGATCCTGAAGCCAAAATGTTTTTACCGGATCGTTATGTAAAAGGGGTATGCCCTTGTTGCAAAACACCTGATCAGTATGGTGACAATTGTGAGGTTTGTGGCTCTACCTATTCTCCATTAGATCTCATTGATCCTAAATCCATTATTTCAGGCGCTATACCCATAGCAAAAGAATCTGACCATTACTTTTTTCAACTTTCGCATTATTCAGATTTTTTACGTAAATGGATCACTACTAACAATCATCTTGCCGAAGAAATTAGTAATAAACTTTTAGAATGGTTTAAAGAAGGTTTGCATGATCTGGATATTTCCCGTGATGCACCTTATTTTGGGTTTAAAATTCCTGGATCAGAAAATAAATTCTTCTATGTATGGATCGATGCGCCTATAGGTTATATGGCGATCTTTAAACACCTCTGCTTGCTGCGAGATGAGCTTAATTTTGATGAGTATTGGTCCGATACAACAAGTACCGAGCTTTATCATTTTATTGGTAAAGATATCATTAATTTTCATGCCATCTTTTGGCCCGCTATACTAAAAAGTGCAGATTTTCGTGCACCTACCGCAATTTTTGTACACGGCTATATAACTGTCAATGGTAAAAAAATGTCAAAATCGCGTGGAACTTACATTTCTGCGCGACAGTATCTTAATCATTTAGATCCTGAATATTTACGTTATTACTATGCCACAAAACTCAGTCGAAAAGCGGAAGATATTGATTTTAATTTGCAAGATTTTAGCCAAAAAATTAATTCGGATTTAATTGGCAAGCTTGTCAATATTGCTAGTCGTTGTTCCAGCTTTATTAACAAAAAATTTGATAATAAATTATCCGAAACTTCATTCATCCCTGAACTTATCCAAGAATTTATCCAAAAAGGTGATGAAATTGCTGATTACTATGAAAGCCGTGACTATAATCGAGCAATGAAAAGTATTATGGAATTAGCCGATCAAGCAAATCAAATGATTGATGCAGAAAAACCTTGGCTCTTGATAAAAAGCCCTGATTCCATTCAGCGAGCTCACGATGCATGTAGTTTAGGTTTAAATTTGTTTAGAATTTTAATGACCTATTTAAAGCCTGTGCTCCCCATCACCGCTGAAAAAACGGAAACATTTTTAAATATTCCTGCATTGACTTGGGATGAACGAAAAAAAATCTTATTGGGTCATACCATTAACACTTTTACCCCTTTATTGCATCGCGTTTCTGAAGAGACTATCCAGAATATTCAAAAAATGGATTCTATCCTTATAGATCATAGTTAATATAATTTTTTTATAATCATAAATACCTTCAGATGCGACATAATCTTAATCAAAAAAATGAAATCAACAAAATTACCTCTTCTAACAAGAGGTTTAAAAACACGGGTTAACGAAATTGATGCTTTACTGCCACAAACGCAATGTGGACAGTGTAGCTATTCAGGGTGCTTACCTTATGCTCAAGCAATTTCAGAACAGAAGGCTGAGATAAACCGTTGTCCACCCGGAGGGACAAAAACTCTGCTCGCTTTAGCAAAATTGCTAGAAAAAAATCCTGAACCATTTATAGAAGAAATGCAGAAGCAGGAAAAGCCTGCTTTAACAGCGCATATACGCGAATCAGAATGCATAGGCTGCACGAAGTGCATCCAAGCTTGTCCCGTTGATGCTATTATAGGCGCTGCCAAGCAATTACATATTGTATTGAAGCAAGAATGTACTGGCTGTGGACTGTGTCTTGCACCTTGCCCGGTTGATTGTATTGATATGCTGTCTTTAAGTCTATCTGACTATAATCCACAACTGGCAAGACAACGTTATAATGCCAAAAAACAACGTCTTGCAGTAGAACAAGGTGAAGCTAGTCCCAGCAAAAATATTTCGCCAACAAATGAACAAGCCGCTTATATACAAGCTGCAATCAGGCGAGCAAAAGAAAAAAAACAACGCTTACAGCAACAAACTAAAAACTTATCTTGCAGCTAATTTCATACCACTAGTCTAATGCTTGATAAATATTATAATTCTCTGAATAAGTGGAGATTTGGCCAGTTTTAATATCAAAAAACCAACGATGGATAGTTAATGCTTGAATTTCTGTTTTGTCTTTTATCCAAGGAAATGTCATGCAATTTTCATAAGAACGATTTAAAGCTAATTTTGCATATTCATCTGGATCTTCTATTTGATTGCCAGGTATTTTTATCGAAGAAACCCATTTAGTGATAAAATCGTTTTGTGATAGATTTTGGCTATTTAATAAAGCATCTATTCCTCCGCATTGACTATGTCCCAACAATATAAGATGCTTAATATTCAATAGGCAAATTCCGAACTCTAAGGCAGCACTCGTTCCATGCAAAGCCTCATCTTTTTGATAAGGCGGCACTATATTCGCGACATTACGCACCACAAATAGATCACCTGGATTACATTGTAGTATTAATGCTGGGTCAACACGTGAATCACAACATGAAACAACCATTATTTGAGGTTTTTGACCAGAATCGGCTAAATATCGCATTACTGCATTATCGCCGACAGCATATTTTTTTCTAAAAACGCGGTAACCATCCAATATTTTACTAAAAATATGACTCATGTTTTTCTCCACATCAATATTTACTTTAAGTAAATATTTAACTTGAGACTGATTTATTATTTTAAAAATTTACCCAAGATGTAAATGCCATTAGATGTTTAACGTAGTTACAAAAAAGGTTAGGATATTTCACTCCTTATATTGAAGATATTAGCCTAAATAGCCTTTTGGTGATTACCTTAGTGATAACGACAAAAATATATCATAGAAAAGACAATAAAACATAAAATCGATCAGAAACTTAGTATATATATTTTCTAGCTATTTATTGTAAGTGTTTTTAAGAATACCGAATTTTATGGTTTTACCTGAGATAACCACCGATGAGCAAAGATTTTATTGCCACAAATACATAATTTGCGCGCCATAAGAAATGGCGTCCCCAAGGGGAGTCGAACCCCTGTTACCGCCGTGAAAGGGCGGTGTCCTAGGCCTCTAGACGATGGGGACCTGCGGTTTTAAGGTCCGCTATTTTGGCTGCGCTTGGCTAGAATGTCAATGTCTAAAATATACTCTTCGCACTTGGGTTTTTGACTGATAAAATCAATTTTTACAAAATCTATTTTAAAACTATATATTAAACTTAATCACCTTTGAATAGGATAGCTATGTCGAACCAAACCATAAACCTAGGCAATACGCTGTATCAATATATGTTATCAGTTTCCTTACGTGAATCTCCTATTTTAAAGTCATTAAGAGAAACAACGCATAAATTATCATCTCATGGCATGCAAATTTCACCTGAGCAAGGACAATTGATGGCATTCCTAATTGAGCTAACAGGAGCTGAAAAAACATTGGAGATAGGGGTCTATACGGGCTATAGCTCTTTGGTAGTCGCTTTAGCTCTGCCTGAAATGGGAAGAATTATTGCATGTGATATCAATGCTGAAACAACCTCAATAGCGCAAAATTTTTGGCAAAAAGCCGGCATAGCACATAAAATTGATCTGAAATTAGCACCAGCATTAGAAACTCTCGATAGTTTAATTAAACAAAATCACTCAAATAGTTTCGACTTTATCTTTATTGATGCAGATAAACAAAATTACTTAAATTATTATGAGCGATCACTAATGCTACTTAGAGCAGGCGGTCTAATGCTAGTTGATAATGTGCTTTGGAGTGGCCGAGTCGCAGATACTCATGCTCATGACAAACAAACTCTAGCCATTCGCGCATTTAATCAAACTATTTATCAAGATAAGCGTATTAGTATGTGTTTAATCCCAATAGGCGACGGCCTAACTTTAATACGAAAACGCTAATTATACCGCTCGTACTTGAAGATGCAAACAAGCATCTTGATTAGAGTGTGGCAATATCTCCTTTTTGCTCTAACCATATTTTTCGATCGCCTGATCGTTTTTTTGCTAACAACATATCCATTAAAGAAAGCGTTTTTTGTTGATTATCTATAGTAAGCTGCACCAGCCTTCGCGTATCGGGTGCCATGGTTGTTTCACGCAGTTGCACAGGATTCATCTCACCTAAACCTTTAAATCGCTGTATGCTTACTTTTCCTTTTTTATTTTCTGCGCTTAATCTGTCTAAAATACCTTGTTTTTCATTATCATCCAAGGCATAAAAAACTTCTTTACCAATATCAATACGATAAAGTGGCGGCATAGCAATATAAATATGTCCTAATTCAACTAAGGAGCTAAAATGCTTAAAAAATAAACCGCATAGTAACGTAGCGATATGCAAACCATCAGAATCCGCATCTGCTAAAACACAGATTTTTCCATAACGTAATCCGGATAAATCACCAGACCCGGGATCAACACCTATAGCCACGGCAATATCGTGAATTTCTTGTGAACCTAATACTTGATTACTAGCCACTTCCCAAGAATTTAATATTTTTCCTCTTAATGGCATAATTGCTTGAAATTCTCTATCTCGCGCTTGCTTTGCCGAGCCGCCAGCGGAATCACCTTCAACTAAAAATAATTCGGTACGACTTAAATCTGTTTGTGTACAGTCAGCTAATTTTCCTGGCAATACCGCACCACTTAAAACTTTCTTACGCGCGATTTGCTTACTGACACGCAAACGTTTTTGTGCATTAGCTATCATTAATTCAGCTAAACTTTCTGCTTCTGAAATATGCTGATTTAGCCATAAGCTGAAAGCATCCTTTATTACTCCTGAAACAAATGCTGCAGACTGACGCGAAGTGAGCCTTTCTTTGGTTTGACCAGAAAATTGGGGCTCTAATAATTTTACAGACAGCACATAGTGACATCCTTCCCATACATCTTCTGGTGCTAATTTTAAACCGCGGGGTAATAAATCACGTAACTCACAAAAATCTCTCATTGCTTCTAGTAAGCCGGTACGTAAGCCATTGACATGCGTTCCACCCTGAACAGTTGGAATTAAATTAACATAGCTTTCTACCAATCCTTCACCGCTTTCTAATAGCCAGCATAATGCCCAATCAACTTCCTCCGTTTCTGCAGCAAAATGGCCATGAAAAGGCTCCGCAGGTAAGCAAGTGTATTGGCTTAAACTGTCTTTTAGATAACTAACCACACCATCTTCATAGAACCATTCCTCTTTTTTATTATTTTGTTTGTCAATAAAGCTAACGTGTAAACCTGGGCAAAGGACAGCTTTAGCACGTAAGCTATGTTTTAAACGATTGACTGAAAATTTTTCCGTATCAAAATAGTGCTTATCGGGCCAAAAACGTAAAGAAGTTCCTGTTACTGCCTGTTCAATCTTGCCTAGTTTTTTTAAGTTGGTCTTTTTATTACCGTGTTCAAATTGTATTTGATATATAAATCCGTCACGCTTAATAATGACTTCTAAATGACGCGATAGAGCATTGACTACGGATACACCGACTCCATGTAAACCACCCGAATAGCGATAATTTTTATGATTAAATTTACCTCCTGCATGAAGTCTGGTCAGAATAAGTTCTACACCCGTGACCTTTTCTTCAGGGTGGATGTCTACAGGCATACCACGACCATCGTCACTAACTTCTAAAGAGTTATCAGGATATAACACCACATCAATATGTCGAGCGTACCCAGCCATAGCTTCATCAACACTATTATCAATAACTTCTTGTGCTAAATGATTAGGCCGAGAGGTGTCGGTATACATACCCGGTCGTCGTTTTACCGGGTCAAGGCCACTTAAAACTTCGATCGCTTCAGCGGTGTATTTTTTCGAAGAAGAAGGTTTAGATTTCATATAGTAGTTACCGGCTTTTTTTCGAAAATGCATCTCTCACAATATGCTCATTATGTTGTAGCCATTGTAAAGCAATAATAGTCGAACCATTATTAATTTTTCCTTGATTAAGTAAATTATAAGCGGCTTTTAACGTAAAAACATGCAAACGAATATCTTCACCTTCCTCAACCACACCATGAACTCCTTGTGCTAATTCAGCATTAACTTGTCCACAAAAAAGATATATACGCTCTGAACTTCCTCCTGGGCTCACCCAATATTGACAAATAGGAAATAAATTCATTATTCCTAGACCGGTCTCTTCTTGAGTTTCTCGTCGTGCTACTTGCTCTAAACTTTCACCTTTACTAATGACACCCGCTACTATTTCAATTAACCAGGGGTTTTTGGTTTTATTAGCAATTCCTATCCGAAACTGTTCGATTAAAACCAACTGATCCCTATTCGGGTCAAACAATAACACCCCCACCGCTTCACCACGTTCAAAAATCTCCCGAAGTCGTGGTGGGCTCCAGCCGCCATTAAATAGGCGAAATTGAACCTTCCATTGTTCTAGCTGAAAGTGTCCTTGATAAACTATTTTCTGCTGCAAAATTTTGACATCTGAACGATCGAATTGGGAATTCATGGACTATATCTCAATTATGAAATCTGGCATAATAGGCGACATTTACTTAGAAAAGTCTAGGTTTTGCTCTTTTAGTATAAAAAAAATAATGCCACTACTCGACTTTTTTAGCCATAGATCTGTTAAGCAATTGAATATTTATACTAAATTAGTATTAGGTATTTATTTGTTTTTTGCACATTTTACACTTACTTTTGCTGCGAATTTAATCGATATTTATAAAGCTGCCTTAAATAGTGATCCTACCTATCAAGCAGCTATATTCACACGATTATCCCAACTTGAAGCAATACCTCAGAGTGTAGCTGCTCTTTTACCTAATATCTCAGCCCAGGCTAACGTCTCTAATAATTATCAAAACATTACTCAACCCCCGACGCTGGGGCAACCGAATGGAATTAGCAATTTGCAATCTCAGGGATACAATATTTCTATCAGACAACCCTTAATTAATATCAATGCTTGGTTAGCAGTAAAACAAGCGAATAGTACTGGCAAAGAAGCTGATCTAAGCTTAGCAGCAGCTGCACAAGATCTGATTTTTCGTGTCGCAACTGCCTATTTCAATGTTTTATCCGCACAAGACACCCTTCGATTTACTCAAGCAGAAAAAGCGGCGGATAGCAAGCAATTGAATCAAGCTCAGAAGCGTGTCCAAGTGGGTTTAGATGCCTTGACCACTGTTTACGAAGCAAGAGCCGCGTACGATAAGTCATTCGCTATGGAAATAAGTGCAGAAAATACTTTACGCAATAAACAAGAAGCATTACGTCAATTGACAGGGCAGACCTATTCCTCAATAAACAGTTTTGTAAAGCCCATACCTTTAAAAACTCCGCAGCCAGATAATATCGAAAGTTGGGTTAAAGCGGCCACTCAGAATAATCTTAAGCTGATGGCTGCTCGCTATGGTGTAGAAGTCGCTCGAGAGAAAATAAAGATGCAAGCTTCTGGACATCTACCTAGTTTAAGCTTAATAGGTAATTATGGAAAAACCGATACATTTAATAATGTTCCTAGCTCATATAATAACAATGGTGGGACTTTGGGCTTAGAATTAGATGTTCCACTGTTTGCAGGCGGTGCAGTCTCTTCTAAAACCCGCCAAGCCCAATATGACTTTCAAACTGCCAGTGCTAATTTAGATAATGCCTATCGCATGCTTATCATTAATACCAGACAAAAATATAATGATGTACTTGCGGATATCAGCAAAATCAAGGCTGAGCAACAAACAATCAAATCAGCCCAACTTTCATTGGATAGTACCGAAGAAAGTTATAAAGCAGGAACACGAACTATCGTTGATGTCCTTATTGCTCAACAAAATCTTTATGATGCAAAACGTTCTGCAGCTAGTGATCAATATACTTACCTGTTAGATACATTATTACTGAAGCAAGATGCAGGTAATTTAAAGCCAGAAGATTTGGTGCAGATTAACCAATTTTTTCTTTAATCACATCTTTCGATATTCAAAGAGCTCTTACATGACCATTCAAACCACAGTTATTATCATTAACCATGTATGGTCTTATTAACGCTTCTATTTTATTTATCTTCCTCATAGATTCTGTTTTTTCTCTCTTAAAAAATCTATGTTTGCCTAATATCATTTTTTCATTATTTTGGAGTTCATTATTATTCGGATCAGCTTGATTATTTTGAAGTAATTGTTGCTGATAATTTATAAAAATTTTTATTTTTTCTTTTGCTAAATCTGTTTTAAAAAAGCCTTTTTCCAATCTGACAATTTGTTTCTTGCAAATATGAACGGCCTTTTGCAATACGATTTCTTTAGGTAATTTTCGGTCAGCCTCATTTAGTGAATTTCTATCATCAACTAAATGTTCATGTTCATGAATAATATCAAACTGCTGCCATTCTCGTTTTATAGCTGTCTTAAAACCTAAAGCAGAAGTATCAGAATTTGTAAAACGACTTATTTGACTAAATAAACAATTTAAAATTCCTAGAATGGTTGCAGGAATAATAAAGATAATCTTTCCTATCCAATTAAAAATACCGCCATGATCATGATCGTGGTGATCGCCTTGTTTGTTACCGAAAAGCGGGCAAATATCTGTCAATAATTCACTTCCAGCTGCAAAAAAAACGGTTAACCAACAAGGAAAATTAAAAAATCTATCCGATGCAACTGAAGTAAAGAACACATGGAAACAAAAGATAAGTAATTTCAACACACTAAGCATGAATTTTAAAGGAATACGGAATATATGCAAAAGGCACTGTAAATAATTTTCTGTTGATACTTGTTGTGTAAAATTTCTATAAGAATTTTTCACCGAGTTAAGCAAGTTATCCATAGAAACTCCAGTCAATAAACTGACTGTTTCAAAGGAGTTTTTCAAAGTAAATAATAAATCACTTAGCATTAAAGGAAGCGCAGTAATCACACACACGCTCAAGCTAACGTAATTTTGTAGTTGAATAAAGGCGGTATAACCCGTCGTAAGTGCGGCTATAATTCCAAAAACTAACACCGCAGCACTTAATACCATTCTTAATGCATAAGAAAAATAACTTTCTTGTTCCTGAAATTTAAACCAATTTATTAACTTACCGAAAAAATGCGAAAGTGATTTTGCGATGACAAGACAAATATATTTTAATATATTGGGTTTAATTGGATAATTTTGATCTATTTCTGTACTAAGTTTTTTCCACCATTTCGACAAAGTCTCATTTAGAATTAAATCAGTAATAGTATTATAAATTAAAATAGCATATGAAATAGCGGCTAAAATAGCTAACGGCCAGATGACTGCCGATAAAATAGTTAAAGAGGTTAAGCCAAACCCCATTAAGACTGCCGGAAAGGTATAGTAAGTAATAACGCCTACAGCAGCTCCTACGCCTAAGCTAAATAACATTCCAAAACGTAAAGGCCATAATTTTGCAGCTTTTTCAGATACTTCTTCATTAAGTTCATTAATGAAATCTGCACTAAGATTTGCTTCGTTATTTAAAAGATCACAACTTCCTGATTCAACTGCCGATTTGATCAGCAGTTTTCTTAAAAGCTTTAATCGCGCTTCTGCCTCTTCGACAACAGAACCCTTTTCATGAGACAAATTAGTCTTTTCAAGGAATTGTTGATTCGCAATATAGCTGGCTACAAATGAGCTGGTTTTTAAAAAAATTATCTTTTTAAGATTTTTTTCTAAAATTGAGAATTTAAGCTCATCATCAGAAATATAGCTTTGAGTTCTGTTTCTTTTAGTTTTAAAGTTAGAAAAATACTCTTTTATTTCCTGCAGATTTTTGGCATCAACTGAATGATTTTCATTTTTGAGTAATTCTTTATATTTAATTAGGAATTTACTTTCATTTTCATCAGGTTCATTTAGTTTATATCTATTATCAATATCAACTAAAAAATCATATAAATTATTTTTTATTTCTTTTTCATATTGTTGGATAGAAATTGAATTTTCTTCAAATCTCTCAATAATTAAATATTCTTTAAGAAATTTTTCATTTAATAAACTAAATCTACTAAATCCTTCAACAATATTTTTTCTATAAATTTCTCCTTCTACTATAGTTGCGCCGCATGCTGCATATTTTGCCCAAGGAGAAGAAGTAAAATCTACAATTTGCCTTGCGCTGGATAAACCATCAAAGACAACTTGAGTTCCACTTAACACCCAAGCAAAACCAGATTTTATTAGTTTTTTTGCATTCATCGCATCACTCTATATTTATTAAACCACGTCTGAACTATAAACTATGTAGCTTAAGGATCTATTAAATGATATTAAGAATCATTCCTATTTGAAGACGAGATAATAACCAAGAAAAGGTGACTTATCAAGAGAATTTTTTGACGCGGATAATAATGACAAATATTTTTCATGTAATGCCTGAATCGATTTATGCAAGCTTTGCAGATGAGATTCATTATGGATAATATCATCAGCTTGCTTGATACTTTCTATTGGTGATATTTGTGCGGCTAAAATCGCATCGATCTGATTTTTTTCCAATAGATCGCGTTCCTTGGCGCGTTGAATTTGTAATTCTCTAGATGCCGTAACCAGCAAAATCCGATTTAAATGAATATAATTAGTTGAAAAAGGCTTTTTTTTAAGTAACTCAGTTGTTCTGCCCTCTAATAGCAGAGGGATGACAACAAGGTTATATATCCCAGTAGCTTTTTGAATTGAACGCTTTATTTCTTGGTAAATTAAAGGATGCAACAATAATTCCAACCATTCACGATCCTTGGGATGAGAAAAAATAATGGCCCGTAGTTTATCTCGATCGATAGTCCCATTTTTTTTAAAAAGACTAGTCCCAAAACGTGCAACTATTTTATTGCGAATTCCAGAGGAGTTATCAATAAGTTCGCGACCAATTTGATCAGCATCGATAATATTGACTCCCAACTCAGCAAAGCAACGGGCAACAGCAGATTTGCCACTTGCAATTCCGCCGGTTAACGCTACTGTAAACACCTCAGAAAATTAATGTGTAATAATTGAATTGGAAGAATTTTCTTTTTTCCCACTACCACCTTTATCATCCTGTTCTTGGATTTGTTGAGCATACAAGGCTTCAAAATTAACTGGCGCTAAGTAAAGTGGTGGAAAGCCAGCTCGGCCAACTAAATCCGAAACGGCCTCTCTGGCATAGGGAAATAATATAGTAGGGCAGGTGATGCTCATCACTTGATGGTTTTGTTCTTCAGTGAATCCTTTTAACGTAAAAAGACCTGCTTGCTTTACTTCAACTAAAAATAAGGTTTTATCTTTCGATTTGGCTGTCACTGTGATTTGTAAGACGACCTCATGATTGTCAGCGCCTATGTTACTAGTATTCATAGTAAACTGTAAGTTCAACTCTGGTTGCCATTCTTCTTGAAAGGCTTGAGGAGAATGGGAAGTCTCTAGTGATAAATCTTTAACATAAACACGCTGGATAATAAATTCAGGTTGTTGGGTAGGTTTGCTTGGTTGATTCATAAATTACTCGCCTTTTAGTAAAGTGTCTAATTCACCAGAGGTAGCTAATTTTGATAAATCATCAAATCCCCCGATAGGTTTATTATTAATAAATATTTGTGGCACAGAACGTCGATTACTTAATTTCACCATTTCTTCCAATTTATCAGGATCTTTATCAACATGAATTTCTTCGTACTTAACTCCTTTCTTGGTCAGTAATTCTTTAGCGTCTGCACAGTAAGGACAACCCGCTGTGGTATATATTACTACTTTTTGCATAAAAACCCCGCTTGATATTAATCGAAGAACTAGCTTTTAATGATAGGCAACGCTGCATTCTGCCAGCTCATAATTCCACCCTTGAGGTGATAACATCTTGTAAATCCTGCGTTTTTTAATAATCTACCAATTTTATGGTGTGATTGCCCCTGGCTATAGTTAATGATAATAGGCCTTTCTCGATATGAGTCAAGATCGCTTAGCCTAGCTTTGAGTTCAGAAAAAGGTATATTAATGGACTCAGCGATGTGTCCTTTTTTAAAACTAAGCACATCGCGAACATCTAAAAAAACCGCATCTTCTCGGTTAACTTTAAAAATAGCTTCCTGGACACTAAGAGGCAGTGTACCCGTTAGCTTAGCATGCAACTCAAAGGTCAATAATAAAATTAAAATAACAATAAAAGCTAGCCATAGCTCCCAATGTCGTAAGCTAAATTCGATAAACTGATGCATTTGTTTAACCTTTGTGTTGCTATTTGTTTTATCTTAGACACGCTAGTCTAGCGAAATTTAGTGCCCATCGCTATACTCTCTTACATTTAACATCGAGAAATTGGTTTTATGCCTACGCAAATAGAACATCAGCATCCGCTAGAGCTAATAAATAAGCAAGCAGATTATAAAAATTTGTTAACTGAACTGATGAACATGGCAAAAAAACTAGGGGCCACTCAAACTGAAGTTAGCATTAATCATGATACTGGCTTTTCAGTTATGGTTCGGAATCAAGAAGTTGAAACAATTGAGCATAATCGGAATAAAAGTCTAGGCATAAATGTCTATTTTGGTCGCAAAAAAGGTTCCGCAAGCACTTCAGATTTTAGTCCTCAAGCTATTAAAAGCACTTTAGAAGCAGCTATTCATATAGCACGTTTTACTACTGAAGACCCTTTTAGTGGTCTAGCAGAACCCAAATTTTTAGAAAAAGAACCGCCTGATCTGGACCTTTATCATCCTTGGTCGATCGACCCACAAAATGCAATTGCATTAGGTAAAGAATGTGAAGCTAATGCACTTGCTAAAGATAAGCGATTAACATTTTCAGAAGGAGTCAACTTATCTACACAAGAAGCTATTTATGTTTATGCTAACAGCAATGGATTTTTGGCAAGTTATCCTAGCTCCTTGCACAATATTTCATGTAATTTAATAGCAAAAGATAAAATGGGTATGCAGCGTGATGGTAGCTATACAATAAACCGTAATCCTGATCAACTACTATCAATTGAAAAATTGGCCAAAGAAGCCGCTGATAATACCGTTAAACGTCTTAGCTCAAAACGAATTTCCACTTGTCAGGTACCAGTAATTTTCCACTCAGAAATTGCCAGTCGATTAATTAGAAGTTTTCTTGAAGCAATCTCGGGCGGAAATCTTTATCGTAATGCCTCTTTCTTAGTTAATCATATCGGAAAGTCCATATTTTCTAGAAAAGTTTATATTTATGAAAAGCCTCATTTATTGAGTGCTTTAGGAAGTGTTCCTTTTGATGATGAAGGGGTTCAAACTAACGATCGTGCGCTAGTTGAAGAGGGCATTTTATGCGGATATTTACTAAATAGTTATTCAGCCAGAAAACTAAACTTGCAAACAACAGGAAATGCGGGCGGGTTTCATAATATTTTTCTGAAAACAAGTCAATTTACTCTTGGTGATCTAATAAAGCAGATGGGAAAAGGCTTATTAGTCACTGAAGTTTTGGGCCAAGGTATTAACTTAGTAACAGGTGATTACTCTCGCGGGGCAGCTGGCTTTTGGGTTGAAAATGGAGAGATACAATATCCTGTGGAAGAAATTACTATCGCAGGCAACTTAAAAGATATGTATCAAAATATCCTGGCTATAGGCAATGATATTAATAATAAAAGCTCTATTCGAACAGGTTCCATCTTTTTAGAAAATATGATGATCGCAGGAGCAGAATAATCTAAATTATTATTAGAGTAATAAATTATCTATACTCGCAGCAAGATTTTTAGCAAGTGTCGCGCCCATGCAAAAATTTGATATATACAATAACCTTGAGAATGCGAGTTGAGTGGCAATACCGACAAAAATTCAAGTGCGAAGAGCTTGCGTATGGTCTGTGATAGACCATACGCTTATACCATTCAAGGTACCAAGTGATAAGTAGGTTTTTAAATAATCTGGAAAAAGAACATCTAATACTCTTCCCGCTTTCGATGAAGCCATGCGACAATAAAGCTGCCCATTATTCCAAATTGCAAAGCTCATATGTAATACATTCATAGGAGTTCCTATTCGGGAACTTAGATAAGAATCATGGCCGACAAAAAAAATTAGACTGCCCGTAGGGATTCTTTGCCTTAATCCAGGGTTTTGCAACAATTCAAAAACTGGAATATAAGATATACTTACATTCTTAATTCCATATAATGCCTCACCTTGTTTTTTTAATTGAAATAATCGCATTTGTTTTTCTTGGAGACTTAAATAAGGAATTTGAATCCTATCTATAGTTAAATTGTGATACCAATTTCGGAAGTTTATCTGAGTTCTAGTCAGTCTAGTTTTTTGACCTGCAATTAAATAACTCAGCTCTCGAATATATCCATTTTTTTTATTATTAGGGATCCAATCAGCACTAGGAAAATGATTTCGTAGAGTAAAGCTCACATTACTCTGCTTATAACGAATTTGATTTATTTTGCTTCTAAAATCTGGAAGATTCTTGGCTAATGCCAATGCCATGACAGTATCAACATAGGTTTCACAATCAAAATGATCAAATCGATATAAGGGATTTTGATCATATCTACCATTAACGCCTTCACCAAGCGCCCCTTCTAAGTAGGGTGTATTTAATAATGCGGCGCTTTGAATTTCAATTCGCTGCTGAATTGGATAATTCTGGTTTAAAGAGATTAATTGTCTAACGATATCGTCGCTAGTTTGAGTATCAGCAAAACTTAAAGGGATGAACAAAAAATAAAACGCAATTAGACTACAAAAAAGTCGGTATGGAGTTATCACCCCTCTTCACCAAACCTGTCTGTGACTAATTTTTCTAATACTGTTAAAGCTGCAGCTTCATCTTCTCCTTGAACGATGACTTCAACAGGACTACCTTGTCGAGCTGTAAGACCCATCACCTCTAATATACTCTTTCCATCGACTTGTTTACCATTACATTTAAGTGTAATTTGGCTAATAAAACATCTTGCGATTTTGACCCACTTCATAGAAGCGCGTGCATGTAATCCCAATTTGTTATTTATCGTAATAATTTTACATATCATATAGTGAGGAAATTAATCCTCTATTTTTCCTCTATACTAAAACTTTCGCCACATCCACAGGTGGCCGTTTGATTTGGATTAAAGAATTTCAACGTCCCATTAAGTCCGTCTTGTATATAATCAATACAAATCCCCTGTAGGATAGGGAAGCTTGCTCGATCAACAAACACAACTAAATCATTATCAATAGAAAATTTTAAATCTTCTGAACGGAAGCTATCAACATAATCCACTACATAAGCAAAACCCGAACAACCAGAGCGCTTAACACTTAAACGAAAACATTTTTCTCTTACTTGCTTAGCAAGGATCTTTTTAACATGTTGAATCGCTGAAGGAGTTAAACGAAGCTGATTACCCTTACTTTTACTTTCAGCAGGGTCGTAGATAGGAACATTAACTTGTGTCATAAATTCCATATTACCACTTTATAAGTTAGGTAACAAAGTAGTAGCCTTAGACCTTTTACAATTACTACTAATATACCCTTTTTTGTAGTTATTTTACCTACATAATAGACTAAAATGGGTTTTTTACCTAAAAATCGATAAAGTTTCGGTTCTGCCTCAAGGAACCTAATTAGTCTAAAACAAAAAGCAAAATGGTGTTTTCGGACAGTTCAGACTCTCTTTGGAGTCTGCCAAAAAAGCACTTTTGACATCATAAGTGTACAATAAAAGAATATTGTTGCCAGGCCCTTTTATAGCAAGAATAAAAAACAGCTCAATCAAACTTTTTTCCAAAATTTATCAAACAACATTCCAAGTTAGCACAATGTTTTTCTATAATCTAACCCTTTAAACTAATACTTCAATTTTTAATAGGAACTTTGTACTTGTGTGATAAAAGTGTTTGTTGTACGGTTAACTTTAGATATCAAAATATATTCGATGTGCATTTTTTTTAACTCTTTAAATATGTTTAACAAATTAGATACTAAGCTTCTTGGGGGTATTTTACTCATAGTTGGCACAGCAATAGGGGGTGGAATGTTAGCATTACCTATTGCTACAGCCGAAGCAGGGTTTACAAACTCTTTGATTCTTCTATTGCTATGCTGGTTCATTATGACAGCCAGCGCTTTTTTGGTCCTAGAAGTTAATTTGTGGCTACCTGCCAATACTAATATTATTTCTATGTCGCGAATTTTATTAGGTCGATGGGGCGAATCCATTGCATGGATAAGTTATCTTTTGTTATTTTATTCCGTTCTAGCTGCTTATATGGCTGGCGGTGGAGACTTTCTTAGTGGTTTATTGCTTAATTTAGGTTTTAAAATACCCAACTGGTTATCTATCCTCCTATTTGTTGCTATTTTAAGTTATGTGGTTTACCAAGGTATTCATTATGTCGATTATGTAAATCGTGGTTTAATGTTTAGTAAGTTTAGCATTTATATTTTACTTATTTTATTTATTATTCCTTCCATCTCTAGCTCTAAACTAACAGATGGAAATATGCTTTACTTAACAAGTGGGGCAACAGTGATGATAACCTCATTTACTTTTGCTAACATTATACCCAGCCTACGTACTTACTTTAAAGATGATATTCCAAAATTACGAAAAGCAATTTTAATAGGCAGTTTAATTCCCTTATTTTGTTATTTTTTTTGGGATCTATGTATCATGGGAGTACTCCCTCGTGAGGGAAATTATGGACTAATTAACATGTTACATTCCAAACATTCAACCAGTGAGTTTGTCGTGCAGTTAAGCAAGGCGTTAAATAACCCATTAATTACTTTTTTGACTAGAATTTTTACTTCTATTTGTCTAGCCACTTCTTTTCTTGCTAGCGGTTTAAGCTTATCTGATTTTTTGGCTGACGGTTTGCGCACTACTAAACGCGGAAAAGGTGGAGCTATTGTTTATTTAGCTACCTTTCTTCCTCCTATGACGGTAGTACTTTTTTATCCAGGTGCTTTTATTGGTGCATTGAGTTATGCCGGAATTTATTGTGCAATACTTTTTATTTTGCTTCCGACTCTTATGGCCTGGCGCGGACGTTATAGAAAAAATTCTTTAGCTAAGGGATTTAGAGTTAGAGGAGGGAGGCCTTTATTATTAGGACTTGGTCTCGCAGGTGTGTTATTTATTAGTAATGGAGTTCAAATAGCTTTTACCTAAGCTTTAGCTTACAAATATATAAGCTAATTGCTATAGGCATTGAATTGCATCTTTCTTATCCAACCACTTACAACCCTTTCATCTCGGCCCGCTACCCCTTTTCCAAGTAAAAGTCCAATATTAATAGGGAATCAATTAATAGGAATTTAGAAATTAGGCTTTGCTTTCAAAAAATATGGCGATTTTTAAAGTTGTTTAATTTGTTATAGTAAAAAAAAATAACTAAAATTTCCTAAAATTAACTAAGAAATTTCAACAATTGAATGGGGGACAAATATGATAATAGATGGTGTATTAGTCGGAGTTGTATTAGCAGGATTAGAATTAGGTGTAGCTTGGATATTGGCCTGTGTAATTAATCATGAGCCATCATCAGAAAAAAAGGAGGAAAAAGAACCTCCTCTAACTTTTTCGGCAAATTTCGCTAATCTAGCTAATTTAAAATAAAATTTTAAGCATATCGCTCTGCTTACTATTAAAATTTTTAAGCATAAAAATCTATAAAAATACAAAAAAACCTCTGGAAATGTTTTAAAAGTTTTCAGGGGTTTTTTCATTTAACTTAAATAATCAAATTTAGTCTTCTTAAATAATATCATTGTTAACTGCCATCTGATTAAAAATATTTTCTAGCATAATATATAAATCTTTATATGGAATCGGCTTAGTTGAAAAATGATCTAATTCAGCTTCTTGACACCATTTTTCTAAATTATTAGCAGGATAGGCACTTAATAATATTATCGGCTTTCGATTCGCTTTATTATTTTTTTCTAATATACGAATTTTTTTTCCCACTTCAACACCTTGCATATCGGGCAGACCGGCATCAAGAATAATAAGATGATAAGAGCTACTTAAACACATTTCCAATGTTTGTTTACCATTTACAGCAATATCAACTTGATAACCCATTTTTCTTAAAAAAATACTATGCACCCGTTGAATAATCAGTTGATCTTCAACTAATAAAATTCTTTTTTTTTATCCACTTATCTTCCTCTCCTTGCATAAAAATTTTAAATGTCAATTTTCATAATTTATAATAGTCCATTTATGGACTATCTTGCAATAATATAAAAATGTTTTAATAAATAAAAAAATTTGATTTAAAATTATATTACTGGCATACTTTTTGTGTTTTAAAAAAATAATTTAGCAAGGATCTTGTTTAATTTATTTGCTCTGCATTGTTTTTAATAGATAAAGATAATGTTTCAAGCATAGTAAATTGCAAAAAGTGACTTTGCAGGGGTTTATTTCAATTGTCGTTTAAACACACGCTAAATCATACTTTAGAATATCTAATAAAAAAATGGGGAATAAATATTAATCAACTCCATAAACATACTGGTATTCCTCTCTCAACGCTAAAACGATTAAAACTAAACCAAGAAAATAATCCCACGCTGGCATCATTAGCTCCCATTGCAAACTATTTCTCAGTATCACTCGACCAGTTAATTGGAAGAGAAGCCTTACCTAAAAAAAACAATAAACAAACTAATGGGCTAATGGTCCCCTTGATGCGCTGGAAAGATATTATTAATACTCCAAAAAATAGATGCTATCTAGCCTTCTCTTCATTATTAATAAGGGATATAACTTTAAATGAGAATAGCTATGCCTTGGTGATAAAAGACAATAATACGAATAATTTTTTAGCTGGATCCTTGTTAGTCATTGATCCTAGTTTAAAAGGACGCAATCGAGATTTTATCATTATTCATAAAAAAGGGATGCCTAAACCACAGCTTATGCAAAAAATTATTTATGAAAATAAAGTCTATCTTAAAAATTTAAATACTGAATCAGAAATTATTAAATTTTCTGATCAATACAAAATTTTAGGTGTAGTTATACAAATAAGAATGAATTATAAAGAAAGTAAGTTTTATGTTAATTTCGAGGATAAAAAAAGCGACGGCACCAAAAAATATTAATCAATATATCCTTATTTTGGGGATGATAAATATTACGATTAGTTTAGCGGCAGATGTTGTAGCATATAAATTAGTATTTCTAGGACCCGCATTAGTACCTGGAGCACCACTTATTTTTCCTTTAACCTATATTATTGGAGATATAGTAGCAGAAGTTTATGGTTACAATGCTGCTAAACAAATTATATGGATTACGTTAGCTTGTGAATTATTTTTTTCGATTGCAATCAAGTTGATTATTCATTTGCCTTCTCCAAATTTTTGGCATGATCAACCTTCTTATAATCAAGTGGTCGATCCTATTCTAAGATTTGTATTAGCTGGAATATTGGCTGTTATTAGTAGCAGCTTTATTAATATCTATATAATTTCGAAATGGAAAATATTAATGAAAGGTAGACACTTTTGGTTGCGCAGTTTAGGATCATCGGCAATTGGTGGTTTTATTTTAGTTTTTATCACTATACTAGTTGGGTTTAGTGGTCATATTCATTTTTCACAATTGGGATATATGATCTTATCGGTCTATTCAATCGAAATATTATATTCTTTGTTAGGTGTATGGCCTGCGTCATTGATTACCGGTTTTCTAAAAATGGAAGAACAGCTGGATGTCTATGATACTGAAACTAACTTTAATCCATTCAGATAGATTTTTTAATACATAATAGGAAATAAAGATGTTATCAAAAAACGAATTTTTTAAAAAATTGGACAAAATGTTTTTAAATGAAAACTTAAAGTCAGAAATTGAATTTTTAAAAATAAATATAAAAGGTGAAGATCCATCCGAAAATATATCTGCAGATATTTTAATTAAAAAATTGAATTTAAAAAAACTTAATACGGTTACCGATGAAGATGGCTATTTTAAAGAATTTGTTAATACAATTGATAGTAATGAACAAGACAATCAAACTGAAATATTTTATCTTCTAAAAGGAAAACAAGTATCATGCTTACATATTTTAGATACTACTGAAACATGGCATTGGCTAGCTGGTAAAGAGATTTCTATTTTTATTTTTAAAAAACAGCAATTAGAGAAAATCACTTTAAATGAAACTAATCCTTGTCACACAATAGAAAAAGGCACATTATTCGGCGCTAAAATATCCAATCTAGTAGATGACAATGATTTTAGTCTGGTAACCTGTTTATGTAAACCCGGATTTACATCGAAACTTTATTCAAATTCAACTTTAGAAGAATTAAAAATACTTAAAGAAAAATATCCTGATTATAAATCAATTATAGATGAGCTTGCTCCTAAAAAATTAAAAAACCCTAATACGACTGAATCCACATCTTCAGAGGCACCTCTCTCTGAAAATCCAAAAAATAATTGTTTTTTTTTCTTTTTTTCATCTCTTGCAAACTATCTTGGTATAAAAAAAAGTAAAAAATCGAATTCTTTAATTATTAGACCAACAAATACTAGATAATTGGAGGGTATGGGCTTGGATTTTAAATATGTAGAAAATTATATTTCGAGCATCAAAGAAAAATATAAGTCACTGCAGAAAGCTAATGCTTGCCCTTTTTCATTACGTATCATCGATGAGGAAGTGTGTATAGAAAATGGAGAAACACTATTTACTTTGCAGTTGATTGGTAAAAATCTTATATCTAAATTGTATGCTAGTGATATTTCTAATGATAAGAAATTATTAAAATCTTTATCGCCGATAGATTTGTTAAAAATTTTGAATACTTCGAACAAAAAATTCTTACACAAACGAGAGAATATTATTCTTTTTCCATGTCAAGCCTATTACAAATTGACTGCTAAAAACTATAACCATATCCTTCAACAAACTATTTTTACCTTAGAAATTACTCGTGCTACCAAAATTACGCAAAAAAAATTAACCGCCCTAGAAATTGCAAAAAACCCCTTAATTTTAGAAAAACTTACACCTCAAGAGATTTATGATTTGGGCTATACCGTAGGTTCAGAAGCCATACTTAAAGAAATAATTTATTTAGCTAAGCTTTAAAAAAATCCAAAAAATGAAATTATATTCTAAATAAAATAAGCACAAAAATGCTAGTTTTAGAGAAAACTTCTACTTGAAATTGAAAACTTTGCCCTCATGTTGTCCATATTGGCATTTTACTATCATTAAGAAGAGGTATTGGATTTATGACGACCGCTGTTGAAAAACAAACATTTGGCTTTAAAACAGAAAATGAACCACTATTAGACCTCATTATCAATAAAGTTTATAGCAATAAAGAGATTTTTTTACGTGAACTCATCTCCAATGCCCACGATGCCATAGAAAAATTACGCTTTAAGGCTTTATCAAAACCAGAAATTTTAGAAGATGACGCCGAACCAAAAATTACGCTAGCCATTGATAAAGACAACCATACCATCACGATAACTGATAATGGAATAGGTATGACTTGGGATGAGGTTGTTGCAAATCTTGGCACTATCGCAAAATCAGGAACCAAAGAATTTTTAGATTCTTTGACTGGAGATGCTAACAAAGACACGCAACTTATTGGTCAATTTGGAGTTGGATTTTATGCTGCATTTATGGTCGCCAACAAGGTAACTGTTAAAACTCGCGCAGCTGGTGAATCCCAAGAAAAGGCAGTTTGTTGGGAATACGACAGGGGTTCTGAATCTAAAAGCGGATATACCATTGAAAACATAGCGAAGCCCGCACGAGGAACTGAGATCATCTTGTATTTAAAAAAAGATGAAGAAGAATTTTTAGAAGACTGGCGCTTACGGGGTATTATTACTAAATATTCTGATCACATTACTATGCCTATCAATATGAAAAAAGATGTTACAACAAACGAAGTTTCATCCGACTCGACAGAGGGCAAAGTTGTTGAAAAGAAACCTGAAACAAATTGGGAAACAGTAAATAATGCTACAGCAATATGGACACTGTCTAAAGATCAAATTAATGATGAAAAATACAAGGAATTTTATAAGCATCTCACTCATGACAAAAATGATCCCTTTACTTGGGTTCATAACAAAATAGAAGGTAGCCAAGAATATACTACCTTGTTGTATATACCTTTACAGGCAGGTCCAATCGATTTTTGGAATCACGAAAAACCTCGAGGTTTAAAACTTTATGTTAAACGCGTCTTCATTATGGATGATGCTGAGCAATTCTTGCCGCGTTATTTACGTTTTATAAAGGGAATTGTAGATAGCAATGATCTTCCATTAAATATTTCGCGAGAAATTTTACAAAATAATAAACAAATTGATAGTATTCGATCAGCTATAACCAAGCGTACACTAGAAACATTAATCTATCTTTCTAAAGAACAAACTGAAAAATATTTACAATTTTGGAAGGAATTTGGCAATATTTTAAAAGAAGGTTTAGCAGAAGATTTTGTAAATCGAGATTCCCTAGCTAAACTTATGAGATTTAGCTCCACTCATTTAAATAGTAGCGAACAAACAGTAAGTTTAGAAGGTTATGTAGCACGCATGAAGCCTCAGCAAGGCAAAATATTCTATATCACAGCAGAAAATTTTGTAGCCGCAAGTAACAGTCCAAATTTAGAAATTTTTCGTGAAAAAGAAATTGAAGTATTGCTCCTCCATGATCGTATTGACGAATGGCTAGTTGCTCATTTAACTGAATTTGACGGAAAAACATTACAATCTGTAGCCAAAGATTCGGATATTTCAGGCATAGCAGAAGTAAAAAGTGAAGAGTTACTGAAACAACACGAAGATGAATTTGGTCCTTTACTAAAGCAAATCCATGGAATACTTAAGGATAAAGTTAAAGAAGTTCGTATTTCACAACGTTTAACCAGTTCTCCCGCCTGTATCGTAAAAGAACAAAATGCTTTAAATAGTCAAATAAAACGTATGTTAGAAGCATCTGGGCAAAAAATACCGGAGAGTAAACCGATACTCGAGCTAAACACCAAGCATAAATTTATACAAGATTTAAAGGATGAGCAAGATGATATTCGTCTTGCAGAATGGTCACACATATTTTTAGGGGTATCTATACTTGCAGAGGGTGAGCAACTTGATGATCCTGCAGGATTTGTAAAAACATTAATTAGCCTATTATCAAGTAAATATTAAAATTAATTTTAATTTGTATAAGCCTCTTTTAAAAGAGGCTTAACTAATAAGGACATTTACATTCGGTCTAAAGGACGACCTGTAGATACTTTATCCTAAATTATCTAGAATATCTGTACCTCTCGACATATAAAAATAACAACATTTAGAGCATACTATGACTTCTATTGTTTTATCTAAACATTTTTTCTTTATCTCTGGTTTATCATTTATTCTACTCGCTTCCTTTTTCAACAAACTAATTGGATGAAAATAAAAGGTTTTCTTTACAATTTTACCAATATGCTGGGAGCTGGATTAATTGTTTATGTAACCTTTCAACCTTTTCAAATAGATTTCTTCATTTTTGCAATGCTATGGACTTTCGTCAGCATAATAAGGTTTTACAAAAGCTTTAAGTAACTGACAAAAATTCAAGTGCGAAGAGTATAACTTACCAATTAAATAAAGTGCCATCTAACTTCCTATTAATAGGTAAATAAGCACGCTCATAAGGATATTTTTCCGCCAACTTCTCATTAAAATCCACACCTAAACCTGGCTCATCACTAGGGTATAAATAACCCTTATCGAAGCTATAGTGATGTGGAAATACATCGTTAGTTTTTTCGGTATGATGCATATATTCCTGTATACCAAAATTATTGATAGAAATATCAAAATGTAAAGCAGCCGCCATAGTGATAGGAGATACGTCAGTTGGACCATGGCATCCTGTTTTTACATGATAAACTTCAGCCATCGCTGCAATTTTTTTCATGTGTGATATTCCGCCGCCATGCACTACGGACATGCGAATATAATCAATCAACTGTTCAGTAAATAAAATCTGTGTATCCCATATCGTGTTAAACACCTCTCCTACCGCGAGAGGAGTCGTTGTATGTTGACGTATAATTCGAAAACCTTCTTGTAGCTCTGCAGGCACTGTATCTTCTAACCAAAACAAATGATAAGGCTCTAATTCTTTTCCTAAACGAGCCGCTTCGATAGGTGTTAAACGATGGTGAGCATCATGCAGGAAATGAGGATCATCGCCATAGGTTTTACGTAGCTCTTTAAATAATTTAGGAATGTAATTAAGATATTTTTCGGTAGACCAAACGCACTCCTGCGGTAAGCCTTTAGTGGCGGGTTCATAATACAATTTATCGTTCGAAACACCGTAGCTGTTTGGTAAGCCTGGCACACCCGTCTGCGCGCGTATTGCTAAATAACCCATGTCGATATATTTTCCAACTTGCTCGATGGTATCGGGAGTATCTTTGCCATTAGCATGTCCATACACCATCACTCCTTGGCGACTTTTACCGCCCAATAAATTGTAAACTGGTGTATTTAAAACCTTTCCTTTGATATCCCATAAAGCCATATCAATCGCAGCGATAGCCGCCATGGTCACGGGTCCACGACGCCAGTAAGCGCCACGATAAAAAAACTGCCAAATATCTTCGATTTGTGCCGGATCTCTTCCAATCAAACAAGGAATAAGATCTTCTAAATAAGCTTTAACCGCCAATTCTCGTCCATTTAGGGTAGCATCGCCTAAACCATATACACCCTCATCAGTAATTATTTTTAGCGTCACAAAATTACGATCAGGGCAAGTCACAAATACCTTAGCATCTTTAATTTTCATAAGTTCAAATTTTAAAATTATTGAATGACCAACTCATTCAAACGATTGCGTCCAATTATAGGATATTGTTCAACTTCATATACAGCACCACTGACGGGTGCCGATTGATCTGCAAGCCAAAATGCCACATGTGCTGCGACATTATCGGGTGATAGTAAACGTCCGCTAGGCGCAAACTGTTTGGGGATTTTTTCTTGCCAATTCGCTGGTAACCCTTCTGACATTTTTAAACAAATTTCATTATCAGTAGGTGTCCATCCCACATTTAATTGATTAACTCGAATAAGATCTGGACCTAAGCTATCTGCCAAATTACGTGTCATTGTCATCAATGCACCTTTTGATGCAGAATAAATCAAAAGATCAGGTTGGCCTGTATATGCATTCATGGATCCTATGTTAACAATAGCTCCACCCTGATTCTGCTTTCGAAAAATTTCTACTGCTGCTTTACATAATAATAAAGGAGCATAGAAATTAACTCGCATAATCTTTTCGCAGGCTTCCAAACTGGCTGAATCAATATTGTTTCGTGGATAAATACCCGCATTATTGACTAAACCGTTTAAGCGGCCAAATCTTTTTACTGTTTCGGTTATTAAATAAATATAAGATTTTTCATCCATTAAATCGGCTAATAAAAAACTGCTCGCCTCTCCCAATTCTTGAACTAATTTTTTAGCGCAATCTTCCTTGCGACCATGGATCATGACTTTAGCGCCCTCAGCAACACAACGCCGAGCGGTTGCAGCACCAATACCATTAGTTGATCCGGTGATCAAAATAACTTTATCTTTTAACATCATCTATATTCTCTGCCTGTATTTTATTTTAATTAAAGAAAAAAACAAAAGGCTTTTTTAGTATTGCAAATATACTAGAGACGCGAAGTGTCGCACCGAGTTCGCGGCTGGGCCGACCCAAACGCAAATTACTTTCAATTTGTTCTAAAGAACAATTTTTTGTTTCTGGAACAATAAAGTAAACAAAAATCCAGCCTAATACACAGAGGGCTGCATATAACCAAAATGTGTGACTAGTTCCTATAAACTGGATTAAGGTCAAAAATGTCAAAGACACCAACATATTAAAACCCCAGCTCGCAGAAATAGCCAAGCTCGCTCCTACGCCTCGAATATTTAATGGGAAAATTTCCGAAATAATTAACCACATAATAGGACCTAGACTCATTGCGAAACTAGCAATGTAAATAACCATACTCGCTACCGCTACCCAACGTAATGCAGAAAATGTTGGAAAATAGAAAGCGGCGCCCAAAATAAGTAAGCTAATAAACATACCTAAAAGGCCAAACAGTAATAAAGGACGGCGACCCCAACGATCAATGAGAGGTAAAGCAATAATAGTAAATAATACATTGATTATTCCGATACCTAAGGTTGCTAAAATAGCATTACTAGCATATTTAAATCCAGCCAATTGTAAAATGGTGGGTGCATAATAAATAATGGCATTGATTCCGGTTACTTGCTGGAAAAAACTTAAACCTAAACTAATAAAAAGAATAGGGCGCAACCATTTCGCTAATAATAGACGATGCGATCCCTTTTCAACTTCTACTGTTTGACGAATTTCGTCAAATTCATTATTGATGTTTTCGCCATGGCGTATACGCTGTAAAACTGTCCTGGCCTTTTGATCCCAACCTTTTAAAATCATCCATCGAGGACTTTCTGGCAAGTAAATAGTTCCTAACAGTAAAATAACCGCTGGAACAACGCCTAAGCCTAGCATCCAAGACCATTGCCCAGTGACCGAAAAATAATAATTAATTAAATAAGAAAAAACGATACCTATCGTAATCGCTAACTGATTTAAGGAAACTAACATACCCCGAATACGCTTTGGAGCAATCTCGGCAAGATAAAGTGGTGCAGTAAAAGAACCTATACCAATGGCTACACCCAATATTATCCGACCTATAATTAAGAGGATTAAATTAGGGGAAACTGCGGTGGCTAAAGATCCGATAATGAAGGTAAGAGCGGTAAAAACCAGGACTTTGCGTCGCCCAAATAAATCACTAACCCTACCACTTAGGCCTGAACCTATCAAAGCACCTAATAAAACGGCACTGACCACCATTTCAATTTGAAAGTTGGTTAAAGCAAAGTCTTTTTTAATAAATAAAATAGCGCCGGAAATAATTCCGGTATCATAACCAAACAATAATCCTGCTAAAGCCGCAAATCCCGAAATGGTATAAACCAACCAATTTGGGTTTGATACTTTTATCATAAAAAATAATCTCTTTTATGGCATTTATTAATCATCACTTTACCTCTATCACAACTAAAAGCAAGTCAAAAGCCCTGAAAACTAACCATTTGTCCGAGAAAGTGTCAGTGCTTTTATGACAGTTTTTCATTTGGACTTATTTATTACATAAATAAGCGGGCTCAGGTAATCCTTTAATACCCGTTTCTATAGCAAAAAGCATTCCTGATTGAGGAGCATCCGCTAGCTGGGCTGCAGTTAATCCTATAGAAGCAGAGGTAACATATAAAGTTGTTAAATTTGGGCCACCAAAGCAACAACTCGTTGGTCTGGGTATTGGCATAGGAATAACACTATCAATCTCGCCAGTTGGAGCATAACGTGTAATTTGCCAACCATCCCAATGACAACTCCAAAGATAACCATGACTATCGACAGTAAGCCCATCAGGAAAACCTTCTTCTGTGGGAATTTGTGCAAATACGCGCATTTGACCCAAGCTTCCGAGTTGGGAATCAAATTCATATTGATAAATCTGTCGAGCAGGAGAATCACAGATATACATTAAAGTATTGTCTAAATTCCAAGCAATACCATTAGTTACAGTAAAACCATTTAGAATTTCTGTCACATTTTCTTTATTTAAACAATATAAAGCACCAATAGGATTTTGTTCTGCACGATCTTTTGTTCCGGCCCAAAACCGTCCTTGCCTATCACATTTACCATCATTAAACATGACATTTTTTATCCCTTCTAGCGGTAAAGCAATGTTTTGTGTCGTACCGGTAATTGTATCGATAGTAACAAAGCGATCACTAAGCGCAGCTATTAAACCCCCTTTAGCGCACCAAGCAATTGAACCTATTTCACTAGGCATAGTGAATTTGTCGATGCTGTTATCATTATTTAAGCGGTATAAGGTCGCCGCTACGATGTCTACCCAATATAAACATTTTTCCATGGGATGCCAAAGTGGCCCTTCACCTAATATCATAATTTGTTGACATACCACATTAGGTTCCATAATTTTCACCAAATTAATTGATAGATAGTTTCATGTTGATACCTATCGCCAGGTAACAAGAAAGGCGAAGGAAACTGCGGATATTTAACAGCTCCAGGAAGATTTTGTGTTTCCATACAAAAAGCACCATGCCGTTTTGTGTGTAAGCCGGAACTAATTGGATAATCCCTCAAACTATTGCTTATATAAAATTGTAAACCAGGTTGTGTCGTGCGCACTTCTAATGTGCGTCCACTGATAGGTTCTTTAATTTTTGCAACGAATTGAGGCTGATGATTTATTATAGGGGATAATAAATAACAAAGATCATAGCCTCCGATAGCAATTTCTCTTATTCGTTCACCAATAGCATGGGGCTCACGAAAATCAAATGGCGTCCCTTTAACCTCTGCTATTTGACCCGTTGGTAGTAGATCTTTATCCGTGACAACATAACGATCCGAATAAACTTGTAACACATGATCCAAGACAGTTCCATATCCCGCTCCTGCTAAATTCCAGTAGGCATGGTTAGTTAAATCGACTGGTGTAACTTTATCAGTTTCAGCTTGAAAGAAAATCTTTAATTCATTGTCTAAGGTTAAGCTATAGGTGACTTTTATACTGAGATTTCCAGGATAACCTTGATCGCCATCAGGACTTGTATAAAAAAAACTGATATTTGCTTGATTTTCTTGGCTTACAGCTTCCGCTCGCCAGACCTTTTTATCTAAACCTTGTTCTCCACCATGTAAATGATGAGCAAAATTTTTATTTTTAGTTAAAAAATAATCTTTTTTCTGATAATTATACTGTGCATTCGCAATACGGTTAGCAACACGTCCTATCGTAGCTCCAAAATAAAATTCATGTGCTAAATATTCATCAAGTTGATCAAACCCTAACGTAAGCTCTTGCAATGTACCGTCTAGGTTGGGAATTTGCACCGAGGTTAATGTGGCGCCGTAATTAATAAGTCCAATAGACATCCCATTTGGATTGCTTAATGTGTATTTCGTGATACGTTGGCCATCAGACAATTTTCCAAACGCAGATGGCTGACAAACAATTTTCGACATATTGCCCTCAAAATAAATTTGGCATCATTTTTCTTGGAATAATAGCACCTGGCTGGGTAATAACCTTTGCAGCGAGCTTATGACCATATAAGCACGCCTTCACAGGATCTAAATCTAATAATCGAGCTGCTAAATAAGCACTATTAAACGAATCTCCAGCCCCAGTGGTATCAATGACTTTATCAACCAAATAGCTCGGAACTCGTTGTTGATAATTAGGCGTAGCCACTAAAGCCGGCTCGGCACCACATTTAACCACTATTTCGGTCACTCCATTTTCTAATAATCGTTGTACACAAGCTTCTGGCGTAGCATCGCCAAATACTAATTGATCGTCTATAAAAGTAGGTAAAGCGATATCAATATATTGTAAAAATGCTTGTATGCTCTTTCTTGCAGAATCAGCATTAGGC
>JBARFJ010000021.1:0-1858 GCA_049797115.1 Candidatus Aquirickettsiella sp. | reverse complement strand
TCGGGGCGCTTCCTTTCTGGGCAGCGAAACGGCCCGCCGAGTTGGCACGAGGCGGGCCGTCTGCTGCTCCCCACGTTGGGGTTCAGTTGAGGGGGCGAGATCAATGGTCGCGTCTCATAACCATCACGTCAAGCTGCGATCGTGGCACGAATGAGTCACGACCAGGTCGCCGCGGTTACGCTGCTCGAGGAGCTCGCGTGTCTGATCCGTTACCCCAAGACCAATCAATCGTCGTCGTCGTGATAGGGCCGGTCCTGCTTGGCGGGCTGGCGGCGTTACTTATCTGGTGGGCGAAATCGAAGGGGCCGCCGAAGCCGCCGACCAGCGCGTGACCGTATGTCGAGCCCTGGGTTCAGGAAGGGGGCGCGGTGTGCGGACTATCGGTCCGGAGCCGGCGGAAAATTATTATGTCAAGCTTGGTAGACGTAATCGCTCTTATATCTACCAAATTGTTAACTGGCCATACCTCATAGGGAAAGCCCATCTAATTTGGGCGAAAATTGGCAACTCCACCGACGGCGGTTTGGTAGATCTAATGCCCAGATATATCTACCAAGCGAGTCGGAGCTGGAGCCCCGTCAGACTCCAGCGGCGATGGGATTCAGGTTCTCGGCTTCTAGCTCAGTGATGTCGGCATGCACACCCGGATTGAGCGTGTATCCAAGCACGAGCGCCTGCTGCATCTGATTCGGAAGCCACACCTGGCCGTCCGAATGAATCCGGACCTCATCAATAAATCCGTCACCCGTCAGAATCGACAACCACCCGAGATCAAAGTAATAGTTCGGATTCCCGAGCGCGGTCCCGTACGAAGTGGGAATCTCCATGTTGGAGAGCTTGACTCCCAATAGCCGACTGACCGCAAAACTTCCGGAGCCAGTGATTCCGCTATGTGTCGCTCCTGGCACGTACGCAAACGGGAGTCGGTACGTTTGAATCAGGTTCACTTGGTCAAGCACTTGCTGAATCAAACCCGCCAATGTCTGATCCGGAGGACAACAACCTCCACCTGGCACTCCGGTCGGACTCGTTCCTCCACAATAGTAATTGAACTGAGTGAATTCGCCAGACGAACCAGTCCCGCCATAGTTGTTGATCAAGCGTCCGAGATAGTTCGTACCGGCCGGCACCGGAAACGTGAGCGTCTGGTTGTTTAGCTGGAGATTGTTGACTACTTTTTGGCCTAGGATCGTCTGCCCCGCACCGGTGAATGCTTGATACGTGACCGTGAATTGGAAGGCGCCGGACACGACACTCCACGCCTCTTGGATCACCACAGACGAACAGTTTTTCCCAACCAGAGCCCCAAACGTCCCATTCGGGTACGACTGGATTCCCTGACCAACACCCGGATTACCGTTAGTTGCGAAAATGGAACCAGTCAGACACGTCGCACCAACTGGAGGCGCAGTGTTTGGCGGCGTGAGCGTCAGTCCTGGCGGCTGCGGGATTGTCGGCGGCGGGGTCGGCGCTCCACCTGGATCGCACGTACAGCATTCGTTCCACACGAGCAGGTTCGCCAGATCGACTAACCAGTGGTTTAGATCGGATACGCCGGTCGGATTGATTGGAGAGAAATAGTTCGCAATGGTTCCCGGATCGGTCTCCGGGTCCGGTCTGCCACTGCCACAGAAACCGTCAAGATCGTAATTCTGTCCGCCAATCTGCGGGAGATAGCTCGAAAGCCAACCCAGCCCGCGCAGCGTGAACAGATTCAGGAGTTTCGCAGCGTCATAGACAATGATGGGTCCGATTCCATCTTTCGGAACCATGTCGCCACCGTCACACGGATTACTCACCGGCTGACCTCCTTTTTCTTAAAAAAAAACGGCCCCGTTCCGTGTCAATCCGGGAGGAA
>JBARFJ010000020.1:0-9455 GCA_049797115.1 Candidatus Aquirickettsiella sp. | reverse complement strand
TTCCATTAGTATGCGTGTATTGAATAAAAGCCACCATCCTGCATTTGGAAAAAGAATTTATAGTGGGGTTTCCGGTTATCCGATTCGTGAGTTAGCATTGCATTGCGTTAAAAAATTAGTTGAAATTAATCAAACTAAAAAATTAAATTTAGTTATCTTGGGTATGGGTGGAATTACTTTACCTGAACACTTTAACGAATTTTTTAATGTAGGGGCTGATATAGCTCTTTCGGCAACAGGTATGATGTGGAATCCTTATCTTGCTGCACAATTTCACCAACAGACGCGATCATGAAAAAACTAGTTTCAGCACAATTAGTATTAAAAACAGGTGAAAGCTTTATGGGATATATTTCATCAAGCGAAACATCTGAAGTCTCCGGTGAAGTTATATTTAATACAGGTATGTTAGGCTATGTGGAATCCTTAACAGATCCCTCTTATGCAGGACAGATATTATGTTTTACCTATCCCTTGATAGGAAATTATGGTGTTTCTGCACCGAATACTTGGGAATCTAACAAAATTCAAGTTAAAGGCGTGATTATTTCTGAGCTAGCGACATTTTATTCAAATCATACTGCTCAACGTTCTCTACTAAATTGGCTAGAAATTGAAAATATACCTTTTATTACTGGTGTGGATACGCGAGCTTTAACACATAGCTTAAGAGTGAATGGTGTAACACCGGGAATTATTACTCGATCAAATAAACCTCGGGATAATTTTATTGAATTTGAATCTATTGATTGGGTAAAGCAAGTAACCATTACCGAACCTCTTTATTATGGTGAAGGCAAGAAAAAAATAATTGTTGTAGATTGTGGTTTAAAAGAAAATATTTTACGTTGTTTATTAAAATTTCCACTAAAAATTAAAAGAGTACCTTATGATTATGACTATAGCCACGAAGCTTATGATGGAGTTTTTATTTCCAATGGTCCTGGTGATCCGCAATTATGTAAGCTAACGGTAGCCATTTTAAGGAAAGCTTTAGCTAAAAAGAAACCTTGTTTTGGTATTTGCCTAGGAACCCAATTAATGGCTTTATCAGTGGGTGCCAAAACCTATAAGTTAATTTTTGGTCATCGGTCTCAAAATCAACCCTGTATTTATTTGCCTACCCAACAATGCTACTTGACTTCACAAAATCATGGATATGCCGTGAACGAAAAAACACTTCCTAAAGATTGGCGAGTATTATTTCGAAATTTAAATGATGGAACGGTTGCAGGAATTGAACATAAGAAAGATCCTTTCTTCTCTGTACAATTTCATCCTGAGGCCGCGCCTGGGCCCATGGATACACAATGGTTATTCGAACGTTTTTATCGCATGTTATAAAAATTATGAAAATACAACGATACACGGGTAAGAAAATTCTGATTTTAGGTTCTGGTGGTTTACGAATAGGCCAGGCAGGAGAGTTTGATTATTCCGGTTCACAGGCTATTAAAGCATTAAAAGAAGAAAAAATTACTTCGGTATTAATAAACCCGAACATAGCTACGATACAAACAGATGCAAATTTAGCCGATGAAATTTATTTGCAACCATTAAATTTTGATACCGTAAAGCGGATTATTATCAAAGAAAAACCAGATGGAATATTATTGGGTGTTGGTGGACAAACCGCGCTTAATTTAGGTTTAGATTTAGAAGAGAGAGGAATATTAAAAAAATATAAAGTGGCTGTATTAGGCACATCGGTTGCATCGATACGTCGAACAGAAGACAGAGATCTTTTTAAAGCTGCTTTAACGAAGATAAAAATTAAAACACCACTTAGTTTTGCAGTCAAAACAGTTGCCGAAGCATTGAAAGCAGCAGAAAAAATCGGCTATCCCATAATGTTGCGTTCAGGTTTTTCCTTAGGAGGATTAGGTTCTGGGAAAATTATGCATCGAGAAATACTTGAACAGCGTTCCCAGGAAAGCTTAGCCACTGCTCCGCAAATTTTAATAGAAGAATATTTATTCGGATGGAAGGAATTTGAGTATGAAATTGTTCGGGATCAAGGAGGAAATGTATTAACTATTTGTAATATGGAAAATATGGATGCAATGGGTATCCATACCGGAGAAAGTATCGTTGTAGCGCCAGCACAGACCCTAAGTAATGAGCAACACCAGTTATTACGCAACATGGCTTTGCAAGTTGCCGAACATTTTAACATTATCGGCGAATGTAATATTCAATTTGCTATTAACCCTAAAAATGGTGATTACCGAGTTATAGAAATGAATGCGCGTTTATCGCGATCCAGTGCCTTAGCGTCTAAAGCAACAGGTTATCCATTAGCATTCATTGCCACTAAACTAGCATTAGGCTATCAGTTATGTGAGATAAAAAATAGTGTTACTCAGGTGACGAGTGCTTACTTTGAACCCGCATTGGATTATATTGTAGTAAAAATTCCACGTTGGGATACACATAAATTAAAAGCGGCTGAAAGAACGATTGGTACTGAAATGAAGAGCGTGGGTGAAGTGATGGCAATTGGCCGCTCTTTTCCAGAAGCATTACAAAAAGCAGTGGGAATGTTAAATAAAGGGGCTACTTGCTTAATGGATTATCCAGAAAAAATTGATAATCCACGCAAAGAAATAAAATTTGCCACCGATAGACGTTTATTTGCTTTATATCAATTTTTTAAAAATGGCGGCTCAATCTTACAAGCTGAACGTTTATCACAGATTAATTTTTGGTTTTTGGCACAAATACACCAACTCACAGAGTTAGAAAAACAATTAAATCTCCATAAGTTAGATAAAAATCTTTTACGTCAATTAAAACAAGCAGGGTTTTCAGATAGTTTTATTGCTGAAACCAAAAGTAAGTCGATAAAACAAATTCGAGCTTTACGTTTAAGATATAGTATTACCCCTTTTGTGAAGCAAATAGATACATTGGCAGGAGAATTTGCCGCGCAGACGAATTATCTTTATCTAAGCTATCACGCTGTTGAACATGATATTTCTCCTGCTAAGCGGCGTCCTATCATTGTGTTGGGTTCAGGGCCTTATTCGATAGGATCATCTGTCGAGTTTGATTGGTGTGCGGTCAATACTTCGCAGACTTTACGTCGTTTAAATGAAACAGCCATTATTATCAACTCAAATCCTGAAACAGTTTCTACAGATTATGATGAATCGGACCGATTGTATTTCGAACAGCTTACTTTTGAACGTATACAAGATATTGTAGATTTTGAATCAGCAAAAGGCATTATTGTTTCAGTCGGAGGACAAATTGCTAATAATTTAGCGGCTCCTTTAGCTAAAGAAGGTTATCATTTATTGGGTACCGATCCTGTCTTTATTGATTATGCTGAAAATCGAGAAAAATTTTCTGCTTTATTAAATACACTTAATGTTGATCAACCTTCTTGGGAAAGGATTACAAGTTTGAGTAAAGCAAAAGCCTTTGCAACTAAAGTGGGATATCCCGTATTAATTAGACCTTCTTATATTTTGTCTGGTTCTGCGATGAATGTGGTTTTTGATCCTGAGTCTTTAGAGGAGCATTTACAAGCGGCGGCTCATGTTTCGCAAGACCACCCAGTAGTGATATCTAAATTTGTTCAAGAAGCTAAGGAATTAGAAATAGACGGGGTGGCTAAACAGGGTGATATAGTTATTATGGCAATTTCAGAACATATCGAGAATGCCGGTGTTCATTCTGGAGATGCAACGGTTGTGTTACCACCTCAGAAGTTGTATTTAGAAACCATACGCCGCACTAAAAATATAGCTCGTAAAATTGTAAAGGCTTTACGCATCACTGGACCATTTAATATTCAATTTATTGCTAAAAATAATGATATTCAGGTTATTGAATGTAATTTGCGAGCCTCGCGCTCTTTTCCTTTTGTTTCTAAAGTAACAGGTCATAATTTCATCCAAATAGCAACCGAAGTGATGCTAAATAAGCACCAAGCAAGACATTACGAAACATTAGAATTTGATTATGTTGGTGTCAAAGCAGCACAATTTTCTTATAGTCGTTTAAAAGGTTCCAATCCTGTAGCGCAGGTTGAAATGGCATCTACGGGTGAGGTGGCATGTATTGCAGAGGATTTAGTGGAAGCTTTTTATAAAGCATGGTTGGCAACAGATCAAAATATTATAGAAAAGAAATTGTTATTAAGTATTGCAGATAGCTACAAAATCAAGCTTTTACCTTGGATCAAACAACTCGATGATCAAGGTTGGCTTATTTACAGCACAGAAGGAACTCACCAATTTTTATCTCAGCATGGTATAGCGTCATATTTTGTTAACAAAACTAGCGAAGCTAAAAAACCGAATATTAGAGATTTAATTACTCAACGTAAAGTATCCGCAATTATCAATATACCCAGTTCTATGACAGGCTTACAGCAAACAGATGGTTTTTTAATTCGGCGTTTAGCTATTGATCATCATATTCCTTTAATTACTAATGCCCAGATCGCACTGATAATCTTGCAATGCTTAGTCAGTTTGTGGGGAAAGGAATTGCCTGTAGAATCTTGGCAAAGTTTGGTGCTAAAAAAGAATAGATAAGTGGTATTCTTCTCAATTAAATGTGAGTGAATTATGTCTAAAGTATTGGGTAAAAAAGATATTATATCAATTCGTGATCTTTCTTTATCTGAAGTAAATAGTATATTAAAGCTTGCTAAAAAATTTAAGAAAAATTTATCTAAAAAATATTTACTTGGTAAGATAATTGCACATTGTTTTTTTGAACCTTCAACGCGTACCCGTTTATCATTTGAAACGGCTACCTTACGTTTGGGGGGGCAAGTCATTGGGTTTTCGGGCAGTGAAAATATTTCTATTAAAAAAGGCGAAGATTTACAAGATACAATCAAGACAATTTCTTGTTATGCTGATCTTATTATAATTCGACACCCATTCGAGGGGTCGGCACGTTTAGCTGCAGAGGTTTCCAGTAAACCCGTAATAAATGCGGGAGATGGCGCCAATCAGCATCCCACGCAAGCCTTGGCGGATTTATTTACCTTACAAGAAGCACAAGAAAATTTGGAAGGATTATCGATTGCATTGGTAGGAGATTTAAAGTACGGACGTGCCGTACATTCTTTAGTGCAGTTATGTGCTTTGTTTAACATGAGGTTATTTTTAATTTCTCCCTCATTGCTAGCTTTGCCAGATATCATTTGCAATGAATTAAAACATAAAGGTATTCGGTTTTCTTTTCATGCTAGCCTAGATGAAGTGATTTCTAAAATTGATATTTTATATATGACTCGATTGCAGCAAGAAAGATTTACACAATCAGAACGTCAGTTATTTGAAAATCAATATGTTCTGACACGAAATAAGTTAAAAAAAGTTAAAACAAATTTGAATATTTTACATCCTTTGCCGCGAGGGCGCGAGATTGATAAAGCGATTGATGAAACCCCTTATGCTTTATATTTTAAACAAGTTGTCAACTCAATTTATATTAGACAAGCTATTTTATCGTTATTACTTGATAAGGTAACGCTTTAAATGTTTTTTCCGGATTAGACTTATGATCAAAACTCGTTCGGTCTCTGCAATTGATAATGGCATCGTCATCGATCATATTCCAGCAGGCCAATCACTTAAAATTATGCGTTTATTACACGTGGTTAATAGTAAACAGCGTGTTACATTAGGCCTAAATTTGCGAAGTACAGCTTTAAAATTGAAAGATTTAATTAAAATTGAAAATCGATTACTTACTCCTCAGGAAATTGAGCATGTCGCAATCTTTGCTCCTGGTGCTACGATTAGCCGAATTGAAAATTTCAAAGTTAGTGAAAAGATTAACTGTGAATTACCTAAAACTATACGTGATATATTGGTGTGCCCTAATCAAAACTGTATCAACCACATCGAATCAAAAGGCTATTTTAAATTAGAAGGATCTCCGAATCAGGTAAAACTTCGTTGTTTTTATTGCGAGAAACAATTTGAGCGCGATCAAGTTGAAGAAATTTGTTTATGATACAGATAAATAATATTCTTACTATAGAAAATCAACGCCAAACTATTACTATCGATAGTGAACAAGAAATAGCTATTGCTGCAAGCGATTTATTAATATTACCAGGATTAATTGATCCGCATGTGCATTTTCGAACTCCTGGTTTAGAATACAAAGAAGATTGGAAAACGGCTGCTAAAGCTAGCATAAAGGGCGGCTGTACCACTGTTTTTGATATGCCTAATACCTTGCCCCCTACGGTTACACAAATTGCCTTACAAGAGAAAAAATCGCTTATTGATCAACAATTAAAAGAAGCAAATATACCTTTACGTTACCATTTATTTTTTGGTGCTGATAAACATCACCTAAATGAAATAAAAAAAGTAAAAGATCAAGTAATTGGTATTAAAGTTTTTATGGGGTGTAGCACAGGTGGTTTAGTTATCGATGATGATGAGAGTTTACATGCTATTTTTAAAATAGCCGCTGAAGAAAATATGTTAGTTGCTGTTCATGCGGAAGATGAACAGCGGTTAAAGGAAAACGAAAAAAAATTTTCCGGGCCTCAGCCCTATTTAATACATTCAGAAATTCGCAATGAAACAGCGGCTATACTAGCCGTAAAAAAAGCTATTTCGCTGGTTCGTGAATATGGGACGCGCTTGTATATTTTACATACTAGTACGCACCAAGAAATTGATTTAATCGCACAGGCTAAAGAAGAAGACCTTCCCGTTTTTGCTGAAACAACTCCGCATCACTTATTTTTGAATTTAACAGATTATGCGAGTTTAAAAGGTAAGGCAGTGATGAATCCACCCTTGCGATCCACAGAACATCAAACTGCATTATTTAGGGCAATAAAATCCGGTATTATTGATACTATAGGCTCTGATCATGCTCCACATACTTTAGAAGAAAAAGCAAAACCTTATGGTAAGTGTCCATCTGGGGTACCAGGTATAGAAACTACTTTGCCATTGTTATTGGAAGCCTATCATCAGGATTTACTTACTTTAAACAATATAGTGGATTTAACTTCTCGTCGAACAAAAAAAATATTCGATTTGCCAGATTATCCTGAAGATTGCGTCTTAGTCGATTTGTCCTTAGCAAAGATGGTTGAAGACAAGCAGCTTAGTACTAAATGCCAATGGTCACCTTTTGCTGGACGTCTTTTGAGAGGTTGGCCTGTTACTACTATATTAAAAAAATATGCATACGATTTGGCAAAATTATAATAATTTTTTGGTTAATCCTTTTTTAAACCATTTTAAAGCCTGAAGAGGTTCTTCTAGACTTTCAAATAATTCCCCTAATTCCAGATAAGCTTCTGAGTTAGAAGAATCATAAATTAAACTTTTTTCTAAATAATCTCGAGCTTTCCCCCATAATTTTCTTTGTCTACAAAGACGACCTAAACTTAATAAAAGATAGGGATCGTAAGGATGTTTTTTAAGCCATTTTTCTGCTATTACTAATTGGCGTGCAGGGTTAATGCTTTTAATAAGACTATAAGTTGAAACAAGAGGACCGAACCATTGTCTTTTTAATTGTTTTATTATTAATAATTCAGCTTTCGCATCTTCATGATGTCTTATAAGACCCTGAATATAAAAATTTAAGAGTAGAGGATTTTTTTTTAGTTTAGGCGGTAAATTATTCCATATACTCTCAAGCGTTGATAAATCGTAGGTATATTTTTCTTCACTTAATAAATTTTCATAACTTTCTTGTTGTATTTGTTGAATTTGATTTTTAGATATCCAAGTTTTATTTTCTAATTGAGGTAAAATTTCTAAAATAAGATGCCAGTTTTGTGGTTTTTGATAAATCGACGAAAATAAACGTTGATCATCTAATGCCGTAGTTTTTTTGGAACGTTTTATATCTAAATTGTGTCGCCATTGTTTTGGCAATATTAGTAGATAACTAATAAACCGAATTAAATAATATATTAAAATAAAGCTAACAACTAAAATTAAGATAACTAACCATAATGGCATTTCTAAGGCAAGTTGATGCCAAGTAATTAGCATATAACCCGGATCGAGGGTTATTGTAACTCCGATCCAAACTGAAAGAGCAAGAACCAATAAAAATATAAAAAACCGATGCATCAAGAGGGTTCCTTTTGATTAGCGGTAACAACAGGACTAGCTTTAGAATTAGTAGGAGTTTTTTTGATAATCGAAATTGCCTCGAGCAATGGATTTAAATCAATAGACGGAGTTTGTAAATCGATATGTTCTAATTGAGTAATACTTTGCATAACAGTTTGGACGATGGATGAATTAGGTGCAAAATGATTCTTTATATTTTTTTGAATTTCTTGCAAACTGGACTGATAAATAATTGCTTCATGGTGTATTAATGCCCATTGCGCTTGTTGTAATAATAATATCAGATTATGTTGCAAATATTGTTGCTCTCTTTCTGGCAGTAAAGGTTCTATAGGTTTATTCAAACGTCGAATAACAATTAGTTGTCGGAAGCTATTTAGGCTATTTTGCAACATACGTATCCATTTATTTTCCGAAATACTGCTGGTAGTAACACCAGAGTTTATGGCAGCAGAATTTGATATTGGCAATAAGGGCAATTGTGTAATTTGTGCTTTTAAAGTCTGTATCTGTGCTAAGCTAGTCGTTAAGTCAATATGCGGCAAGGCTTTTAAGTTAGTTAGGTATTGAGTCAATAATTGATGAAGATTTTCCAATCGAATATCCGGACTTATTATTGTACTTAATTGTTTATCGGCTAGAATCAATGCAGATAAAGCATTGTCGGTATCATGAAAATAAACAAGATTATATTGAGCTAATTGAATCAATTGATTAACATTAGCAAGCATAATAGCATTATCGTTGGCTGAGAATTTTTGCTCTATAAAATTTTGTAGTTGTGAGATGTGTTGCTGAAGATTTTTATCGTCAGTTTGTCTTTGTGTGATCTGTGTTTGAATTGTGGATAGCTGATGTTGATATTCGTTAAGTAGTTCTCTATTTTTTAACCAAAAAAAACTTAAGCCTAAAAATAACGCTATCCATGTGATGAGTAATAAACCTATAGAACACCAAGCTATATAACAACTTTTAGAACGTAAAGGCTTGATTTTTTTGGCTTTTACTTCTGTTTTTTCTAAATTGGGTGTGGATTGTGATTCCATGTAGATTGCTCCCGCCAGGAAACTAGATTTTGTAAAATAGCCGCATTGGTTGCATTATCCGATATTAAAGGCGGTTTGACAAAACCTAGTTGCTTAGCACTATCCGCCAGTCGGGGACTAATGACGAGCAATTGCTTTTTAAATAAATTATCTTGCCAGTATGGATGTAATAAACGCACTAAATTTTTGAGTCCGGTACTAGAAGTACAAATAATGATATCAGTTGCTTCCTGACTCGGAATGTTGTCTTTATCAATTTTTGGCAACTGTCGCTTGTAAACGTTTAAATTATCGATTTGAGCGCCTCGATCTTTTAAAC
>JBARFJ010000019.1:0-99267 GCA_049797115.1 Candidatus Aquirickettsiella sp. | reverse complement strand
CTTCACCTGGATGTCAACATTAGAAGGTAAAGCTTCAAGATATCTAATCGCATCGACTGTCTTATCCGTTGAAGCATAAACATCTATAATGCGTTTGTGCGTACGTATTTCATACTGATCTCGGGCATCTTTATCCACATGTGGCGATGTGTTAAGCGTGCACTTCTTTTTGTGTGTCGGCAAAGGAAGCGGAGCAATAATAGCTCCTGTTCGCTTTAATGAGTTCACAATCTCTTTCGTTGTCGCATCGATTAAACGATGATCAAATGCAAGTAACACTATACGTAAATCTGGGACATTTAAAGACATAATTATTTCCTGCCGACCATTAGGCCTTTTTACCTTTTTTAAGGAGATTAGAAACAACACCAGACCCTACAGTTTTTCCACCTTCACGAATTGCGAAACGTAAACCTTTCTCCATCGCAACACCATACTCATTCATCAATGTCACTGTGATTTTAACGTTATCTCCTGGCATAACCATTTCAGAGCCTTCAGGAAGCTTAATCGTTCCGGTTACATCGGTGGTTCGGAAATAAAACTGCGGTTTATAATTATTCATGAATGCCGTGTGACGACCACCTTCTTCCTTAGTCAACACATAAATTTCGGCCTCAAATTCTGTCCAAGCTTCTACGGTACCTGGCTTCGCTAATACTTGGCCGCGTTCCACATCTTCACGCTTTAATCCTCGGATTAACGCACCAATGTTATCACCTGCTTCACCTTGATCCAGTAACTTACGGAACATTTCCACGCCAGTTACAGCGGTATCTTGTACAGCCCTTAAACCTACCACTTGCACAGCATCACCGACTTTAACAATTCCACGTTCTACACGGCCGGTTACTACCGTTCCACGACCTGAAATTGTAAATACATCTTCGATAGGCATTAAGAAAGGCTTATCAGTATCACGAACGGGTTCTGGAAAATAGTCATCCATCGCCTTAACCAACGCATAAACACCGCCGCCTTCACAATCACCTTCTAGCGCTTTCTTAGCCGATCCACGGATAACAGGAATATCATCGCCAGGAAATTCATACTTAGAAAGCAATTCTCTGATTTCCATTTCCACTAAATCTAACAATTCTGCGTCATCTACCATGTCACATTTATTCATAAATACAACAATGTTAGGCACACCGACTTGTCGTGCTAATAATATGTGTTCGCGTGTTTGTGGCATAGGACCATCCGCAGCACTCACGACAAGTATTGCACCATCCATTTGCGCAGCACCAGTAATCATATTTTTGACATAATCGGCGTGACCGGGACAATCAACATGCGCATAGTGACGTTTGTCACTTTCATACTCTACGTGCGAAGTAGAAATAGTAATCCCACGCGCCTTTTCTTCTGGTGCTTTATCAATTTTATCAAACGCAATGGCTTCACCACCAAACTTGTCTGCCATACATTTGGTAATGGCTGCCGTCAATGTTGTCTTACCATGATCAACGTGGCCTATTGTTCCCACATTTAAATGGGGCTTATTTCGCACAAACTTTCCAGTGGCCATAATTTTTACCTCAATAACTATTAATTATTTACTATCATCTTTTTTACGAATAATACCATCTGCAACGTTAGCGGGAGCTTCGTTATATTTACCGAACTCCATCGTATAGGTAGCACGTCCTTGAGTCGCTGAACGTAAGTCTGTGGCATAACCAAACATTTCAGAAAGTGGAACCTCAGCGCGTATCATTTTTCCACCGCCGGCAGGTAAATCTTCCATACCCTGCAAAATACCACGACGACGATTCAGATCGCCCATGACATCACCCATATACTCTTCGGGCGTCACCACTTCAACCTTCATAATCGGCTCTAACAAGACAGGGGACGCTTTGCGTGCACCTTCTTTAAAAGCCATAGAACCCGCAATTTTGAAAGCCATTTCGCTGGAATCGACATCATGATAAGTACCATCAAAAAGAGTTACTTTCACATCTACGACTGGATATCCCGCTATCACACCATTTTCTAACTGCTCTTTTATCCCTTTATCCACAGCTGGAATATACTCTCTAGGGATAACACCACCGACAATAGCATTTTCAAATTCGTAACCTTTACCTGCTTCTAATGGTTCTAACTTTATCCATACATGGCCATATTGACCGCGACCACCACTTTGACGAACAAATTTTCCTTCCTGTTCGACAGCTTTACGTATGGTTTCTCGATAAGCAACTTGTGGTTTACCTACATTTGCTTCAACACTAAATTCTCGCTTCATTCGATCAACAATAATTTCTAAATGCAGTTCTCCCATACCAGAAATAATGGTTTGACCTGATTCTTCATCAACCCGCACTCGAAAAGAAGGATCTTCTTGAGCTAATTTACTTAACGCAATAGACATTTTCTCTTGATCGGCTTTGGTTTTAGGCTCTACCGCTACGGAGATAACTGGCTCAGGAAATTCCATGCGCTCTAGTGTAATAATATTATTTGGATCTGAAAGCGTATCACCCGTTGTGGTGTACTTCAAACCAACAGCAGCAGCAATATCACCTGCTCTGACTTCTTTTATTTCTTCACGCGTATTAGCGTGCATTTGCACGATACGTCCTATACGTTCTTTTTTGCTTTTAACGGGGTTGTAAACACTATCACCACTCTTTACCACACCGGAATACACTCGAAAATACACCAACGAACCAACAAAAGGATCAGTCGCTATTTTAAATGCAAGCGCTGCAAAAGGCGCATCATCAACGGGCGGTCTTTCAGCAGCCGTTTGATTCGCATCATCGAGCACACCTTTAATAGCCGCAACATCATTAGGAGCAGGTAAATACTCAATAACAGCATCTAACATCGCCTGCACACCCTTATTCTTAAAGGCTGAACCACACAATACAGGAACAATCTTATTATCTAAGGTCAACACACGAATAGCATGCTTAACTTCATCGGGTGTAAACTTTTCGCCATTAAGATAACGCTCTGTCATTTCTTCAGATGCTTCAGCCACTGTCTCAATCAGCTTTTCATGCCAAGCTTCACACTCAGCCTTTAGCGCGTCAGGAATATCTCGATATTCAAACCGCATACCTTGCGTACTTTCATCCCAGTAAATAGCTTTCATTTGCACTAAATCGACGACGCCTTCAAATTTTTCTTCTGCGCCTATCGGGATATGGATAGGAATCGGACGTCCGCCTAAACGCTTGGTTATTTGCTCAATGACGCGCAAGAAGTTAGCGCCCGCCCTATCCATCTTATTCACAAAAGCTAGGCGCGGCACCTGATACTTATTCGCTTGACGCCATACTGTTTCAGATTGTGGCTCAACACCACTCACAGCACAGAAGACGACACAAGCACCATCCAGCACGCGCAGCGATCGTTCCACTTCAATAGTAAAATCGACGTGCCCAGGCGTATCAATAATGTTAATACGATGCTGGGGAAATTGATGCGCCATACCATCCCAAAAACAGGTGGTCGCAGCCGAGGTAATGGTAATACCACGCTCTTGTTCTTGAGCCATCCAATCCATAATGGCGGTGCCCTCGTGGACCTCACCCAGTTTATGTGATACGCCAGTATAAAATAATATACGTTCTGTTGTTGTTGTCTTCCCCGCATCGATATGGGCAATAATACCGATATTTCGATAGCGTTCTATGGGTGTTTGTCGATCCACACTCAGTACCTTTTAAATTTTTTAAAATCATCCGAACCGGAAATGAGCAAAAGCTTGGTTAGCCTTAGCCATACGGTGCGTATCTTCTCGTTTTTTCACTGCGATGCCTTTATTGTCATAAGCATCCAAAATCTCTGCCGATAAGCGGTGTGCCATGGTCTTTTCGCTACGTTGACTCGCTGCCACTTTAAGCCAGCGCATAGCTAAGGCTGTACGTCGTGATGGACGCACTTCCACGGGAATCTGATAGGTCGAGCCACCCACACGTCTTGCTCTCACCTCCACATTCGGTCGAATATTATCTAAAGCCTGGTCAAAAATATCGAGCAATGCATCTGCATCAAAACCTTGCTTACCACTGCTACCTTCACCACCCTCTTCTTCATCTCTGTCTACTTTCTTAGACTTATCTTTTAGCCGGATATCCAACCGCTCTAAAGCGCCATAAACGATCTTTTCCGCAACAGCTTTTTTCCCATTTTTCATTACTGAATTAATGAACTTACTCAATAACTCACTTTTAAATTTAGGATCAGGGAGGATAACCCTTTTAGCAGCAACACGTCTTCTTGGCATAACTCAATTCCTAGCTATTTAATTTATTTATCTTTAGGCCTTTTAGCACCATATTTAGAACGCCCTTGTTTTCGGCCCGATACACCTGAGGTATCTAAAGCACCACGCACCACGTGATACCGAACACCAGGTAAGTCTTTTACTCGACCGCCGCGCATCAGAATAACTGAGTGCTCCTGAAGATTATGACCTTCACCACCGATGTAAGTCGTTACTTCCATGCCGTTGGTTAAACGTACCCGCGCTACCTTACGTAAAGCCGAATTTGGCTTTTTAGGGGTAACCGTATAAACACGTGTGCAAACACCGCGTTTTTGCGGGCATTCACCCAACGCAGGCACCATAGATTTAGTGCGTCTTTGTACACGCGGCTTTCGTACTAACTGGTTAATTGTGGCCATGTAATCTCTTTACTCAAAAATGTGGCTTAAATTTAGTCTGAATACTTTCTTTTTTAGTGTCAATCAAACGTTTATTCACGTTTTACACTAAACTTTTTAGGCGTTACAGTAAGCTCAAAAAATACTTTCTTCATCGAACGAAGAGGGGCGAGATTGTAAAGAGACCGCTCTAAGATGTCAAGTGTAGACATCATCTTATTCACTTATTTTCTACTCACTTTTTTGTATTTTTTTAAGCCTATATGACCAAAATAGCCACTCGCTTTTGTCCTATTTTCTTTATTTTAATGACCCATTATTTTTAGTGTAATTTTCCTAGTATCTTAGAAACTCGAAGACTGAAGAATGCAAGCCTTTTCTTAACTAACTAACCATATTCCACCCTTTTTCGCCTTTGGGCTTTCTATCTCTGCTATTAGATCTTTTGCTGACTTGAAAAATAGTCCTCTTGATAGATTTTTTAGAGAAGATAAAGAGGCTATCATTTTTTTTCTACCTGGATCAGATGGCTTGTTTAAACGAGCAAAAAAGGTATTTAATTCGTTGCTGTCTTCATCGAGTTTGACATCGGCAGGTAAAATCATCCGCGGTTCAACGATACCCTTTGCTCCCGGTGCATTTTGTCCAGCTGCCCCTTGCTGATGACCTGAGTCGAATAACTCTTTCAGCAGCGTGATATAGGCTGTTCTATCTGTTTGTTTATCCTTGTAACCAGGTAATTTAAGATGTTGGTCATAATATAAAGCTGTTGCATCGTAAGCTGCTGAAGCTATCCCAGTACGGTCCTTGCCACTTTTACAAGCCACCCATAGCGAACCTCGGATACAATTCAAAATAAGTGCCTCTGCGCTACTTATCATCAACTGATTGTGATACCCGTCCTCATCTATCAATCCCCCCTGATCTAATGGTGTGGATAGCAATATCTGCAATGCACAAAACAAACGTTGTGTATTTCCATCAAATTTATGCCGCATCCCCAAGAAACTAACAATAATTTTAATTAAAGCCTGTCTATCAGTTTCTGAGATTTTTTTATTTTCTTCACATTGATTGAGCGTTTTTAACAATTGATTAATGGAAGCAAGTTGTTGGCTTGAACGTAAGTTTTCGCAATATTCCTCAAAAATTGGTTTTAGAAATCGTCCAACGGATCCTAGCAAAAGCGCGGTGTTATAATTATTGTTAGTGGTTTGCTGTGAGTATGCACCGCCACGTCGCAATATGTTTAGAGGGTGATTAGTCGATAACAAGGTAATTTTTAATGGTTCAGTGTATTTATATTTAAACAATCCTTCTGGCTGAGTTTTTAAACCGCAAATATCTAAAAAATCTTTATAATAAATCGTTTGATTGGTTGCAGTTTCTTTAAAAAATTTTTCTTTAAGGTGGGCATACTTTTTATCGATGGACTCATTAGGGTAAGATAATGCGTATTGAAAAAGCTCGACGACCTCCTCTTTCAATTTGTAAATCTCGGTGTCGTTATCACTTGGCCCAGAAATCTTGCTTTTAAGATCGGCGGCTATTCCTGGTGATAACAGTGATTGTGTTAAAATAACCGCTTCTGGGAGCTGTTTTGTGTGGGTCTGTTTCCATTGATCATCCAAACTCAACTTGATTTGACTCGCCATATTCAAACAGGTTAAGCGATACTCTTCATCATAAGCGTTCTTATTACTCATCAAATCAACTGGCCGTTGCGTGGCATGGCGAAAATAAGCTAAGCTTTCAACTCCATTAATTTTACAAACATGTTTTGATAAATTCGCCAGTCCAGGGACAGAACGTAAGGAAGAGGGAATTGAATTTTTTAATAGTATAACTTGATGCGTCTTAATAAATTCTTGCTGCCAAGGAGCTAACCACTCGAACCAGAGTAGTGGAGCTTTATCATTAATTTTTTCGTATTCTTTAGCTAAAAAATCCGCATCATGGCAAGGAATTTCTTGCTGGGTTATTTCAAGTTGACTGCTTTTAACCACCGTATCAAAAGCTTTACGCCCATTTTTCCATACCGAATAACGTTCTGCCTCACATAAAGATTGAAAATGATCGTTTAATAAGCTATTTTCTTGCAATAACTGTTTATATTTGCTGAGTAAATTACTTAAATTTTGCTCTCCTTCGTCTAGAGAAGTGATAACATCCAACTTAGAAGTATATTCTTCGTAAAAGTCATCAATACAAACGATGATACCTATATATTTTTCTATCGATTGACTTGTTTCTTTATTATTGACATATTTTGTAAGTTCAATGTTTTTTAAAGAATCAACTAATAAAATCATCCCTGCTTTAAAAGATTTTCCACGTCGTTTTAAATTTGATCGCAAGTCGCGAATTTCAACATCAGATAATATGGTTTTCATGGAATTATTTTTTTTGTTAATCTCAATCAAAAATCATTTTTATATTTATGCTAATTAAAGCAGAGGATTATTAACAAAAAATGAACGGTGAGTTTTTCACTGCTGATTTTCACTCAGCAAAAACAAGTATGGGCAGATTGCAAAGATTAAAAAAAATGCACTATAAAGTGCATTTTTTTATAAAAAGAGAGAAGATTTAACGATAGAAATTATGATTTCTCATCTTTCTTAGGCTCAGATAAGGCCTGACTGAGTGCTTGTTCCACATCACTCGCCGTCATTTGTGGTGCCGCAACAGCCGTTAAACGTTGTTGCCTTGCCAATATATGAGCAGCCCGCTGACGACGCGCTTCAGCATGATAAGCAAATCCAGTTCCTGCAGGAATTAAACGGCCAACAATCACGTTTTCCTTTAATCCTTTTAGTTCATCACGTTTTCCAGTAACCGCTGCTTCGGTTAATACACGTGTCGTTTCTTGGAATGACGCCGCTGAGATAAAGGAATCCGTCGCTAAAGAAGCTTTGGTAATACCTAACAGTACCGCTTCAAAGCGTGCAGGTAATTTATTTTCAGCGACCAGTTTTCTATTTTCTTCTTTCAGACGCGATTCTTCTAATTGCTCCCCTTTTAAGTAACGACTTTCACCGGAGTCTAGGATATTTACTTTACGCAACATTTGACGAACGATCACCTCAATGTGTTTATCATTGATTTTCACACCTTGTAATCGATAAACTTCTTGAACTTCGCTGACGATATAGTTAGTCAGGGCATTAATCCCTAGTAAACGTAAGATATCATGTGGATTTAAAGGTCCATCAGCGACAATTTCACCTCGTTCTACGTGTTCACCTTCAAAAACCGTCACGTGGCGCCATTTAGGAATTAACGCTTCAAACGCTTCGCCGTTATTACCGGTAATCACTAAACGGCGTTTACCTTTAGTTTCTTTACCAAAACTGATAATACCGGAAATTTCCGCTAAGATTGCAGGTTCTTTAGGCTTACGTGCTTCAAAAAGATCGGCTACCCGCGGTAAACCACCGGTAATATCCCGCGTTTTTGAAGTTTCTTGCGGAATACGTGCAACGATATCACCTACGCCCACCGCAGCACCATCTTCCAAGCTCAAAATTGCATTAATTGGTAAGAAATAATGCGCTGGCAAACGGGTACCAGGTAAGAACAGATCATTACCTTCTTTATCGGTAAGTCGGACCATAGGACGTAGTTCCTTACCTCCTGAGCCACGTTGTTTGGAATCCATCACCACAATACTGGTTAAACCCGTCAGTTCATCTGTTTGGCGATTCATGGTGATACCATCGATTAAGTCGATAAACTTAACGTAACCAGCAACTTCAGTGACAACTGGATGGGTGTGCGGGTCCCATTGCGCAATTAACTGACCTGGTACCACTTCGGTACCGTCAGAAACTTTAATCGTGGCACCATAGGGTAGTTTATAACGTTCTCTTTCGCGACCCTGGGAATCGAGTAGAGTTAATTCTCCTGAACGCGAGACAGTCACATAATGCCCATCATTATGCTTAACTAACTTGATATTATGTAATTTAATGCGGCCTTTAGATTTTACTTGAATATGATTCGCCAAAGCAATCTGCGAAGCCGCACCACCGATGTGGAAGGTACGCATGGTTAACTGTGTACCAGGCTCTCCTATCGACTGAGCAGCGATAACACCCACTGACTCACCGATACCCACTAAATGTCCACGAGCCAAGTCACGGCCATAACAGGCGGCGCAAATACCATATTTGGCTTCACAGGTGATAGGTGAGCGCACATTAACTTGATCAACAGCCCGTTCTTCTAAAATATTGACCCAGTCTTCATCTAACAAAGTTCCCTTGTTAACTACAATATCATCACTACCGGGTAAACTGACATCTTCTGCCAATACACGACCCAAGACCCGTTCGCGTAATGGTACCATGATCTCTCCCCCTTCGACGTGAGGAGTAATAGCGATTCCTAAGGTCGCTCCACAGTCATCTTCCGTAACAACCATATCTTGCGCAACATCAACTAAACGGCGTGTCAAATAACCTGAATTAGCCGTTTTTAACGCCGTATCCGCCAAACCTTTACGCGCACCGTGCGTAGAAATAAAGTATTGTAATACGTCTAAACCTTCACGGAAGTTAGCTGTAATCGGTGTCTCAATAATGGTGCCGTCTGGTTTAGTCATCAAACCTCGCATACCGGCTAATTGGCGCATTTGTGCGGGTGAGCCTCGGGCGCCTGAATCTGCCATCATGTACACCGGATTAAATGACTCTTGCGATACGATAGTGCCATCGGCAGCCTTTACATTTTCAGTCGCTAATTTTTCCATCATCGCTTTCGCTACTTGATCATTAGTGCGCGACCAAATATCAACAACCTTGTTATAACGCTCACCTTGCGTGACTAGACCGGATGCGTATTGAGATTCAATTTCTTTTACTTCGGTTTCAGCGCCTGCAATAATAGCGGCTTTACTTTCAGGAATGATTAAATCTTCAATCCCGACAGAAATACCAGCACGTGTGGCATAACCAAAACCGGTATACATCAATTTATCAGCAAAAATAACCGTCGCTTTCAAACCTAAACGTCGATAACATTCATTGATAAGACTTAATATCGCTTTTTTATTCAGTGTTTTATTAATTAGAGAAAAAGGCAAACCATCCGGTAGCGTTTCACGTAATAAAGCTCTACCAACCGTGGAATCAATTAACTTAACCGATTCATTACGTTCACCTTTCGCGTCGAACAACACTTCGGTTATTCTCACTTTAATCTTGGCATGCAAATCGGCATAGCCTGCATCATACAACTGACGCACATCGTTAACATCGGCACAAATTAAACCTTCTCCTTTGGCATTAATTTTGTCGCGGGTTAAATAATAAAGACCTAAAACGACATCCTGAGTCGGAAGGATAATCGGCTCGCCATTCGCAGGAGATAAAATGTTGTTAGTCGACATCATCAACGTACGCGCTTCCAGCTGAGCTTCTATGGTTAATGGCACGTGCACTGCCATTTGGTCACCGTCAAAGTCCGCGTTATACGCGGTACAAACTAAAGGATGCAATTGGATGGCTTTGCCTTCGACTAATATAGGTTCGAATGCCTGAATACCTAAACGATGCAAGGTAGGCGCTCGGTTTAATAATACTGGATGTTCGCGGATCACATCTTCGAGGATATCCCACACTTCCGGCGACTCATTTTCTACCATTTTCTTAGCAGCCTTGATCGTAGACGCTAAGCCACGGAATTGTAATTTACTTAAAATGAAAGGTTTAAATAATTCTAAGGCCATTTTTTTCGGTAAACCACATTGATGCAGTTTTAATGTAGGACCTACTACGATGACCGAACGCCCTGAGTAATCAACACGTTTACCCAGCAAGTTCTGTCTAAATCGACCTTGCTTACCTTTAATCATATCCGCCAAAGATTTTAATGGTCGTTTGTTACTACCGGTAATAGCACGACCACGACGACCATTATCTAATAAGGCATCCACTGATTCTTGCAGCATACGTTTTTCGTTACGTACAATAATATCAGGTGCATTCAGATCTAATAAGCGTTTTAGACGGTTATTACGATTGATCACGCGTCGATAAAGATCATTTAGATCCGACGTCGCAAAGCGTCCACCATCTAAAGGTACTAAAGGACGTAAATCAGGTGGTAATACGGGTAATACCGTTAATACCATCCATTCTGGTTTATTGCCAGATTGATCAAAGCCTTCCAATAATTTCAAACGCTTAGAGAATTTTTTTAACTTGGTTTCTGAACTGGTATTGGGAATTTCTTCACGTAAAGTATTAATTTCTTCCTTCATATTCAAGGTGATCAGTAATTGCTGTATGGCTTCGGCGCCCATACGTGCATCAAATTCATCACCGTGTTCTTCAATAGCTTCCAAGTATTGCTCATCCGTTAAAAGCTGACCACGTTCCAACGTCGTCATACCGGGTTCTATAACCACAAATGCTTCAAAATAAAGAACGCGTTCGATATCACGTAACGTCATATCAAGTAGTAAACCGATACGTGAAGGTAAAGACTTTAAAAACCAAATATGAGCAACTGGGCTTGCTAGTTCGACATGACCCATACGCTCACGTCGTACTTTAGTCAATGCCACTTCAACACCACATTTTTCACAAATCACACCACGATGTTTAAGTCGTTTGTACTTACCACATAAGCACTCATAATCCTTAATTGGCCCAAAGATTTTGGCGCAAAATAATCCGTCTCTTTCAGGCTTGAACGTACGATAATTAATGGTCTCTGGTTTTTTGACCTCGCCATAAGACCAGGTGCGAATCATTTCCGGCGAAGCTAAAGAGATACGAATATTATCAAATTCATCTAAATAATCTTCTTGCTTCAGTATCCCTAATAAATCCGACATCAACGGTTTATCAGCAAATACTTTGACTCTTTCGTTGTTTGCGTTCGACTCGATCGCTTCCGCCATGCTCGCCAAACTTTCTTGAGCGGACTCTGGCTTTACTGATTCGGAAGATGCTGGTGCAGCTTTAGCCATTTCTGATGTAGTCGTCGTAGCATGCTCTAGCTCTGACTTTATAGTGTCTGCTTTTGGTTTAGTTGCCAAGGTTATACTCTCCACTTCAGATTAATCTTTGGTTTCTAATTCTGCATTAATTGCCAAGGAGCGTATTTCCTTGACTAATACGTTAAATGATTCTGGCATACCCGCTTCCATCTGATGGTCGCCATCAACAATGTTCTTATACATCTTGGTTCGACCGGCAACGTCATCCGATTTGACAGTTAACATTTCTTGTAAAGTGTAAGCTGCTCCATAAGCTTCTAACGCCCAAACTTCCATCTCACCAAATCGCTGACCACCAAATTGCGCTTTACCGCCCAATGGTTGTTGGGTTACTAAACTATACGATCCTGTAGAGCGCGCATGCATCTTATCGTCGACTAAATGATTCAACTTCAGCATGTACATATAACCTACGGTAACAGGTCGTTCAAAACGTTCACCGGTTCTACCATCGTAGAGTGTGGTTTGCCCTGATTCTGGCAAATCTGCTAAGCATAACATGCGTTTAATTTCCGCCTCAGTCACACCATCAAAGACAGGTGTTGCCATAGGCACACCGTTACGTAAATTTTGCGCTAGCTCAACCACAGATTCATCCGATAATTTGTCTAAATCTACTTTTTGGGCTGTTTCCTTCGTATCGTTGTAAATTGAACCTAAGAAGTTTTTAATTTCTTTAATATTTTTCTGGTCATCTAACATATTACCAATTTTGATACCTAAACCCTTTGCCGCCCAGCCTAGATGCGTTTCCAGCACCTGACCCACGTTCATACGGGATGGCACACCCAAAGGATTCAGAACGATATCAACCGGTGTTCCATCTTTCATATATGGCATATCTTCGACAGGAATAATGGTAGAAATCACCCCTTTATTACCATGCCGCCCAGCCATCTTATCACCTGGCTGTATACAACGTTTGATAGCTAAATGCACTTTAACAATCTTAAGTATGCCTGGCGCTAAATCATCACCTTGGGTTAGTTTTTTTCGTTTATTCTCAAATTTCTCATCTAAAGCAAGACGTGCTGCTTCTAACTGTTTGGCAACGGCTTCCAATTGCTGATTAGCCGCTTCATCACGCAAACTAACAGAAAACCATTGATCTTTAGCCAGATTTTGTAAATATTCTAATGTTACTTTACTACCTGACTTTAATTTATTAGGCCCACTACTTGCCGTAGCGCCAACTAATAAAGTCTCTAAGCGTTGATAACAGTCATTTTCTAAAATTCTAAACTCGTCGTATAAATCTTTTTTAATTTTATCTAAAGCCATTTCTTCAATACTTAACGCGCGTTTATCCTTTTCTAAACCATCTCGCGTAAATACTTGAACATCAATAACGGTACCGCGCATTCCAGAAGGAACACGTAACGAACTGTCTTTTACATCCGAAGCTTTTTCACCAAATATCGCGCGTAATAGTTTTTCTTCGGGTGTCAATTGGGTTTCACCCTTCGGTGTCACCTTTCCAACCAATATGTCACCCGCTTCTACCCAAGCGCCTAAATGCACAATACCTGACTCATCTAATTTAGAAAGCGCACTTTCTCCAACATTAGGAATATCGGATGAAACTTCTTCAGTCCCTAATTTCGTATCACGTGCAATACAGGTTAATTCTTCGATATGTATCGTGGTAAAACGATCTTCGGAAACAACACGCTCTGAAATTAAAATCGAGTCTTCAAAGTTATAACCATTCCATGGCATAAAGGCCACGAACAAATTACGTCCTAGCGCTAACTCACCTAAGTCGGTTGAAGGACCATCTGCCATGACGTCGCCCTGCTTAATCTTATCGCCTTTCTTGACTAAAGGTCGTTGGTTAATACAGGTATTTTGATTAGAACGGGTGTATTTAGTCAGATTGTAAATATCGACGCCGGCTGTGCCTGCTGATGCTTCTTTATCATCAACACGCACGACGATACGACCCGCATCGACGGAATCAATAAAACCGCTGCGTTTAGCCACTACCACCACACCTGAATCAACCGCTACTTTACGTTCCATACCGGTGCCCACTAAAGGTTTTTCAGTACGCAAGGTAGGCACAGCTTGACGTTGCATGTTCGAACCCATCAGCGCACGGTTTGCATCGTCATGCTCTAGGAAGGGAATCAAAGAAGCTGCTACGGAAACAACTTGAGCGGGTGAAATATCCATATAATTGACTTTATCCGCTGTCGTTAGCATCGATTCATTACGATGCCGACATGGAATTAAGTCATCGATCAATTTACCATGGCTGTCCAAACGGGTGTTGGCCTGTGCAATGACATATCTACCTTCTTCAATGGCAGATAAATATTGAATCTCTTTAGTTACTTTACCATTTTCAACTTTACGATAAGGTGTTTCAAGAAACCCATAATGGTTAGTTCGAGCATACACCGCTAGGGAGTTAATCAAACCAATATTAGGACCTTCGGGTGTTTCAATCGGGCAAACACGGCCGTAGTGCGTGGGATGTACGTCTCGAACTTCAAAGCCTGCTCGTTCACGTGTTAGCCCACCTGGCCCTAAGGCAGATACACGACGCTTATGCGTAATTTCGGAAAGAGGATTCACTTGATCCATGAACTGCGATAGCTGACTAGAGCCAAAGAACTCTTTGATTGCAGCAGATATAGGCTTAGCATTAATGAGATCTTGTGGCATTAAATTTTCAGATTCAGCCACACTTAAACGATCTCTAACTGCTCGTTCAACACGCACTAAACCAATACGAAATTGATTTTCGGCCATTTCACCGACACTACGTACACGACGATTACCTAAATGATCGATATCATCCACGTCGCCTTTACCATTGCGTATTTCGATCAATGCGCGCAACACAGCCACAATATCATCTTTGGTCAAGGTACCCGATCCAGTAATTTCTTCACGGCCTAAGCGACGATTAAACTTCATCCGCCCTACTGCAGATAAATCGTAACGATCCAAAACAAAAAATAAATTTTTAAATAAAGCTTCTGCTGCTTCTTTAGTAGGTGGTTCACCTGGACGCATCATACGGTAAATTTCTACTAACGCTTCTTGCTGACTATGACTTGGATCAATACGTAAAGTTGTCGAAATGTAAGCCCCTGAATCTAAATCATTGGTATATAAAGTTTCTACTTTTTCTACCTGTGCCTCTATTAACTTTTTAATTATATCTGCACTTAGCTCTGTGTTTGCTTCAAACAGAATTTCACCGGTTTCTGCATCAATAATAGGCTTAGCCAATATTTTACCAATTAAATAATCAACCGGTAACTCTAAATGTTTAATCTTAGCTTTTTCAATTTCACGAATTTGTCTTACTGCAATACGTCGACCTTGCTCAACAATCACTTTGCCACTGGCATCTTTAATATCAAAGCTCGCTATTTCGCCACGCAAACGTTCAGGTACTAAATCTAAAATAATCTTTTCACCTTTTAGATGAAAAACATTATTACTAAAAAATAACTCTAATATTTCTTCTGAGGTATATCCTAATGCACGTAATAATATAGTTGCGGCTAATTTACGTCGTCTATCAATACGAACAAATAAATTATCTTTGGGATCAAATTCAAAATCTAACCAAGAACCACGGTAAGGAATAATTCTCGCCGCATACAACAACTTACCTGAAGAATGCGTTTTGCCTTTATCATGTTCGAAAAACACACCGGGGGAACGATGTAACTGTGAAACAACCACACGATCCGTTCCATTAATCACAAAACTTCCTGTGTCAGTCATCAATGGCAACTCACCCATGTAAACTTCTTGCTCTTTAATATATTTGAGCTTCGATGAGCCTGGCGCTGCTTCTTTATCGTAAATAATTAAACGCATTTTCACACGTAAAGGAGCACCATACGTTAAACCACGTGCTTGACATTCTTTAACATCAAAAGGCGGTTGCCCTATTCGGTAACTAATATATTCCAGTGTCGCTTCACCACCGGAATAAGAAGAAATGGGAAATATAGACTTAAAAGCAGCATTAAGTCCAAAATCTTCCAACGCATCCGGCGAAGTGTCTATTTGTAAAAATCGATGATAAGACTGAATTTGCGTCGCTAATAAATAGGGCGCTTCCATTATAGTTGCTTGTTTACCAAAATTTTTACGAATTCGTTTTTTTTCAGTAAATGAATAAGGGGTATTTGTTTGCGCAGTTGCTGGGGATGTCCGAATTACCATCTAAAGTTCACCTAGTTAGAGAACAGAATAAATAAAGAAAAATCGCGCCCATTACTGGGCCTATGTTAACGTTGGCTATCTGTAACGCTTAAAGCGCCTATTTTTTAATACTCTTCGCATTTGAATTTTGTCTGTGTTGCCGCTCAGTTCACAATCCTATATATACACCGGATTGCTGTATAAACGCGCGATACTTCCCAAAAAACCAATGGCTATAAGTACAAAACTTCATCTCGTTCTAAGTCCCTTTTTAGCCAACATCCTTACGATCAACATCGTCTTAAACCTGATCTTATATGTGTTTCACACTAAAAAAATTTACTCAAAAACCATTTTCACAACACAAAGAATGCCCAAGTAATTAACCTGAGCATTCTTTTATTGTTATAAGCTTATTTAATTTCGCCTGTAGCACCGACTTCTTTAAGTTTAGTGATAAGTGCTTCAGCATCGGCTTTAGATAACCCTTCTTTAATAACCGCTTTAGGTGCTGATTCAACCAAATCTTTAGCTTCTTTTAAACCAAGACCCGTTGCTTCACGTACTATTTTAATCACATTGATCTTATTAGAACCTACTTCTTTCAATTCAACATTGAATTCAGTTTTTTCTTCAACCGCTGCTGCCACACCAGGTGCTGCTGCCACGGCGACTGTAGCAGCGGCTGCAGATACACCAAATTTTTCTTCCATATTCTTAATAAGATCAACGACTTCCATGACACTCATGTTAGAAATTGCATCTAATACATCTTCTTTTGCTTTAGCATTCATATCAATCACTCCAAAAAATAAAAACTAATTAATTAACAGCATTATGCGGCTACTTGTTGCTTATCGCGTACAGCAGCCAATGTACGTACCAGTTTGGCTTGTGGTTCGGCCAGCGTACGCACTAACTTAGTAATTGGTGCTTTTATAACTGCCATCAATGTCGCAATGGCTTCATCACGGGTTGGAAGATTCGCGAGTTTTTCGAGTTCATTTACCGCTAATAACTGACCATCAAAGGCAACTGCCTTAACGACCAATTTTTCATTTTGCTTGATAAATGTTCGAATAAGCCGCGCTGCTGCACCTGGCTCTTGTTGGGAAAATGCTAAAAGTAACGGGCCTACTAAAGTGTCTTGTAAACACGCAAAGCCTGTACCTTCTAAAGCACGACGCGCCAAGGTATTTCGCACGACACGTAAATACACTCCTGAGCTGCGTGCTTGTAAGCGTAATTGACTCATTTCCCCCACGCTTAAACCGCGATATTCAGCAGTGACTGCTGATAACGCATTTTTTGCAACCTCTCCAACTTCCGCAACAATGGCCTGTTTATCTTCAAGTCTTAATGTCACGTTGGTTTTCTCCTCATGTATTGTTCAACCATCGACTATTACTGGATGATGGTTAAGGCTCGGTGGCCGTAAAGGTTCACCGTCTGCGTAGGTAATAAATTAAGCGCCGAATTAAAAGAGGGACGTTGATATCTATCTTTTAATGCCGACGCACCTACGGTCTCCGACAGTTAGAGGGAAAGCCCTTTAACTGCGAATTCATTCCCACTATTATATCAAGTGGGGGTAGCTCTTCTATCCTAAATACGCTAAATAGTCAAGCCACAAGCCGCTAATTTTATGTTATCGTCGTTAACAAAGGGAATAGTGCGGCGCCGCCTATCATTAACTCGCTTCTAACGATGCCAAATTAATTAATAGGCCTGGGCCCATCGTACTGGATAGAGTCAGCTTCTTTAAATAAACACCTTTAGCAATAGCTGGCTTAGCCTTTTTAACCGCTCCTACCAGTACTTCTAAATTCTGCAGTAACTGCTGAGCCTCAAAACTCAACTTCCCAATAGTACAGTGGATAATTCCGCCCTTATCGGCACGGTAGCGCACCTGGCCCGACTTCGCATTGGCAACTGCCGTATTTACATCCATCGTCACTGTGCCTATCTTAGGATTAGGCATCAAGTTTCTTGGCCCTAATATCTGGCCAAGCTGACCGACTAAGCGCATAGCATCAGGTGTTGCAATCAGCACATCAAAATCTAAGTTACCGGCTTTTATGCTAGCAGCCAAATCGTCAAAACCCACGATATCTGCACCAGCTGCCTTTGCTGTCTCGGCATTTGCTCCTTGAGCAAATACAGCAACACGGGGTGTTTTACCTATTCCATGGGGTAATACGACGGCGCCACGAACCGTTTGATCCGATTTACGCGGATCAACGCCTAAATTGATACTAACATCCACACTTTGGTTGAATTTAACTGGAAACTCTTTGAGCAAAGCGATGGCTTCTGCAACTGTATATACCTTCCCAGGGATCCGTTTTTCTTGAATCGAACGGAAACGTTTACTTAGTTTGGCCATGTTATGCTTCCCCCTCAACTTCAATACCCATATTACGTGCCGTACCTGCTATTGTGTGCATAGCCGCTTCTAAATCGCCTGCGGTTAGATCAGGCATTTTAACTGTTGCAATCTCAGACAACTGCTTACGAGTAATTTTACCGACTTTATTTTTGTTGGGGATGCTACTGCCTTTACTGATCCCTGCTGCTTTCATAATTAAATAAGAAGCAGGAGGCGTTTTGATAATAAAAGTAAAGCTACGATCGGTATGTACCGTAATCACTACTGGCATCGGCATACCTTTCTCTACATTTTGTGTGCGCGCATTAAAGGCCTTGCAGAACTCCATAATATTCACCCCTTGTTGTCCCAAAGCAGGGCCAATAGGTGGCGCAGGATTAGCCTCACCGGCTTTTACCTGTAACTTTACATAAGCTTGTATTTTCTTTGCCATTTTTACCTCCGGGTCTAACGCTTAGCATCATCACTAAGCTTCCCATTGATGATTTACTCTTCGCACTTAAATTTTTGTCTGTGTTGCCGCTCAATTCGCAATCCTCATGTATGTTAAATACACTCCGGTTACTCATTGTCGCGGCCGCCTTGCCAAAAATCCCATTGCTGTGAGTATATTTCTCTCTATCCCTTTTCTTGCCAGAAAAGGATCCTACAATGCATCAAGCTTTTTTAACTTGACCAAACTCTAGTTCAACCGGCGTGGAGCGACCAAAAATAATGACCGAAACGCGCATACGGTTTTTTTCATAGTTTACTTCTTCAACCTCGCCATTAAAGTCAGCAAAAGGTCCATCCACGACACGGACCACTTCACCCACTTCAAACAAAACTTTAGGTCGAGGTTTATCTACGCCTTCTTGCATACGCTGTAATATCTTATCCACCTCTTTACTGCTCAGAGGGACTGGCTTATCACTCGTTCCGCCGATAAATTTAATCACGCCCGGTGTTTTTTGAACGAGATACCAACTATCTTCATCCATATCCATTTCAACCAAAACATACCCTGGATAAAATTTGCGTGCTGTTTTACGTTTACGACCTTGGTGAATTTCGACCACTTCTTCGGTCGGCACAATAATTTGGCCAAATTTCTCTGTTAAACCTTGTTGTTTAATTCGCTCATTTAAAGCATCTAAAACCTTGCGCTCATAACCTGAACGTGCTTGTACGACATACCAATGCATAACCCCATGCGCAATTTTTTCTTTTGCAGATGGTTTTTCATTAGTTGAAACAGGATCGTTCGACGATTGCTCTGAAACATCAGAATGAAGTTCTGATTTTTTTTCTGTCATATATTAACTATCCTCTTCATTTACGCTGTTAAAAAAGCAACTGCCCATAATAAGAGCGTGTCTATACCCCACAAAAACAAACCCGCTACAACCACCATCGCCATCACAATCAAAGTAGTACGCACGGTTTCTTCTCGTGTTGGCCAGACAACTTTGCGTAGTTCAGCACGTGAAGCTTGTGCAAATGCCCAAAACCGCTGCCCTAATGTCGTATAAAAAAATAATGATGCTAGCACCAGTGCATCTATTATCCAGCCTATCAAGCGAATAGCAATGGCCTGGTGGGAGAAATAATGATTAGCGTAAATAGCCAACAAGAGAATAACTGCCATCATGATCCAGATTATGGTGTCTCTCTTAGTGGCCTTGTTTTCAAGCTTTGCGTTCTTCATTTCGCCTATTTCTATAGTTTCTGTAAAACCTAAGTCGCTTGATTCTTGCATACCCCATTTTAAACAGTAGCATCCGATATCAAATACTCTTGTTGAGTCAGTTTAACCTTGCCAAACTTATATTTTTGGCAGGCCAGGAGGGAATCGAACCCCCAACCTGCGGTTTTGGAGACCGCCGCTCTGCCAATTGAGCTACTGGCCTAACTCTCTCTAGCTTCAGAAATATCACAACTTCTGGAGCCCACAACCGGGATCGAACCGGTGACCTCTTCCTTACCAAGGAAGTGCTCTACCACTGAGCCATGTGGGCCTATCTGCATTTTTAAAAATTTCTGTACCTTTTTCGCATTCCTGGGCAAAGATTTTTAGTATTTATCCAGTTGGTTTGCTAGTTTGCCTACATCGCTTTCTGGAGCGGGTGATGGGAATCGAACCCACATAGCCAGCTTGGAAGGCTGGAATTCTAACCGTTGAACTACACCCGCATGTTTAATATCTAAAAATTAACTGGTGGAGGGGGAAGGATTCGAACCTTCGAAGGCTGAGCCGGCAGATTTACAGTCTGCTCCCTTTGGCCGCTCGGGAACCCCTCCTCAAAATTGAGGGGCTATTTTGCGAAAGTCAAGGCTGGATGTCAACCACTATCTCAATTACAATACATAAATATTTTTTTGTGTACTCATTGCACTTAAATTTTTATCTATGTTACCGCTGAATGCGCAATCTTAAAGTATAATAATGATACACAGATTGCTATTGCACGGGCGCAACACTTGCCAAAAACCTAATTGCTGTAAGTAAATTTATTATGCATTTTCAAATGAGCATTTATTCGGCGGCTGTAACACTTTTTTTAGTGATGGATCCGCTCGGAAATATCCCGGTTTTCTTATCATTACTCAAACAAGTTGATCCAAAGCGACGTACGAAAATTATTTTGCGTGAAAGTTTAATTGCATTTGTCATCCTGACACTTTTTTTATTTTGCGGAAAACCTATCTTAGATAGCTTACATATTACTGAAGAAGCATTAGGCATTGCAGGCGGAATTATTTTATTTCTTATTGCGATTAAAATGCTATTTCCTATGGGGCAAAATAAATTAGCTGAGCAAACTCAAGGAGAACCTTTTATTGTCCCTATGGCCATTCCTTTGCTTGCTGGCCCTTCTTCCATGACTACCGTCATCTTATTCGCCAGTCAAGATCCTCATCAAATGAGCAAATGGTTTGCAGCCTTAGCAGCCGCTTCATTGATAGCAACGTTGCTACTTCTCATTGCTGTACCTTTACAGAAATTATTAGGTGTCAAAGTCATTGCTGCATTAGAACGTTTAATGGGAATGATATTAACTACAATTGCTGTACAAATGTTTTTGACCGGCTTAGGAACTTATCTTAATACGCTTCGCACTTGAATTTTGCTAATAAACATTATTTATTAAATATTCGCTAACAATACTTTTTTCAATATCGTTAATGCTTCATCTAATTGTTGTTTGCTAATAACTAAAGGCGGTGCTAAGCGAATAACTGTATCGTGTGTTTCATAGCTTAATAAGCCATGTTCTAATAGCTGTAAAACAATCTCACGCCCTTTCGCATAGCGTGAATCCAATTCGATACCTACAAATAAACCTTTACCACGAATTTCTTTGATTAGAGGTGAAGAAATTTTTAATAGGCTTTGATATAAATAACCACCTAACTCTTCAGAGCGTTGGATTAAATTTTCATCAAACAGAACGTTTAATGCTTCTAATGCAACTGTCGCCGCTAAAGGATTCCCGCCAAATGTACTACCGTGATCACCTGGAGTAAAAACATCCATGACTTCACGACGAGTTAAAAATAAAGACACAGGCAATAATCCACCACCTAATGCTTTACCTAAAATTAAACCATCCGGTTTAACACCATCATGCTCACATGCCAAAAATTTACCCGTTCTACCTAAACCGGTTTGTATTTCATCGAGTATGAGTAACACATTATTTTCTCGGCAAATTTTTGCAACGACTTGCAAATAGCCTTTAGGTGGCACAACAATACCTCGCTCACCTTGTATCGGCTCAACTAAAAAAGCCGCTGTATTTGTAGTAATCGCTGCCGACAAAGCCTCTGCATCACCATATTCGATAATTTTAAACCCTGGCGCAAACGGACCAAAACCAAACTGATACTGTGGTTTTGATGACATGCCCACCACAGTGGTAGTACGGCCATGAAAGTTGCCTCGACAAACAATGATCTCAGCTTGGTTTTCTGCCACCTTCTTAATGGTATAGGCCCATTTTCTAGCCGCTTTAATTGCAGTTTCTACCGCTTCAACACCGGTGTTCATGGGTAAAGCACTCTCCATATGCGTTAAATCGCAGATCTGCTTTAAAAAAACACCCAACCTATCACTATAAAAGGCGCGTGAGCAAACCGATAAGCTTTGTGCCTGCTGTGCTAAAACCTTCACTAAGCGAGGATGGCTATGTCCGTGACTGACCGCGGAATAGGCACTCATCATATCGAGATAACGTTTACCAGCAATATCCCAAACTTCAGCACCTAAACCACGAGTGAGCACTACCGGCAAAGGATCATAATTGGCCGCGCCATACCGTTGTTCAAGTTCGACGGGATTGTTCAGTCTAATATTATTAGAAAAATCTGACTGTTGATCAGCGATAGCACTTTGCTTACTCATTTAGTTTAAACTCCAAAAATACTCAGCAATATTTCTTTAACTAATCGTTCCGTTTTATGATCCTTATCATGATAAGGGTTGTATTCCACCACTTCAACTCCTATAAGTGATGTTTCTTGACGTAACTGAGTCAGCACTTGACATAGATTCTCGCCTAATATGCCGTTAGGTTCTGGCACACCAACGCCCGGCGCATCAAAAGGATCAATACCATCTAAATCCAAGCTGACCCCAAATCTGACGCTAGTTTCCTTAACATAAGCTATTGCTTCGGAAAATACTGTATCCAACCCCCGCTTCTTAATGGCTTCCATATTATAAATACGTACACCTAAATTCTGCAATAATTCCTCTTCTTCCGATTCAAAACTGCGAACGCCGATTAAAACCAAACGTTTTGAATCGATTTTAGTATGGGGCAGAGAGAGATGTGTCAGCAAAGTATCACCATATCCTAACAGCGCTGCTAGCGGCATGCCATGAATATTACCCGTAGCTGTCGTTTCAAATGTATGACTGTCCATATGCGCATCGATCCAAATCAATCCCAATTCACCATTTTGTTGTGCTAGCGCAGCTGCAACACCACTCCATGTGCCTATTGCAGAGGAATGATCGCCACCCAGCACAGCAAAACGTTTATCCTGTTGAGCTAAATCAAAAGTTATGCCGGCTAATTCAGTATTCAGATCGACGACGCGCTGCAATGTATCGTTTCTACTGCCACTTCGCGGCACTAGCATGGCTTGCCAATGACTTGGTAAATGTTGTTGGGATAACTGTTGCTCTAAAGCATGATTTTGCAGCTGTAAAGGTCCTTCTGCACAACCTACGTCATTCGCGGCGATGCCAGAGGCATAGCCAATCAGGGATAGTGATGTTATCAAGTTAGTTAAACCTCTTGTTTTTATTGTTTAAATTAAGATTTCTCGATAAAAATACAATAAGCACATGAAATGTTAGTAAATCATTTAATGAATATTCCGATCGTACTTTGAAATGCGATGCTGGGCATCTTCCAAGTACCAAACGTATTACCTATAGCTATCAAATTTATAACTTAAACTATTATTTTTAGCAATGCAGATTTTTGTAAGAAAAACGGAAGATTTGAAGCTGATTTTATAAAAGTAAACTTGATATATCCTAAAAGCTGACTAACAATAGATCTATGCAACCCCTTGCTCCACTTATCAAAGATTTAGCCGTCATACTAGGCGTAGCCAGCTTAGTCACACTGCTATTTCAAAAAATAAGACAACCGGTGGTATTAGGCTACCTATTATCCGGAATTATTGTTGGTCCTCATGTCCCTCCCTACGATCTTGTTACCGACGTACCCAGCTTACATACACTCTCCGAATTGGGCGTTATCTTTTTGATGTTTTCACTCGGTTTAGATTTTAGTTTTCATAAACTTAAACGCGTCGGAACACCGGCCATCATTACTGGTTTGTTTGAAGTACTGATAGTTTTATTAATTGGCTTCATACTAGGAAAAATTTTGGGTTGGTCTATCTACGATTGTATTTTTTTAGGTGCCGCGCTGTCCATTTCATCTACAACTATCATTATCAAAGCGATGGAGGAATTGGGTTTAAAAAGCAAACACTTTGCTGAATTAGTATTTGGTGTATTGATTGTCGAAGATCTACTCGCCATTTTATTACTAGCCGGACTCTCTATCGTGGTCGGCACACACGCCGTTATTTCTGCCACACTCGCAGACTCAGCAATTAAACTTTTTATAGTCGTCGGTAGTTGGTTTTTGATCGGTTACTTTGTAATTCCTACTCTGATACGAAAACTAGTGGATGTCGCGAATCAAGAAACCTTAACTATCGTTTCAGTGGCTCTATGTTTAATACTTGTCTGCATTGCAGCGTACTTCGGTTATTCTACAGCATTAGGCGCCTTTATTATGGGTTCGATATTAGCTGAAACGGATTTAATTCAATTTATTGAACAATATATGCGCCCTATCCGTGATATTTTCGCAGCAGTGTTTTTTATTTCGGTGGGTATGCTTATTGATCCGAATATGATTCTGCAAAATATTTGGATAGTATTACTCATTTCCATCATCACAATCATTGCTAAAATTCTTGCTACGAGCACCGGCGCCTTAGCAGCGGGACAAAGTTTAACTACCTCAGTGCGTGCAGGTTTTAGTATGGCGCAAATTGGTGAATTTTCTTTCATTATCGCCGGATTAGGACTGACATTACAGGTCACACGCCCTGCATTATTTCCTATTATCATTGCCGTATCGGCCGTTACCACGTTTACTACTCCCTATCTCATCATGTCCTCGGCTGGACTGAGTAAACTTTTGGAAAAAAATCTTCCCACACGCGTAAGACAAGTATTAAGCCATTATACGATACTTATCCATCGCTATCTAAGACTAAAGAAAAAACGCGCAGTGTATAGCCAATATATCACGCGCTTGCTGATTAACAGTGTCATGGTAGCAATTATTTTTAGTTTAAGTGAAAAATGGATCTTTCCAAAAATTAGTGAATGGATCACAGCAACTTATTGGGTAAACACCTTAAGTTGTCTAATTGCCTTATTATTGGCCTCGCCGTTTATCTGGGGTATGATTTTTGCTTATCGCGCTTTCCCTCATCGACGCTTAGCCGCCATTAAACCTATCATCGCTTTGGGATGGATTTTTACTTTAACTGTCATCACCACGTTAGCGATTACCTATTTTCATACTTGGTCGATTATTTTACTGCTAATCCTTATTGCTTTTACATTATTTAGTTTATTACATAAGCCACTGCAAAAATTTTATCCTTGGTTAGAAAAAAGATTTCTAGCCAATATTAAAACACCCAGCATTCAAGAAACTTCTAAAGATGAATTAACCGCCTGGGGGGTTAATTTAAAAGGTACCGATATTCAAAATAATTACTATTTTATCAATAAAACTTTACAAGAATTGGATCTTGCCCAGCAATTTGGCATCCATGTGGTTGCGCTTTATCGTGGTCCTAAAATTATCCTTACTCCAGCACACCATGAAAAAATTAGGCTTTATGATAAGCTATTTATTTTAGGTAGTGACGAGCAAATCGATACATTTAGTCAGTTATTACAAGTCAATACCTATCAAGAAGAACTGGAACTTTTTAATCATCTGGAATTAAAAACTTTTTTACTCGATAAGAGCCATACTTTTGTTGGGCTTACGATTGAAGAAGCCATGCAAAAAAATCATATTGATGGAATCGTACTCGGCATAGAACGAAAAGGTGTCAGAAAAATTAATCCGAGTAAAGATACTCTATTGCGCAAAGAAGATCTGTTAATCTTGCTAGTGTATAAAGCCTCGACTTAGCAACAGTGGCTTACTCGTCGTAGTAACCGTGCTAATAACCATTGTCATTGCGAGCACGCAGCATCAACTAAGTCGTCATTGCGAGCACATGCATCAACTAATCGTCATTGCGAGCGCGTAGCGCGCGGCAAACCAGTGAAAGTTTTTTTCCGTTGATGGCCACGCCCTCACTAACGTTGACCCATGACGATGTGATCAATGCCACACTCACACCATTCGCTCGCTATGACAGTGATTTTTTTATACTATTATGAAAGAATTTTGTTAGCATACATGTCTAGGAGCGACTGAGGTTCTTGCCACATGACTGCTTTAAGTAAAAATTCGGCTACCAGAACCCTTTGCTAACCTACCCATTAATGAATTACACAGAGGAAGATTATCATTATTAAGCAGTTTTTTCATCGACTATTCCCCAAAAAAATAGCCTACCCACAAGCCAAAATTATCCCTAGGGCTGAACATACTATTTCTCGCAAGGATATTAGTCATAATGCGCTTAAGGTTTTGTACCGACTCAATCAACATAAATATAATGCTTATTTAGTGGGTGGATGTTTACGGGATATCTTACTTAATCAAAAGCCTAAGGACTTTGACATCGCAACCAATGCCAGTCCTGAAAATATCAAAAAGCTTTTTCGCAATTGTTTATTGATAGGCAGACGCTTTCGTCTCGCACATATTCGCTTTGGTCGAGAAATTATTGAGGTCAGCACCTTTCGGGCGCAAAGCAATAAAAAATCATTTAAACATCGCAAAATTGCCACACATGGTATGTTGTTACGCGATAATGTCTATGGCACTATCGAAGAAGACGTATGGCGACGAGATTTTACGATGAACGCCCTTTACTACAATATTGCTGATTTTTCTTTAATCGATTATTGTGGCGGACTTGCCGATATTCAAAATAAAATTGTAAGGATTATTGGCGAACCACGAATTCGTTACCAAGAAGATCCCGTTCGATTACTACGTGCTATTCGTTTTTCCGGAAAATTAGGTTTCCAATTAGATCCGACTACCGCGGAACCGATACAAGAACTTGCTCCGCTACTTCGGCATGTGCCACCCGCTCGTTTATTTGAAGAAGTACTTAAGCTTTTTCATCATGGCCAAGCCTTAAAAACCTACCAACTATTACAGCAATATCATCTACTTAACGAATTATTTCCATATGCCAAACCAGACTCTTTAGATGACACGAGCGATAAGCTTCTAGAACTGGCCTGTGAAAATACTGATAAACGTATCCAACAAGGAAAAACCGTATCACCGGCATTTTTGTTTGCCGTGTTTTTATGGCCTACTGTACAAGCCAAAGCGCAACAACTCATTACCCAACACACACCCACCTTTATTGCCTATCAACACGCAGTTAGTTATGCGCTGAGTCAACAACAAAAATTGATTACCATCCCGCGGCGTTATAGTACCGCCATTCGTGAAATATGGGATTTACAACACCGATTATTACAACGACGTCCTTTTATGCTGCACCGTTTAATGAACCATCCACGCTTTCGTGCTGCTTATGACTTTTTACTCTTACGTGTCGAAATCAAGGAAATAGATTCCGATATTGCAAAGTGGTGGACCGAATTTTTAGAGGCGGATGATGAAACCAGAAAACAATTAATCCTTAACGTAACGCAAATGCCGCGAGGAGCCAAACGTCCCAAAAAAAGAGGAAGAACAATATGAATGGAATCGAAGCCGGGCTTACGCAGTCGGTTAACTGGAAAGATTTAAACCAACATTTTTTACATATTAAAAAAACCAACATTGCAGAATTGTTTCACCATGATCCGTTACGTGCTAAAAAATTTAGTTTAACCGAAAAAAACCTACATTTTGATTACTCCAAAAACCCTGTACTTGATAAAACGCTAACACTATTAGCTCAATTGGCCGATCATGCCAATCTGAAACAACATATCCATGACCTATTTACAGGGGTTTGTGTCAATACCACGCAGCAACTTCCAGCCTTACACACCGCATTACGCGATCCAAGAAAAACTGGACTCATTGTGAATGGCGAAGATATCTTAGTCAAAATTCACGCGTGTTTAGATAAAATGCAATATTTCGTGGATCAATTACATCAACATCAATGGCTTGGCTTTAGCGGCAAAAAAATAACTGACATTGTCAATTTAGGGATAGGTGGTTCAGATTTGGGGCCCTTAATGGCCGTTCATGCATTGCAAGCCTTGCAACAAAAATCGCTACGTTTTCATTTTATTTCTCAGATAGATAATAAGATATTACAAACCTTATTAGAAAAAATAAACTTAGAAACCAGTTTATTTATTATTACCAGTAAATCCTTTACCACCTGTGAAACGCTTTTGAATGCAACAAGCATCCTAAAATTATTCCAAGAAAAATTTACTTCCGCATCGATTAAACAACATTTTTTAGCCGTCACCAGCGAAATCAAAAAAGCCATCGCTTTTGGTATCGATCCCGATCAGATATTTCCACTCTGGGATTGGGTCGGCGGCCGTTATTCATTATGGTCAGCGGTTGGTTTACCGGTCGCCTTAGCTATTGGCATGTCAAATTTCCGTGAACTACTCAGTGGTGCCCATGCGATGGATCAACATTTTTTTCAGCAACCCTGGCTACTTAATATGCCAGTGTTATTAGGTTTATTAGGTATCTGGCAAGTCAATTTTTTTCAAACTTCAGCCCATGCAGTATTACCTTATGATACTGGATTAAAGTATTTTCCTACTTACTTACAACAATTAGAAATGGAAAGTAACGGCAAATCGACACGCATCAACGGCCAAACAGTAGATTATCCCACTTGTCCGATTATTTTCGGAGACCTAGGTTTAAATGCTCAACATGCTTTTAATCAACTGTTTCATCAAGGAACAGCGCATTTCTCAGCTGATTTTATTTGTACCTTACATGATCCCAAACTTAACCTTCAGCATCATCAACATATTATCGCCAGTGCTTTAAGCCAAAGTAAAGCTTTTATGGAAGGTTATCACAGCGATATCAGCTACAAAAATCTCACTGGAAATCATGCCAATAATATGCTGGCACTGGATGAACTCAATCCATTTAGTTTAGGCTTGTTGATTGCGCTCTATGAGCATAAAGTGTTTGTACAAAGCGTTATCTGGCAGATTAATCCATTTGATCAATGGGGAGTTGAATATGGAAAACAATTAAATAAAAAAATTTTTCAAAGTTTAAATAGCCCTAAGCGACAGATAGCAGACAGCTTTGATTCTTCAACGCAAGAGTTAATTGAACTCTATCAAGAGATTAATAGTCCATAAATTCCACTATTATTGTAATGCCCGCCAAGAATGATATCTTTACTATATATATCATTCTTCTTGATTCTGGTATTGCTATCCATCTATTTATGTTATGCACACTCGATTAGCGCTGGTATACTTATGATTTACCCTTTTAAGGTTACTGAATGGATATTGCAGATTCCAAGCCCTTTTCATCCGCAAAAGTTGAAGTTAAAAAACGTAGTCGCCAAAAAGTAGCCTGGCCAGCCTATGAACTCGCTTTTTTGGATCATGATTTTTTGCTTCACAAATCCTTACGTTCGGTGCGTTTACAATTGGAATTATTGAAACCGGAGCTCTCGCAACAAAAGCTAAAGATAGAATCTACCATCGTTGTGTTTGGCAGCGCTCGAGTGGTTGATCCTGAAGTAAGTAAACAGCAACTGAAACAAGTGCAACAGAAATTAAAAAAAAATCCGCAAAGCATCTCTGCCAAAAGAGCAGAAAAATTGCTTAAAAATCAGCTCGAAAAAGGCAAATACTACCAAGAGTCACAACGTTTCAGCCAAATTGTCTCGGAACGCTGTCAAAAAAATCGACGTCGCCATTTCGTCATCGTCACCGGCGGTGGACCCGGCATCATGGAAGCCGCCAATCGTGGCGCACAGGATGTCAAAGCCAAAAGTATCGGTTTAAATATCGTGCTACCGCACGAACAAAGTCCCAATCCTTATATTTCGCCGGAACTGTGCTTTCAATTCCATTATTTTGCCATCCGCAAAATGCATTTCTTGATCCGTGCCCGAGCCCTAGTCTGCTTCCCAGGCGGCTATGGCACTTTAGATGAACTATTTGAAGCTTTAACCTTATTACAAACCAAAAAAATCAAACCGATTCCCTTATTATTATTTGGCAAAAAATACTGGTCAAAATTAATCGATTTTAATTTTTTAGTTAATGAAGGCATGGTCGATGCTAACGATTTAAAATTATTTCATTATGTCGAAACCGCCGAGCAAGCTTGGAAAATCATCGCTCAATTTTACAATTTGCCGATGAAATAGCGAACCTTTGCCATTACCAGCACGTAGTGCGTGGCAATCTAATAAAAAGCTTAATTTTTGGATGCACGCCCACTGGCTTTCACCGCACTATGACAAACTACTTCTAACGATGAGTGTCATTTTTATTCTTAATCTATACGTAACCTTTCATTAAGAAAACCTTAAGCGTTTCTTAAGGTTTATCACGTAGAATTAAATAAGTAAAAAACCTTTGTTCATAATAAGAATAATAATTTATACAAGGAATAAAAAATGCCATTAAATTCACAAGAAAGTACAAAAGAATCTAATTTATTAGATGATTTAAGTGAGATACTAAAGGGAATAGATAATCTCCCAGAGCACGACTCTTCTACTCTCTCTAAGCAAGAGCTTGAATTTTCTACGCAAGAGTTTGAATTTGATGATGATGATTTGCTAATAAACCACATACCTCCTCTAGATGATTCTAATGAAAAAGGAATGACTACTGAGGAATTAATTCATAACCTCTCAATGGAATACTCAGTAGATAAAAACGAAAAAATTCAAAAATTAGAAAAGAAAAATCAAGAATTAAATAAGCAAATAAAAGTAAAGGATCAACAGATAAAAAATTTAACAGAACAAGATCAACAAGAAATTAGTTCTTTAGCACAAGAACAAATCAAATTAAATAAGAAGTTAAAAACCGCACAAAGCGAATTAGAAAAATCAAAGCTTGAAATCACTAGGCTACAATCTGAACTAAAAGAAAAAAAAGATAATATTACAAAACTCGAAGATGAAAAAAAACAACATGTAGAAAGTTTAATTGTTCTTAATAAAGATTTGGGGGATCTTCAAGCAGAATTAGAAACGACCAGAGAAAATTCTACAAAAATTCAAGCTAAGTTAGATCAGGCTAATCAAAATCTTACCCAATCTAAAGAAGAGATAGACAAATTATTTAATGATAATAAAAAATTAAAAAATAAGATTAAAATCCTTCAACAAAACGATAGCGATCTACAAAATAAATGTGATACGCTTGAAGAAACAGTAAATACCAAAACTAAAGAAATAGATGATCTAAAGAATCGAATCGGTGAAATTCAACAACAACTTAAGCTTAAAAAAATAGAAGTTGATAATTTAAGCAAACAAATTACAGCATCCGAAAATAATAAGCAGATTTTGGAACAACAATTACAGGAATTAAAGGATAAGGAGAGCCGCATGCCGCCAATCCAAGATGCACCGGACGTAAGTCTCGATTTACACTTAAACAATATCAATAAAAAATCTGAGGAAGTAAGCCCGAGCCTTTCCGACTCGTCTTCAAGTTTATCGACTACCTCTCCAACTCATACATCAGCTTCCGTTCATTCCCACAGCCCTTTCCATTCAGCAAGTTCTTTATCAGAAGATGATTCCGGCTTAGCCAATTCAGCTTTCTCTTTAAATCATTCATCACCTTTGATCCTACCTCGATCACAAAGCTTACCTAATTTCATTATCACTAGTGAATCAATTCCAGTTCGTACCCACAGTGATTCTACAAACAGTGATTTGATAAATTTCACTAATTCAGGACCTTCCCCTACTCTTATAAAAGGTGGTATGTCCATGTCCTTCATACAAGAACAAATTGATTCTTTTTTATCAAATTCTGAATTTAAAAACTATCTAATAAATAGATTAGCTGCAGAATTTGAAGCCGCTTATGTCGACGCTTTTAGGTTTTTACTGGACATGCCTGAATACAGCGGAGTAGATTCAGCAAGCTTACTAGCTTCTAAAAGTGAATCTAAACAATGTAACCTCTTAATTAACGATGCTGTTACTCGTATGCTCAGTAATGAAGCTACACAAAAAGAAATTAAAAACGCACTTACTCTTTTCGTTTCTCAAGCTGGACAAAGCAGCTTGTCTATTGAGGAAACAGCTGAAAAATTACTTGTTGAAATTAGTAACGACAACTTTATTGGGATAAACCAGCAAACAAAAGAAAACTACAATGAAAGCTATCAAATACTATTACAAGCTAGCAAAGACAATAAATCCAATGCCCAGCAATATGTTGCGCTATTAAAACTTTGCGGGGAGCAAATCTTAAGCGCAGAAAAGAAAGAAGATGCTAAGAGCTATATTATAAATGACTTTAAAAATGGTTTAAACGCAATTAATGTAAATTCTGATGAATATCGTGAAAAGATAAAAAATACTGCTTCTAAATTAACTACTGAAATATTTAATACAGAGAATATGCTTAAAGCATTAGAAAAAGCTAAAGTTAATAACCTTGATTCAAATGATCAGTTAAACGAAACAAAAAATATATTGAATAATCAGCGTGATGAAAAAATCAAAAATATCATTGAGGATAATTTTGCTTACATTTTTATCGATTGTATTTTAGAAAAAATTAATAATGGTGTGAGATTATCTGATGATGAAATACAGAAAATCCCATCAGAACTCCAGTATGCTGATACAGTAAATGAATTTGTCTCAGGTTTACAGGTTAAGTATCCTCATTTATCTGCTTTTGAAGAAGATGATAATAATTTCAAGCAGTTACGTTTAATATCTCGCAAAAAAACTTTATCAGCTATTAATCAAACTCTTATAAATGATAATGAAATAATTGATTTAGACTCTGATGCTTGGCTAGAGAAAAAGCTGCAATTAATAACGGGTAAGTCGATTAGTTTAGAACTCTTCAAGCTGGAAAAAGAACAAGAAAATTTATTAAATGAACTCCGTTCAACACTGCATTTATCAACTTTATATGACATCGCCATTACCAGCAAAACTATTTCCGAACTCACCAACGAAATAGACAAAGTTAATAAAGCTCAATTATCCGCTGCTGAACAAATAAGTCAAATTTTCCAGGAGATTGACAGAAAACAAGCTGCATACCCCAAACTAATTGATGATAAAGCTTTTGCTGGCTTTAGAGCCAATCTAAATCAGCACTTAGAAAACTCGTCAATTAACTTGGAAGTTGATGAGGAAGCAGCCAAAATTCTACTGATGGGAATTAATCAACGACTAAAAAAAGACATTAGTAAATGGGGTTTACTTGACAATAAATTCCAAAAAGAAATTACAAATGATATTTTAATTAATTTAAAAGATTTAGGCTTTGATAAGTCTAAAATTGAAACATTAGTTCACCATGCAATGTTAGTATTACGTAACAATTATCCTAATGATACTGTGAAAAAAAGAGAGCAATGGCTAAAAGATATTACACTGCTCCATCTTGCCACAAAAGAACTGCTAGCATTCAGTGGAAAAATAGAAAAAAATAAAGCTAAATTTCTAGATTTAAAAGAACTTAAAAAACAAGATCCCGCATCTCAGGACCCCAAAGAAAAAATAAGTGATGTTTATCTTCCGCGCAGTTGTACTCTTGTTGCCAATTCAAGCGATTCCAACTTCGTACCTCGTGATCCTGTCAAGAATGGATTTACCGTTGATACTATTTTTTATAAACAAAATGCACTCGAGATCAATCAAACACTTACTTTTTCACAGACCTTACGCAATAATAAAGAAATAAAATGGTCGGTTTCTCGTATTGATGATACCTGCTTAACTTATCAAACGCATAAATCTTGGTTTGATGTTATTAAAAGCATCAAGCACTCTGCAGACAATGCAATGACTTATACTAGATCAAATACCGACAGGCAATTCAATGTTGAGGAAGAAGTTTTATTCACACAATTGAAACATGCTATCAACTGTTCCAAGAGTAAAATTTGTAAGATTACTATATCCAAAGATTGTTCTAAACAAAAGGAAAGATTTATTCGTTGTTTTATAAACTATCATAATAAAAATAAAAGCAATGCGGAACCTATATTAGAATGTCAAGATAATGATACGCTGAAAATTCATGAAGAAGATAGAATTAATATGATGAATAAATTTGAAACAGTATCTAATATTCATGCTAAAGAACTGGAAAATGTTAAAAAACAAAGTACTGAATTAGTCAATCGACACATAAGACCAAGAGGATAACCCTATGCCAAATTTTGTTGCCCTATTTAATAGATTTAAGCGCGTATGTGACCAACTTAAAAATGATTTAGAAAATGATTTGCCTAGTTTTGACGAAGCAAAATTTTTTCAAGTATTTGGGAGGAGTTTTGAAAATAATCTTTCTGCACATGGAAAAAATATTTATGCAAGGGGATTAGACCAAAATGTACTTACAGCGATTCATAAAGAAGTTAATGAGAAATTAACTCAAAACTATAAAGAAATTCTAGCAAATGCCCTACCCGAAATGCTTATAAGTTTCGACAGCGCCTCAACAGCACATAATGCTCAAAATAAATTCGAACTAAAATTAGAGGAATCTAAACAAGCATTGCTTGAGAAATTAAATAACGAATTAGCTGCTGTAGATCAAGCATTCACCAATCCAACCGACAAAAAAGCATTAAATACTGCTTTCAGTAACTCTTTGAGCACAATAGGCACAAAATATAAAACTAATTTAAACGAATTAGATTCAATATGGTCTGAGTTAGCTAAATGGAACTTACATTTAATAAACAACAAAGAATCCGAAACTAAATCAAAAAATACCGACTTTGCGCTAACACAAACGGATCCTAAAAAGCTATCAATTGGAATTGCGCCTAATCCCACTACAGGTTGGAGACTTGATATTGATAATCTTACTGAGAGATTAATGCATATAGTAGCTAACCTAAAACCCGGAGAAAAAATTCATATAGTACTTACTTGTCCTGATAGGGAAGGAATTATCAGGCAAATCGGAGAGATTGGGGGGGGTAGAAGTCCAGCAGTTGCTCTCGCAATCGCAGCATTTTTTTATTTTTTGGCGATGTTTTGTAACAATGATGAAGAAAGGAAACTAGCGGCGTTAAAAAAAGTCATTGAAAAATATGGAATTGTATTGAACCCTGAAAATGTAACCACAGCTACTAAACAGTTAAATACTAATGCCAAACCCATTGTCACTAGGAAAAAAGGATCTTTAGAGCCAGCACAGATAGATGCTTTGCAGAAAGCTAATCAAGAACTTATTAAAAGCCTAAAAGAAGTAAATGAAGCACCTAAGCCTACTCATTCAGCAAACTCTAGCCATGAACCTGACCCAGGTTATGAGTCAGGAGGATCAAGTCCAGATGAGGAAGATGAGGAAGTAAGCAACTCCCGTAACAATTTCAATTACCGTAGATAATTCTTGCCATGGGTAATAAAAAATTAACCTGAATAACCAAATCTATTCAGATTAATTAAACTTAATATTTTTATCGCGTTCCCACGTTATGCATAGTGTGACGCAAGCTATCTAAGCGAGACAAACGATCGCGTAATACAAGAGTCTTATTATCTGGAATAAAATTACTGACTTTTATTTTATATTTTTCACATTCGAGACTAGCAAGCCGCTTGGCTGCATCCAGTCCAGCAAATTGGAGCTTTTTAGCACCGCGTTCATTCATTAATTTAATCATTTCGCGCACCGTTACCAGTAATCGTCCTGTTGCGTAACTGCCATAATATTTTCCTGCTGAAGTTTTCAGATGCGTGCCATAATCAAAAACTTGGAAACCTTGCTCAACTTGTATGATTTTAGGCTTGGAAAGTGTAGTGCTTCCAGAAGCATCTTCTTCGCTTCCATCCTGCATAGAAACTTCAAAATAACCCCATAAAAGCAATAAATATAAATACGCTTGCTGATTAATATCTGAATTTTGTGTAATGTCAGCAAGTTGGGCAAATAGCTCATCTAAACTTAAATTGAATTCAGCATCATCTTTCATAGCTTAAAATATTCGCATCACTAAATGTTGAAACTATAGCAGTGCTGCTGCTTCAGGCGGCACTCCTCCACCTGCAGCACCACCACTACCAGCTGCTGCACCTCCTCCTCCGGGAGCTGCTGGTGGTGCACCACCGCCGCCGCCGCCATCATCTCCCCCACCAGAACTGCTAGCTGAGGTTTGATTACCGCCTGAAGCGGCTTTACCAGCTTGTTGCCCCGTTGTGAACGCGTCATTGAAGGTTTGCCCGGTAGGCGCTTGTTGCGCAATTTGACCTATATCGCGATCATGCTGACTTCGAATCCCTTGCAACATCGATTCTTCATGACCACTTTCTTGTGGTCCGCCGATCCAACGCAGTACTTTATTCGGCACTTCATAAATCATCGCAAAGCTCCGATTCACGATAGCCAATATGGCGGCTGTATATATAGCCATCATGGCTAATTGATAGACAATACTAAAGATATCGCCATTGTATTCTGTTAAATACTGTGAGGCGATACTAAAGCCACGATTAAATACAGAAATAGCGACATAAGACAAAATAATACCAAAAATAAAACCAAATACCATCAACATCGGCCTTAGAAAAACACTAGCAAGTAGCATAACTGACTGTTCAGCTTTACCTAAAAAGTCATGACCTTCCGGATGAGTAATGCCTAGTGCTACTAGCGGTGCGGCTAAAATAGCCTCTAATACCACTGCAAACCAAGTAATACTACCAAATGCAAAAAGGAAAAACGGAATTAATGGCACATAATAGGACAATAACGAACCTAAAACCAAATTCACTATCATCCATACTGTGACTAATGGCATGACTAAGAAAATGACTACCATAACAAGCATATTTGCTATAATCGCAGGACCGGGGAAGAAAATAGAAGCAACTGCTGAAAGTATTCCTCCTGTAAAAGCGGCTCCTAAAATACTAATCCATATGGTTTCAACCATTTTTACTAAACCATTTCCCAGCGAGGCTAAAGCAAAAATAGGATCCATATTTTTATTATTCAAATTATCAGCAAATGAACTTTCAAAATCATATACGCGGGGGAAAATAACACCCATTATCCAAGATGCTGCTTTACCTAAACCATCTTCCGCTGAATTTTTTGGAAAAGAAGGATCCGCTTCAGGCCCTGGATTATCACTCTTTCCTGCCTGAGCAATTTCAGTGCTAATATACTGATCGAAAACACCACCATTAACCGGTAAATTATTTTTTAAATTCAAGATCACATTACTATCACTGATCGTGTTAAAACCACTTCCATCATATTCAGGGCTAAAAATCGGCGTAATTTTATCTTGAAGAGCAAGAGATCCTGTATTATTTCTGATACTTTGATTTAAACGCGCCATATTGTAGTAATAACTACCGGCTAGTATCCAACCAGAATCTTTAGCTTTAGTAATAAATTCTTTATACTGCTTACTCGCTGCATCATCCAAAGAGCGTAATGCAGGTTTTACGATTCCAAAATAATCTTCGGCTGTGTCAACTAAATTGTTTGAGAGATTAAAATGGCCCTGCGTGCTAGGGTTATTAGAGAAGTCAAAATCACTCAATTTTAAGAGCACAAGCGGGGTTGTTTGCGTCGTAGAGGGCGGAACTAATTTATTAGCAAGTCCCTGAGCCGAAGAGCTTAAATCTAGGGTCATTTGTCTAGCGGCAATACTTGCACTATCGTTAGCTGTTAGTTGCTCAGGATTAGCGACTTGTCCATTATCTGCTTTGCCAATAAAATCCCATGAAACACTACCACACATGCCTTTTAAATTTGCAAAAGTACCGGGCAATTGACCGGGAAAAGTAATAAATCCGCCGATATCTTTTGTATAATCGATAGGTTTACCCGTATTTTGTCCGCCAGGTCCTTTTCCTGTTACAGTCAGTGTGGTCAGAAAATTCGGGACTAACACTTTGTTAGCGGGATCTTTAGGATTGCTATATTGTTTAACTAAGGCATTATTAACCGTCAACATACACACTTCTGATTTAAGAATATTGCCCGCTTTGCTAATTAAAAAAGTATTATTTGCACCAGAACCCGATTTTGGATCTAAAGATTGTATCGGTTCAACGATGGTTCCGTTACGATTCATGTAGTTTAAAGCAACATTCCAAACTTCGTCGGCAGCCCCTATTCCTTGGACCACCACCCACATCACCATAATTTGTATAAAAGAATAACCGGTCGCTTTCGGTAATAATAAACCGACACCCATAACGGTTCTTAACGGAACCCATATCGAAGACCATTTCTTACCTAGGAATTCACCTTCATGTGAAGTATTTAATATCGATATAAATAAAACATAGGTTAATATGATAGACGCCATGACTAATATAATGGCATTAAAAGCTCCAAACATAGTTCCTAAAATTTGACTGCCTGTTCCATGTAATACGCCATCCACGACACCAAAAATAGTCGCTAAATACGACATCGATAAATCTGTGCTGGGTGGTGTTAAGCTTAAGGTATCTGCTAACAACAAGGATGGAAATAGGTAAAGTAAACCAGTTAACAGAAATTTTTTCATTATTTTTTCTTTCCAATAATAAATTGACTTAACCAATCACGAAAACCGCAACCTAAACGACGCTGTTTAATTTGAAATAGCCAAAAATGGTAACGAAAGATTTGCGTTAAAATAATAATACTAACACCTAGACAAGGAAAAAATCCTCGTAAAGCGTGATTATATAAGAGATAAATGCTATAGCTGATGCTAAGAAAGAAAAGAAAAATCCATATCCACATTAAACGGGTAAATTCTTTGCTGCGTTGAATTAAATCGGCTGGAGTCAGCTTAAGTCGCAATAACGCCTCTTCAAAGGACTCCTGCGTCTTAGCTTGGTCAGGAATGAAAAATTTTTTAATGAATCCGAAAAGCGAACGATTGCTTTTAACCAATTGTTGATAATCTACCCACTTAGGGACATCAACAGCCGGCTTAATTATTTTTTTTATACCACCAAAAAAACTCACGTATCACCCCGCGGTTCATAATTATCTATATTATCCCTACCGCAGCAAACATGCAAATTTCGATTCGTAAAGACATAACTCAACCGTCATGGCGAGGGAATGATGAGCGCGGTCATCCGGATTGCGAGCACCTAGGTGCTCGCAATGACGAGAGTGCTCTATTGCAAGCCAATAAGAGGTTGATGCTTAGGTTTAAATCCATCTTTTGCTAAGCTTAGCCACAAAACTTCCATTAGATCTAGATTAGATTTGATTTAGCTTGCATTAAGTTGGATAATCAAGATTCCTTTGCAGTAGTTTTATATCTATAAAATTAGAATATAACCAATAAAAAAATATAAGCTTATGCCGGATCTCACACACAAAGGTTCACACCTCTATTGGAAGCACTATCAAGACCCTTTGATCTATCGGGTTCTTTGCTTCATGGAAAGCGTTGAAACCTGGACCAGGGATGGCGATGCCGCACTTGAATCTAGCATTCTAGAACTGAGTAAAGAACTGGATGATATTGATAAAGTTGATCTAGATAAACTTGCTCAGCAGGCTTTGTTTATTCGTTTAGGCAATCATTTGGGGATGTCTCGTACCTTGCGTTTACTCCAAGCCTTAGACACGACCCATCCGGGCTCTGCTGCTAAATTACTCATGCATGCCGAAGAAGTCAGTAATGGGCCTGAAGATGAAGCAGGGTTATTTCTGCGTAGAAATATTAGTTTTGAGCGCTTACGACTACTCGCTAGAGTTTTTTCGCAAGATCGTTTGGACTTAGTTTTAAAAGCATTAGAAGGTGAATAATTATGCTAACGTCATGGCTATCTCGATGCTCGTTAATTTTTTTCAGCTGTTTTATCATCGGCCTAACACAGGCATATTCTGAGCCCACAAATGATTCTTTGCAAACCTATCGTGATGAAATCAAACAATCTGAAACCCATGCCTCGCAAGCGGTTCTGGATGCCTTAAAAGACAATGCCGACACTGACAACTCTTCTCAGCAAAACCAGCCAGCACCCGGAATTTCCGCAGCGACGCCGCCTGCCCGTTCAAATACAGATAAAGCCTTTACTCCCTCGGATAATAAATCTGCCGACACAAGCAATTCACCCAATAAAAATCCTTGGCTTAAACCTAATCCTTGGGCCAAGCAACCACCGAATATTTGGGAAAGGAACGCCAAAGTAAATCCTTATTCCAATGCACCTATTCCAGGTCCAACGCCGCCGGCAAATTTTACTATTCCTAATCCACCGAATATTTTTGCACCTTCCCGACCCACTTCGAATACAAACAAACCGCGATCCAATGTTAATTTCTAAGAAAATTTTACTTTCAAACTCCATGAGGATGTTGTTATGTCACCAAAAATAAAAACGTTAAAAAATGGTTTTTTAAGTATTTCTTTAGCCGTGACAAGCTTGTGTACGCTGCCTAGTTATGCCGATATAGGTCCAGTTCCTACACCCGATTTTACAACAATCAGTATAAAAAAATTAGTAGCGGGCTATGGTAGTACAGCCATTTCAAATAATCTAATGAACACTGCGCCGATAGGCGATAATTTAACTATCGCTATTAATACTGCCCAAGCCGCTTATTTATTATCGTCTGGCTCCCCTCTAGTAGGTCCTTTAACACAACAGTCACTTACTCAGCTGGCTAATCTCAACGATAAAAACAACAATATATTATCACTGACTTGGAGTCCGGATACAAAAACCAACTCCAATGTCGAAAAAGATCCTTTAAAGTCGATTGATATCGAAAGTTTGCTACAACCAATTACTTATAGCGATACTGAAGCGGCTGAAGCTAAAAACGTCATTAATGCTTTAAGTAATTCTTTGGCACCTATTAACCCCATCAACTTCAATCAACTTATTTCCAATTTATCCGGAGACAGAGCAACTAATATAAAGGCTAAACTTCAAGAAAAACAAATTCAAGAATATCTCGCTGCATTACGTAATTATTTAGCGACACAAACAATGGCTCTTAGTAATCTTTATCAGCTTTATGCAGAACGTCAAGCGATTAATCCTAATAAAGCAGATTCTGCTGTACGTCCAGCACTACAAGCTTTAGCTAGCAGCGGTCCAGTCAGTTTACTTAAACTAGAAAATTTTATGACAACACGTCGAATTCTTGATAAAAATTGGTATAAAAATGATTTGATTAATGAAAATCCCGCTACCCTACAACGTCAACAAGTAGAGCTATTAGCTGAAAATTTAGCAGAAAGCTATCAAACCCGGATGACATTAGAGCGTTTACTCGCTACTATGTCGGTCTTAGTGTTAGAAATCAACAATAGCCAAGGACGCATTGCATTAGAGAAACAAATACAAAATATCAATAATACTAGTCAAACATCAGGATAATTTTCCCTTATAAACTACATGGAATTTAAAAATATCACATGCTTTTTTATACTCACAGCCATTGGATTTTTGGCAAGTGCCGCCTCCATGTAGCAATCTGGTATAGTATGATAACCATGAGGATTGCGAATTGAGCGGCAACACAGATAAAAATTCAAATGTAAAAGGTATATTAGAACAGATTAATTCTCCGGCGCAGTTGCGTGAACTTACACCTGCGCAACTGCCGCAATTAGCGACTGAACTCAGAACGTTTCTTATTCAAACGCTGGATCAATGTGGAGGTCACTTTGCGGCTAACTTAGGAACCGTGGAATTAACCATTGCTTTGCATTATGTGTTCAATACTCCGCATGATCATATTGTTTGGGATGTCGGTCATCAAGCTTATCCACACAAAATCCTTACCGGTCGCCGCGAACAACTCTGTAGTATTCGGAAAACTCATGGTTTAGCACCCTTTCCTTCCCGCGAAGAAAGTTTATTTGATAGTTTTGGCGTCGGTCATTCGAGCACATCAATTAGTGCCGCATTAGGATTTAGTGTTGCCGCTAAAAAAAATAATACCTATCAAAAAGCGATTGCCGTCATAGGAGATGGTGCGATGACCGCGGGTATGGCTTTTGAAGCATTAAATCATGCAGGCGATATCCATGCTGATCTGTTAGTCGTACTTAATGATAATGACATGTCGATCTCCAACAACGTCGGTGCCTTATCTAATTATTTTGCCCGCATATTATCCAGTAAACTTTATTCGAGTGTCAGAGAAGGCAGTAAAAAAATTTTAGAATCTGTTCCTAGTGTACGTAAACTTGCTAAACGCACTGAAGAACATGTCAAAGGGATGTTAGTACCGGGTACTTTATTTGAAGAATTAGGTTTTAATTATATTGGTCCGATTGATGGTCATGATTTACCTTTATTGCTCAATACTTTAAGTAATTTACGTCAATTATCCGGACCGCAACTAATTCATGTCATTACTACTAAAGGTAAAGGTTATGTTGCTGCAGAGCAAAACCCGATTGCTTATCATGCGGTCAATCCACATTTTTTAGCCCCTGTATTACCCGCTAGCACGAATAAACCTAAGACCTATGCAAATATTTTCGGCCTATGGATTTGCGATATGGCCGCTATCGATGAGCGCTTAATCGCGATTACACCCGCAATGCGTGAAGGGTCGGATCTGATAGAATTTTCCGAGCGTTATCCCGATCGTTACTTTGACGTCGGCATCGCGGAGCAGCATGCGGTCACTTTCGCTGCCGGCCTAGCCTGCGCAGGTCAAAAACCGGTCGTTGCCATTTATTCTACGTTTTTGCAACGTGCTTATGATCAGCTGATACATGATGTTGCATTGCAAAATCTCCCAGTATTATTTGCTTTAGATAGAGCTGGAATTGTAGGTGGCGATGGCGCAACTCACAACGGCTGTTTTGATCTCTCCTATCTGCGTTGTATTCCAAATATGACCATTATGACACCGAGTAACGAAAATGAATTAAGACAAATGCTTTACACCGGCTTTCAACTAACAACACCTTGTGCGGTACGTTATCCACGCGGCGCTGGGAGAGGTGGTTTAGTTGAAGAAGAAATGTCATGTATACCTATCGGTAAAGCTGCAGTCTGTCGAAAAGGACACTCGATCGCATTGTTGGCCTTTGGCTCAATGCTACATCCTGCGCTTAGCGTCGGTGAGTCATTGGATGCCACCGTAGTCAATATGCGTTTTGTCAAACCTTTGGACGAAAAATTGTTACATAATCTAGCAAAAACACATGGTTTATTGGTCAGCTTAGAAGAAAATGTTAAGGTAGGTGGCGCAGGATCAGCCGTGAGTGAATTTTTACATCAACAAGGCACTCCTTGCGATGTCTTGATTTTAGGACTTCCGGATCGATTTATTGAACATGGTGATCCCAATACTTTGCTTGCACAAGCAGATTTAGATACTGCTTCTATCTTGTCTGCTATTGAACAACGACTAGCACTATCACTGACTTTTTAGTACAGTGAGCACATTTTCTGAGCTTTTGTCGCGCATACTGAGACTTTATTATATTTATGATTTCTAAGCTTTTAAGTAAATTCATTCCTAGCCGCAATCAACGACTGTTAAAACAATTTGAAAAAACTGTTATTGCTATTAATACACTAGAACCCAGCATGCAAAGTTTATCCGATACGCAACTGCAAGCAAAAACATCAGCATTCAAAGCTCGTTTACAAGATGGTTGCTCGTTAGATGAATTGTTAATAGAAGCGTTTGCTGTGGTGCGCGAAGCAAGTACTCGTGTGTTAGGTTTGCGTCATTTCGACGTACAACTAATTGGTGGCATGGTTTTACATAGCGGCAAAATTGCTGAAATGCGTACCGGTGAAGGTAAAACCCTAGTCGCAACCTTACCTGCTTACCTGAATGCATTAAGTGGATTAGGTGTACATATCGTCACTGTTAACGATTACTTAGCCAAACGTGACGCCGAATGGATGAAACCAGTCTATGCTTTTTTAGGCTTAAATACAGGGGTAATTGTTTCTGATCTTCCACTGCCGCAACGTCAAGCCGCCTACTCAGCGGATATTACTTACGGTACCAATAATGAATTTGGCTTTGATTATCTTCGCGATAATATGGCTTTTTCATTAGCAGAAAAATCACAACGTATTTTAAATTTTGCCATAGTCGATGAAGTGGATTCCATCTTGATTGATGAAGCACGTACGCCATTAATCATTTCCGGTGCCAGTGAAGAAAGCTCAGAACTTTATATCAAAATTAATCAAATTATACCTAAACTTGTTTTAAGAAAAGAAGAAGACGGTCCTGGAGATTTTTATCTCGATGAAAAAGCCAAGCAAGCCTATTTAACCGAAGAAGGACATCAAAAATTAGAAGAGTTATTAGTTAAGCAAGGCTTATTAAATCCAGGTGAAAATTTATATCATTTGACTAATATTGGTTTAATGCATCATGTTTATGCAGCATTACGTGCTCATTATTTATTTCAACGAGACATCGATTATATTGTGCAAAACAATCAAGTAATTATTGTCGATGAACATACCGGCCGATTAATGTCGGGTCGACGCTGGTCGGATGGTTTACATCAAGCGGTTGAAGCGAAAGAAAAAGCCAACATTCAAAACGAAAATCAAACCTTAGCTTCGATTACGTTTCAGAATTATTTTCGCTTGTATCATAAATTGGCAGGGATGACGGGCACCGCTGATACTGAAGCATATGAATTCCAACAAATTTACAATTTAGAAGTTGTCGTGATTCCTACGCATTTACCGGTTTCACGTCACGATTTAGCTGATCAAATTTATCTAACCAAAGACGAAAAATTTAAAGCCATCATCGATGATATTAAAGCCTGTCAGGCACGTAAGCAACCGATATTAGTTGGGACTGCATCGATAGAAACATCAGAATATTTATCGCAACTATTACAAAAAGAAAACATTCCTCATCAAGTCCTTAATGCTAAATTTCATGAAAAAGAAGCACAAATTATTGCTGAAGCCGGTCGCCCTGGCACGGTAACCATTGCCACGAATATGGCAGGTCGAGGAACGGATATTGTCTTAGGCGGTAATCTAAAAGCCGAACTTGTTGCCTTACCCAGTGAAAGCTCCGCAGAAGAAATTGCGCAACATAAACTCAACTGGCAAAAAAAACATGATGCAGTAATTGCCGCAGGTGGTTTACACATTATTGGTAGCGAGCGACATGAGTCGCGCCGTATCGATAATCAATTACGCGGTCGTTCAGGACGACAAGGTGATCCAGGCTCTTCGCGCTTTTATTTATCCTTACAAGATAATTTAATGCGTATTTTTGCCTCGGATCGAGTTGCCATGATTATGCAAAAGATTGGCATGCAGCCTGGTGAAGCGATTGAACATCGCTGGATAACACGGGCTATAGAAAATGCACAACGTAAAGTAGAAGGCCGCAATTTTGATGTGCGCAAACAATTATTAGAATTTGATAACGTCGCTAACGAACAACGTAAAGTTATTTATGAGCAACGTAATGAATTATTGGCTACCGAAGATATTTCACCGGTGATTAACAATTTATGGGCTGATGTTATCTATAGTGCTATAGAACACCATATTCCTCCACAAAGTTTAGAAGAGCAATGGGATATACCGGGCTTAAAAAATCAATTGAAACAAGATTTTTGTCTAGATTTACCCATTGACACTTGGTTAGAAGATCAAAATTGTCTGGAAGAACATCTCCGTGAAAAAATATTACTTGCCGCTCAAAATGCTTATGCAGAGAAAGAAAAATTATTTGGCTCGCCAACGCTGCGCCAAGTTGAAAAAACCTTAATGCTACAAACACTCGATACTTTGTGGAAAGATCATTTGGCCGCTATGGATCATTTACGCCAAGGGATACATCTGCGTGGCTATGCACAAAAAAATCCGAAACAAGAATATAAGCGCGAATCCTTCCTATTATTTGCTGAACTTTTAGAACAGTTAAAATACCAAGTCATCAGTTTACTCAGCTGTTTGCAGATAAGCACACCTGAAGATGCCGAACGTTTAGAAGAACAACGACGCCTACAAATGCCACAATTACTCGATTTTCAACATCAAGACTTATTAGCGACTGATGGAGAATCATTAACTAACGAAATTGCAACCACACCTCTTAACACACAACGAAATTCTAATAAAACAGGACGTAATGATCCTTGTCCTTGCGATTCTGGAAAAAAGTATAAACATTGTCATGGTCAAATAAATTAATTATTAATCTTAATCAAATAATATGTCACCAATTATTATAAAAACGCCCGCTGAAATTGAGAAAATGCGCATTGCTGGCCGGCTAGCGGCAGAAGTTTTAGAAATGATCGCACCACATGTGAAAGTGGGCATCACAACCAATCAACTCGATAAAATTTGTCATGATTATATCGTCAATGAACAAGCAGCGATCCCTGCTCCCTTAAATTATCGTGGCTTTCCGAAATCTATTTGCACTTCTATTAATCATCAGGTCTGCCATGGCATTCCTAGCGATCGCGTATTAAAAGACGGCGACCTGATTAATATTGACGTCACTGTTATTAAAGATGGATACCATGGCGATACCAGCAAAATGTTTTTTGTCGGGAAACCTTCGATATTAGCGCAACGTTTATCAAGAGTCACTCAAGAGTGTTTATATAAGTCCATACGCTTAGTCAAACCTGGCGCTTATTTGGGTGATATTGGCGCGTGTATACAACAGTATGCGGAATCAGAAGGTTTTTCTGTGGTACGTGAATACTGTGGCCATGGCATCGGTCGACTCTTTCATGAAGATCTACAAGTGCTACACTATGGGCAAACCGGTACAGGCATACAATTAGTGCCTGGCATGACTTTCACCATCGAACCGATGATCAATGCCGGTAAACGCTTTACTAAACTCATGCCTGATCAATGGACAGTCGTAACTAAAGATCATAGCCTATCGGCACAATGGGAACATACCTTACTGGTTACTGAAACCGGTTATGAAGTATTAACCAAACGCACTGAAGAACAAAACGTCATCTAGTATAGAAGCCCCCCCATTGGCATTTACCACTCCAAAGTAGCTTGGTTGATTTCGAGCTATTGAGCCTATATAGTCCTTAGTCCACAGTATTTTTACTGAAATAAAAGCGTCAAAAAATAAAGAAAATAACAATATGCGCTTAGTTTACGCTGTTCTTCTAAGTATATTAATAGCTGCAAGCGCTATTAGCATCGCCTTTTATAATAAAAAAGGCCCTCAACTCACGTCTCCAGTAATGGTGGAAGCTGTTCCTGCATGCCTAGGATCTTGGCAAAAAACGCTAGAGGCTGTTGGGAGTCTATCTGCCAGCCAAGGCACCGTCATCAAGGCGGAAACATCTGGCCGCATTACCGGCATTTTTTTCCGTTCAGGTGAAAATGTTAAAGTCGGAGCCCCTTTACTACAACTTAATCCGGATATTTTAAGCGCTCAGTTAGCTGCCGCTAAAGCGCAAACACAATTAAGTAAAGCCGACTATGAGCGTGGTTTAACCTTGTATAAAAAGAAGGTATTTGCAAAAGCAGACCTAGATAAAATTTCGGCAACTTATCAAGTAGATCTCGCCAAACAAGCGCAAAGTCAAGCCGCTTTCGATCAAACACTCCTACGCGCGCCGTTCAGTGGACGATTAGGTCTCCGTCAGGTCAATTTAGGCGATATTATTGATCCGAGTACGCCTATTACCAACTTGGAGGCCATTAATCCCTTATTGGTAAATTTTAATATACCTGGAACTGAAGCAAGCAAAGTAATTATTGGTAGCAAGATATTGATTCATGCGAGTGCTTACCCAAACAAGACATTTGTTGGCACTATTTATGCATTAGATTCACACATTGATAATGACACACGTAGTTTAGGGGTGCGCGCCAGTCTTAATAATCCCGACCAAGCATTACTTCCCGGTGCTTTTGTTGATATCAAAATTGAAATCGGTTCACCCCAAACATTGATTATCGTCCCAGAAACCGCAGTCAATACCGATGATAATGGCAGCTTTGTGTATCGCATCATTCAGCATAAAGCGATTAAAACACCCGTCAAGATTCGTTTTCATGAGGATGGAAAAATAGGGTTGGTGAGCAGTGCTATTCATCCGGGAGATCAAATTATTAGCGTGGGTGGTTTTAAAGTAGAGGGAAATTCAGTCGTGATAGTTGAGAAGTAAACCGATGCAATTCACTGAGCTGTTTATCCGCAAACCCGTATTAAGTATTGTTTTAAGCTTGTTCATTTTGCTAGTCGGCGTTAAGGCATTTTTATCCTTACCGATACGCTTATATCCTTCCATATCTCCTTCTGTCATTAACATACAAACCACTTATCCGGGCGCACCTGCACAATTAATGGAAAGTTTTGTTACTACGCCCCTAGAAAATGCTTTAGGCGGTATTGAAGGCATCGATCTGATGCATTCCTCAAGCAAGCAAAGTACTAGCCGGATCACTTTACAATTTAAGCTAGGTTATGATCTAACCAAAGCTATGACCAATGTCAGTAACGCAATTGCGTCTGTACGCAAACAATTACCTAAAGCAGTTTTAGATCCGGTTATTAATACCAAAGATCCGGACGCAGATCCAACGCTTTTCATTTCATTTTCTAGTAATACACTAAGTCCTCCGGCAATTACAGATTACCTCATTCGAGTTATCCAACCACATTTACAAACTATTCCTGGCGTTAGCCAAGCACAAATATTTGGTGACAATCAGTATGCTTTACGGATTTGGCTTGACCCGATAAAAATGGCTGCTCATCAAATAACTGCTAGCGACATTATGACAGCCCTACAGCAAAATAATATTCAATCAGCCTCTGGGTCACTGATTACTCCCAATCAAATCATTAATATCAACACCAATACCGATATACATACAGCAGCCGAATTAAATCATTTAGTTATTCATAAGCAAAATAATTATTTAGTACGTTTATCGGATGTGGGCCATGCGGTACTCGGTGTAGAGTCGGACGATAGCAGTGCCACGGTTAATGGCAACAAAAAATCAGTCATTATGGGTATCGTATCTCTTAGTACCGCTAATCCTTTAGATGTTTCCAAGGCAGTCATAGCGGTGTTACCCGAATTAGAGAAAGCGGCTCCGGGAGATATAAAAATTCATTTAGTCTGGAATGCTGCAAAATTTATTGCTGCGTCCTTGCATGATGTAAAAAAGACTATTTTTGAAGCGTGTTTATTTGTATTTACCATCATCTTTTTATTTCTAGCTAATTTTCGTGCAGGTTTAATTCCATTAGTCACTATTCCTTTATCCTTAATGGGCGTATGCGCCGCCATGTTAGCCTTAGGTTATACATTAAATGTATTAACGTTTTTAGCCTGGGTGTTAGGTATTGGTTTAGTCGTCGATGATGCGATTGTAGTGTTAGAAAATATCCATCGTCATATCGGTTTAGGAAAAACGCCGGAAAACGCCGCCATTATCGGCACTAAAGAAATTGGATTTGCCATCATTGCCATGACATTAACCTTAGCTGCTGTTTATACACCGATTGGTTTTATCAACGATATAACCGGTTTATTATTTCGTGAATTTGCTTTTACTTTGGCCGCAGCAGTTATTATTTCAGGCTTTATTGCTTTAACACTTTCACCGATGATGTGCGCTAAGCTTTTAAAACAAGAACAGCAATCCTCACGCTTTAGCCTAAAAGTCGATCATTTTTTTCATGTAGCGATAGCTGCTTATAAAAAATATTTACTTCTGGCAATAAGCCATCGAAAAATTATGTTAGCTATCGGCCTAATGATTTATTTTGTGTGTTTTGGATTATTTAAAATCTTACCTAGCGAGTTGGCACCACAAGAAGATCAAGGTCTTATTATCAGTGCCGCAACTGGACCGACGTCGGCTAACCTATCCTATATGGAAAAGTATATGGCAAAAATTCAAGCAATCTATAAATCTACTCCCGAGATTGAGACTTATATTACTTTAATAGGAATGCCCATCACCAATAACGCGCTCTCTTTTTTAATTTTAAAGCCCTGGCAAGAACGAAATAAAACAACTACCGATATTATTCAAACTTTATTTAAGCGTTTTTGGGGAATTACTGGTCTACAAGCATTTCCATTTAGTCCGCATGCACTGCCTGGCGCTACTGGACATGCTCCGCTTATGTTTGTTCTTAAAAGTACTGACAGCTATGAGGTCTTGAATCAATTTAGCAAAAAATTACAGTTAGCCATTACACACAATAATCCACATATTTTAGGTCTACAATCCGATCTCAAAATTGATGCTAATCAAATCCAAATTAATATTGATAGAGATAAAGCTAATTCACTAGGCATTAGTATGAGTGACATCGCGAATAGCTTGAATAGTCTCATCGGCGCACCACAAGCAAGTCTGGTTAATTGGGATGGTCGTAGTTATCAAGTGATCCCGCAACTCAATAGAAATTATATGACGACTGACCAGCAGCTAAAACTGATTAATGTGCGCGGCGAAAATAACAAACTGATTCCTTTAGCTAATTTCGTCAATGTACAAAATTCATTTACGCCTTTAAGCCTTAATCATTTTCAGCAATTACGCGCTGTTACTTTTAGTGCTAATCTTACTCCTGGTTATACCATCGGTGATGCTGTTAAGTATTTAACACAATTAACGAATAAAATTCTTCCTCATAACGTGCAAATTGATTTTTCAGGAGAAACGCGTCAATTCATACAAGGCGGAAATAATATGCAACAAACCTTTTTGTTTGCATTGTTATTTATTTTTCTTGTTCTTGCTGCGCAATTTGAAAGCTTTCGTGCGCCCTTTATTATCCTTATTGCTGTCCCTTTATCCTTAACCGGGGCACTATTTGCACTGTATTGTGTGGGTGGAAGTTTAAATATTTACACACAAATTGGATTAATTACCTTAATTGGGCTGATTACTAAACATGGGATCTTAATTGTAGAATTCGCCAGACAATTACAAAAAAATCTGCATATTTCTGAACAAGAAGCCGTCATTGAAGCCGCTGCATTACGTTTACGTCCTATTTTCATGACCACAGCAACCATGTTGTTAGCAGCCGTTCCATTGGCATTGGCCAACGGTCCAGGGGCACATGCACGCAACCAATTAGCTTGGGTTATTTTGGGAGGAATGTCTATCGGTACACTTTTTACCTTATTTATTTTGCCGGTAGTCTATACTTTGATTTATCATTCTAAACTGAGTCCTGATAACCTTAATGAACTTGAAGGTAAAACTGAAACAGTCACTATAGCCGAGTAATTATTTTTTTAAACCCAAATGAGTTCTCCTCCATGACACCATTAAAAACGATTATCGAAAAAGCTTACCCACATATCAACGAGATTAATGCTGAGACTATAGATAACTCTAGTAAATCAGCAATTTTAGAAGCGATTGAATTACTCGATCAAGGAAAACTACGCGTTGCCGAAAAAATAAACGATGCCTGGAAGGTCCATGAATGGTTAAAACAAGCTATTTTATTGTCCTTTCGAATTCATATCAATAAATTATTTGATGCGGGATATACGCATTATTTTGACAAAATCCCATTAAAGTATGCTCATTATAATGCCGAAGATTTTGCAAGAGATGGTTCGCCACGTATTGTACCCAATGCTTGCATTCGCCAAGGTTCCTTCGTAGCAAAAAATACGATATTTATGCCCTCATTCGTTAACATAGGCGCGTATATTGACGAAGGAACTATGATAGATACTTGGGCGACGGTGGGTTCCTGTGCACAAATTGGTAAAAATGTACATTTATCTGGCGGTGTAGGCATTGGTGGTGTACTCGAGCCGTTACAAGCCAAGCCAACCATTATTGAAGATAACTGTTTTATAGGCGCGCGCTCAGAGGTGGTAGAAGGCGTAGTAGTTGAAGAAAATAGTGTCATTGGTATGGGTGTTTTTATAGGGAGTAATACGCCTATTTATAATCGTAAAACCGATGAAGTGGTGTATGGCCGCGTACCTGCAGGTTCAGTAGTACTCGCAGGCAGTATGCCCTCTAAAACAGGGCATTGTCATCTCAACTGTGCGGTCATTATCAAACAAATCGACGACCGGACTCGAACCAAAGTTGCGATTAATGAATTACTTAGAGATAGTTAATACATACTCACTGCAATTAGATTTTTGGCAAGTCCCGCGAAAGGATTGAGAATTAAATGGCAACACTGGCAACAATTCAAGCACGAAGAGTATAATTGCAGACATCAGATAACTAACCTACTATTATTGGTATTAAGTTCTAATTTTTTAAGGATTTTCTATGCGTAAAAAAACTATCATTACAGCTGTTTTATTAAGCAGTTTATTATCAACCCCCGCTATCATGGCGATGAGCTCAAGTAACCATATAGCGTGTGTTAAAACTAACGAACAAGAGATTGCCGCACTATTTGATCGCTGGAACGCCTCTCTTAAAAGCAGAAATCCTGTTAGAGTAAATGCTAATTACACGGATAACGCGATATTATTGGCAACAATTGCTAACAAACCCAGAGTGAATAGTGCTGAACGGATAGCTTATTTTAAAGACTTTTTAAGTAACCATCCGGTGGGCAAAATCGATTCACGCACCATAAAGATAGGATGTAACAAAGCAATTGATACCGGTTTATATACATTTACTTTAAAAGGTGGAAAAAAGGTTCATGCACGTTATACATTCACCTATCGTTGGGATGGGCACAAATGGTTGATTTCATCACATCATTCTTCTGTGTTACCAGAAGAAGTTAAATAAAAATGCTTTTAGGAAGAACAAAAAACTGAGATAAACACTTCAAGATATCGACTAGTAGCTTGAAGTGTAAAAATACTCTTCGCATTTTACATTGCTGTGAGTATAATAAATAGTTGGTGCCGAAAGCCGGACTCGAACCGGCACAGCTTGCGCTACCGCCCCCTCAAGACGGCGTGTCTACCAATTCCACCATTTCGGCAATGATACGAACAATCCTAAGAAAATTCAGACGGTAGAGGATAAGATTGTTGATGATCAGCTGATTTTCCTGTGTTTTTGTTTATAGATAAATTTTTCTTTTTGGCCTCATTAACTGTGGATGGTAATTGTTGGGCCATGCTCGCCAAATTTTGAATGGGATCCCGCCTAGTAGTCTGTCCAGCTAAATAACCTAAGCTAAGACTAGTAACAAAAAATAATAATGCGAGTAGACCCGTTAATTTAAGTAAAAAAGAACCTGATCCTTGACTACCAAAGACTGTCTGTGAAGCAGCGCTTCCAAAAGTCGCACCTAATTCGGCACCTTTACCTTGTTGTATTAGAACCAAAGCAATCAATGCTATCGAAATAATAACGTGCATTAAAACTAAAAACTGCTGTAACATAAACCTATGAATTATTAGAACGCTAAAAAATTAAACTGTATGACCTGCTATTGAAGTAAATATTGTATAAATACGCAAAAATTCTACCGCATCTAATGATGCTCCACCAATCAAGCCCCCGTCAATATCGGGCATCTGAAACAAAGCTTCAGCATTGCTGACTTTAACGCTGCCACCATACAGGATAGGTAATTCTTGTGCAAGATCCGAGCTCAAAAATTTAATTTGCTCGCGTAAAAAGTGGTGTACTTCTTGAGCTTGTTCAGGTTGGGCTGACAGCCCTGTACCAATAGCCCAAACAGGCTCATAGGCAATAATAGCGCTTTTTAAAACATCGCCACCATAAGCTACTATTTTTTCTAATTGAGTTTGCAGTACAGTATAGGTTTTGTTGGCTTCACGTTCTGCTAAAGTCTCGCCGACGCAAAGGATGGGAGTAAGACCCAATTTTATAGCTAAATTAAATTTTTGTGCGATTTGATCATTCGTTTCTCCATGCCAATGACGCCGTTCGGAATGGCCTAACAAAACATATCGACAACCAAATTCAACCAACATAAGCCCTGATATCTCACCCGTGTAGGGACCTTCTTGCTGAGCAGCCATGTTTTGACCACCCCATTGCAGCTGACTTTTTTTAAGCATAATCTGCGTTTGCTCAAGAAAAACATAAGGAGGACACACAACCATATTTACAGAGTATTTATTTTTTTGCTCAAAATCCCTAATGTTATTTAATAATTTAGCTACGGAAGTTTTATTACCATACATCTTCCAATTGCCGATGATATATTGCTTACGCATGATAGATTCCTCTACATATTCACAGTCGAATAATTAATATTTAGTCTAGCATACTCAGAACTAAGCAGATCGCTGCTTTCATCAAGAGAAATGTCGTCCTTCTTGTTTATTGAATTCCGAAAATCAGTACAGTTAAAAAAATGGCAATGCACTCTTACCTGTTTAAAGAATTTTAGTATTTTATTACTCGATAAAAAATGATTCTCTGCCCGTTTTTTTAAATCTTTTAACATAGCTGTCTCCTGAGGTTGTAATTTGCAAAACTCAAACAAATAACCAAAAAAATGTCGCATTAATTGTCGTCTATCATTATTGGAAAGGTTTAGATTATTGATTAATAACAGTGGTAAATTATCCAAGATTAATTCAATTTGTTGGATGTTAAGTGTAGAAAATATTCTTTTACACCATTGCTTAAAATAACTGAAAGCTTCTGTTAAATCTCGATGTAATAGGTTAAACCTAAATCGCTTGAAAAATATATAACGTAAAATTATTGTATAACCTTTAATTTCATTTTCTAATAAAATTAAAGATAATTTTGCATTATTGATTTTTTCAAATAACGAATTAATCAACTGCGTATAATGGCTAATTTTAAATTGATTTGAATTTTCACACTCAAACACTATCTGCAACCACGTTCCTAAAGCATTCCAAATAAAACTAAAACCATTACATTGTGTCTGAAAACTTAGTGTTTCAATACCAAAATTTGTGGTTTTAGCAATTATTTTTTTACAAATAGTGCTTAAATAAATAACTTGGCTGGAATGTAAAGTTTCATGCGCTATAACATACATGAGTTTGTGAATAATATGAAAACCCTTATTTTCGGTATTTAAACTTAATTTCGTCATCGTAAGCACACTCGCTCTATCAAAAAAAAACTCTATACCCGCAGCCAGCGCTATAATTCTTCCATTATTTTTCTCAGAAACAAAATTATCCAAGGTAAATTTTATTAACTCATTTAAGATATAATAAGCCCATGTCATTTGCTTAATATTATTATCAAAGAATACTTGATCGATAGTATCGAATTCTGCATGCGACATTAATACATGTAATAATTCAAGTAAACGCTTACTTTGAGCGACAGTTAAGCTCCTATTTTTTACAAAAATAAGCATGAACATCGGAATTACTGAAAGCTCAAGCGTATTTTTACTTAAGAAAAATTTTTGTATCCAGGTAGGACTTACCTGCTCGAAATGTGACTTAATAAGTTGGGGTTCGGGAATACATAGACAATAGCCTTTTTTATAAAGTAAATCGACTAATATTTTCCGTGTCCCTTTTTGATTATTTAATTGATTTAGCAACATAACACTCCTTGTTATTTTCTTTAACGCATACTAACTGAGCAATTTTTTTTTTGCACTATTTCATCATGAAATCAGATAACATTAATCAAATTACATTATTTTTTTAATATTGTATGAGTGCTATGCAAGTGATGCTCTTCAGTAATAGAAGAATCATTTTCTTGCCGAAACTTAAATAATAAACTTAGCGATAAACTTGACTTAACTAGACTTTCGCAAGCTAGATTCTTTGATACAGAATTAGATTCAATAGGTAAATCCATCATGGTAGTGAATATTTCAGGCTCGGTATTCTCAGTAGACAAAATGGCTGTTTTGTTCGATTTTCTACTAAAAAGGCTATGTAAACTTTTTTTCATTCTAGAAACAAAGCTGATCCGCGGTTCATCTATCAATTCAGATTTTCCAAATTCAATCGTTGTTCGATTATTTTGAGTTGCTTTTGAAAAACCTAAACTACTAATTCCTACAAAAGTAATAACCGCTACCAAAGGAGCTAAAATTGAACTTAATGGAGTAGTAAGGAAAAAACCCAAAATCAACCCGGCTAATATTCCAACCACCGCGGCATAGACAGTCCATTTGCTTAAATCACGTACAAATCCAAGTAGATGATAATTTTTGTATTTATGCGGTTTTAACTCGGCAGACTTGGCTAAGCCAAGTTCCTTTTCATTATTTAAAAATTTCGTTACTTCTTCATTATCATCTTGTTTAAAAGTCTGGCGTAATATTTTTTCACTTCCATCCTTTCCCTTAAAAATAAAATAAGTCATTCCTCCTTCTAACTTTAAATCTGCAGCTAATTTAGAAAGATTTTCTAAAAACTCCGCATCATCAATAAATGGTTTTCCAGCAAAAAGATTTTCTTCAAATTGTTTTGAACTTTCTTGATTTTCTTTTTCAATAAATTTTTCGAATACACTATCATTATCATTATTGTTGATTTGATTATAAGTAATAATAAATCTACCTTCATCTAAACTAATACTATCTCCAATGAGGTCATTTATATTACGAACATAGTGTATACCTAGTTTTTGATAAAAAAAATGTTTAAGTCTCTCCGAAAAATTTTTTCTTTTAGTAGGATTCCTAGCGCCGATAACTCGTATATTTTTATTTAAATCTGAGGGGCTGGAACTTAACGGGCCGGGCAGCAACAATTCTACTCGTCCATTTTCATAATAAGGAATGAGGATATTGCTATTGGTAGTAGGATTGTTTTTTTGAAATTCTTGTGCAGTTTTCTTGTCTTTAAAAGGTTTAACTTCGTCTAACGTATTACGAAAAACTGACAATTCGGTATAAGGATCAGGCATAAATTTTTTTTCTTTTTTGTTATTATTTTTTATTGTGCAAAGAATACAAAAAAATATAAAAATTATCAATTCATAATAAATAATTTCAAATACGTGAATAAAAAAATGTTTGAGCGCTTCTTAAATTAACATTTGTATATCAACTTAAATTAACAAATTTATTTCTTTTATTTAGTATGATTATGTTTATGCCAATGTAACTTGGTACGTAAAGTTTCAAAATAATTATAATCTAAGGGATGAATTAAACGTAGTGCTTTAGCATTCTTTTTAATACTGATATTAGCACCAACAGACACTGAAATGCGTTCTTGGCCATCACAGCTTAACCAAGGTGCGGCGGTACTATGCGCATCAATATGAATCACAATGCGACTTTCTGCCGAAACAACGATAGGTCTTGCGCTTAGCGTATGCGGAAACATTGGGACAAGTACGATAGCATCAAGCTGTGGGTATAAAATTGGGCCTCCACCAGATAAAGCATAAGCTGTTGATCCAGTCGGTGTCGCCACTATCAAACCATCGGCTTGTTGAGCGCAAACAAATTGGTCATCAATCATGATAGAAAATTCGATCATACGTGCCACATTGCCTGGCATTAACACCACTTCATTTAAGGCGATCCCCGCCTGTTGCTTATCTAATTGCATAGCTATTGTGGCATTTAATAGAAAACGTTTCTCTTCTTGATAACTTCCTTCTAATACTTCACCTATTTTCTTTTCTAAATCTTGGGGATGAATATCGGTAAGAAAGCCTAGACGACCGCGATTAACACCTAACACCGGTGTGTTATGTTTTACCGCACTATGCGCCGCATTGATAAGACTTCCGTCGCCACCCACCACAATCAGCAGATCAACTTTTTGCGCTAATTGATCACGTGTGCAAGAAGTAAATTGGCGGTTTTTAAAACAATGTGCCGTTCCTTCTTCCACCAATACTTCATAATCGTGAGATTGCAAATAATCTAAGACAGCGATGAGAGTATCACTGACATCCTTCATTCCTTGTCTACCGATCAAACCGATGGTTGTAAAAATTTTGCTCATACTTTTATTTCATACGTTAAAGATTGGCGATATCCTATCCTGGTCGAAAGTATCCGGGCAGTCAACTCAGATACTAGTATATTAGTCGTGATTAAATTTTTTCGTTAAATTTTTATCTCGCTGAACCCAAACTCTTGAATCCACGCAATCGAGTCTCCATAATTCACGTATGTGTCTCTATCTAATATAGGGTAGTTATCTCTTACTTTAAAAAATGGGAGCCTTGCCAGCAATGACCGAAAAAGAACCATCTAAAAAAACCGCTTGGGAAAAGCTCAATATTGCAGCAAAACAAGATACCCCTAAACCTAAGTCTACTGATGAAGGAACCCCCTCCTCTGCAGAAAAAGAAAAGCCAGAACAAGAGAAACGATTAACCCATCCTTCTTACGAAGCCCTGGAAGCGCAGCTATTAGAAACGGAAAACCGACTTAATGACTATAAAAGTCAATTAGTTAAATTAGAAGAGCAAAAAATTTATCAGTTGGCTGAAATGGATAATATCCAACGTCGCACTAAACGCGACATGGAAAGTGCCCATAAATTTGCATTAGAAAAATTTATCAAAGAATTGCTACCTATAAAAGATAGTTTAGAAGCAGCCCTTGTTCATGCCAAGGCTAAAGAACATGATCCTGCCCTATCAGGCATCCAACTCACACTGAAACAATTAGAAAATTTGTTAGCAAAAAATGGCGTAAAGTCGATAGAACCAGCCGGCAAGCAGTTTGATCCTCACTTCCATGAAGCCATGCTAGCCGAAGAAAATGATGAGTTTCCACCGAATACCATCATTAAGGTCCTACAAAAAGGTTACTCACTTCATGAAAGGCTAATACGACCTGCTTTAGTCGTAGTCGCAAAAGCTAAAGAGAAAACTTCATGATTCAATACCTTGAAAATCCAACCTCTTAACCCAATTTTAAGAGAAGTTGTTAATTTTCAATCAACAAACCATTTTCAACTCAATTGTCCAGTAAAAGAAATGAGCTATTTAACGCGGAGAAATATATGGCAAGTGCACAACCCAGAAACTCTATAATCGGCATCGATTTAGGCACTACAAACTGTTGTATGGCCATTATAGAAGGTGGAAAACCAAAAGTAATCTACAATGCCGAAGGTCAAGCAACTACTCCTTCTGTTGTTTTCATAGGCAAAGAAAATAAGGTAGGTATGCCTGCAAAACGTCTCGCACTAACTGAGCCCGAACGAGTCCTTTTTGCAATAAAACGGTTAATAGGCCGGAAGTTTAACGACCCTGAGGTCCAAAAAGACATCAAGATGGTGCCCTTTAAAATCGTCCCAGCCAAGAATGGAGATGCTTGGGTAGAGGTAAATGGTAAACTACTATCACCCCAGGAAGTTTCTGCACAACTCTTAATGAAGTTAAAAAGAGATGTAGAGGCCTATTTAGGTTATGAAGTAAAAGATGCGGTTATTACCGTACCTGCCTATTTTAATGACTCACAACGTCAAGCGACTAAAGATGCAGGTCGCATTGCAGGGCTTAAAGTTAAACGAATTATCAATGAGCCGACAGCCGCAGCACTTGCCTATGGGTTAGACAAAAGGCATGCTGGAGATTCAACAATAGCGGTTTATGACTTAGGAGGAGGAACTTTCGATATCTCCATTATTGAAATCGCTGAAATTGAGGGTGAACATCAATTCGAAGTGTTAGCGACTAATGGCGACACCTTTCTTGGTGGTGAAGATTTCGACCTGCGTGTTATTAACTATCTAGCGGATGAATTTAAAAATGATCATGGTATTGATTTACATAAGGATCCGCTGGCTTTACAGCGTCTGAAAGAAGCGGCTGAAAAAGCAAAAATTGAGCTCTCCTCAACAGAAGAAACAGATATCAGTCTTCCTTATATTACAGCAGACAGTAGTGGTCCTAAACACCTAAATATTAAATTAACACGCGCCAAACTTGAATCGCTTGTAGAAGACTTGATTAAACGCACTATTGAACCCTGCAAAAAAGCCATTGAAGATGCCAAGATCTCTCTCGATAAAATATCACAAGTTATCTTGGTCGGTGGACAAACCCGCATGCCTAAAGTACGCGAAATTGTTAAAACTATTTTTGACAAAGAAGCGCGTCATGATGTCAATCCAGATGAAGCAGTTGCTATCGGTGCTGCTATTCAGGCTGGTGTATTAGCCGGTGATGTCAAAGACGTACTCTTGTTAGACGTCACACCACTTTCATTAGGAATAGAAACCTTAGGTGGGGTCATGACTAAATTGATTGAAAGAAATACCACTATTCCTACCAAGAAAAGCCAAATATTTTCAACTGCAGAAAACAATCAACCGGCAGTTACAATACATGTACTGCAAGGTGAACGTGAAATGGCTTCGGCGAATAAAACATTAAGTCGTTTTGATTTAACTGACATTCCACCGGGTCCACGTGGTACACCTCAGATCGAAGTCACCTTTGATATCGATGCCAACGGTATTATTAACGTATCTGCTAAAAATAAAACTACCGGCAAAGAACAGAAAATTGTTATCAAATCTGGTAGTGGTTTGTCTGAATCAGAAATTCAGCAAATGATCAAAGATGCCGAAGTACACGCTGATGATGATCGCAAGTTCCGCGAACTTACTAAAACACGTAACGAAGCAGACAGTTTAATCGATAGCATTAGCAAAGCACTAACGGATGCCAGTACCAAAGTTAATGCGGATGAAAAAGCTCAATTAGAAAAAGCAATAGAGGAATTGAAAGAAGCATTGAAAGGCACTGATAAAGCAGACATTGAAGCTAAACTTAAAGAGCTTACAGAGCTATCTGGCAAAATGGCTGATCGACTCTATGCACAGTCCGATACTGGAACGAGTGATGCTGGAAGTCAAACGGGTAGTGCCGCTCAGGATAGCGCTAAAGACAATAAAGACGAGGTTGTTGATGCTGTATTCGAAGAAGTGAAAGACAAAGACAAGGATAAAAAAGATAAGGATAAAGATAAAGATAAAGAATAGTCACTCGTCTGCTCGTTACCTGCAAGCAGGTAACGAGATCGACAATATTTCCATTAAAAATCTTAAAATCCCTTGCTTAGAAAGACTAGGCTAGGGATTTGTTATCTCTGGTTCTTTACTTATGGCAAAAAAAATTGACTACTATGAAACATTAGGTGTATCACGCAACGCTGATGACAGTGAATTAAAAAAAGCTTATCGCAAATTAGCGATGAAATATCATCCTGACAAACATCATGCTACCGAGAGTAAATCAGCAAAAGACGCTGAAGAAAAATTTAAAGAGATCAGTGAAGCTTACGAAGTTTTATCAGACTCTAAAAAACGGGCTGCTTATGATCAATTTGGTCATGCTGGTGTAGATGCCGCAGGAATGGGCGGCGCACAAAATGCACATGGCTTTAACTTTAATGATGTTTTTGGTGATATTGGTGATGTCTTTGGTAATATTTTCGGTAACCGTGGCGGCCCGCAACAAAGCCAGCGCACACAACGTGGGGCCGATTTACGTTATACATTAGAATTGGATTTAGAATCGGCCATTCATGGCACAACTGTACAAATTCGTATTCCGCGTCTCGTTACCTGTAAAAGCTGTCAAGGATCAGGTGCACGTAAAGGAACTAAACCGATCATTTGTAAAACTTGTGAAGGTCAAGGACAAGTTCGCATACAGCAGGGCTTTTTTACCATTCAACAAACCTGCCCTGAATGCCATGGTGAAGGGCGCATTATTACTGATCCTTGTCCAGACTGTCATGGCCAAGGGCAAGTTCAAGAAACTAAGACTTTATCAGTGAAAATTCCAGCAGGTATAGACGAAGGTAACCGAATTCGTTTAACTGGCGAAGGAGAAGCAGGTAGTCATGGCGCGCCTGCCGGTGATCTCTATGTACAAATTCATCTTAAGCCGCATCCTTTATTTAAACGTGAAGGTAATCACCTATATAGTGATGTGCCTATTAACTTAACACTTGCGCTATTAGGTGGAGATATACAAATTCCTACCTTAACGGGTGTGGTAAACTTACACATACCTCCAGAAACTCAAAGTGGAAAAGTATTACGTTTGCGTGGCAAAGGAGTTCCTGGACGCCCTGGCGTAACCGGTGATTTACTCTGTCGCGTTTTTGTAGAAACACCGGTTAATCTGAGCAAAGCGCAAAAAGAATTAGTCGTTGCACTCGAAAAAGAATTACAAAACGGAAATCACTACCCTAAAGCACGATTGTGGTTTGAAAGTGTAAGGAAATTTTTCAGCAAACAAAACTGAAACTCGAAAAATTAGATTAAAAAAGGTATGATCGGTTTATACTCACAGCAATCAGATTTTTAACAAGGCGCCGTGACAATGAGCAATCGGAGTGTATTAACACTACATGAGAATTGCGAGTTGAATGGCAACACAGATAATGTCAAATGCGAAGAGTAATCAATGATTCAGTAAGGAAGCTGAAGAAAGATACAACAAGCAAGCTAGAGAGAAATCATGAAAAAAGTTCCTATGACTATCAGCGGTGCTGAACATTTAAAGGAAGAACTCCACCAATTAAAAACCTTGAAACGGCCACAAGTGATTGCGGCTATTGCTGAAGCGCGTGCACATGGTGATCTCAAGGAAAATGCCGAATACCATGCCGCCAAAGAAATGCAAGGCTTTATCGAAGGTCGTATCAGCGAAATCGAAACTAAATTAGCCACTGCACAAGTGATTGATGTCACCAAAATGAACAATCATGGAAAAGTCATTTTTGGATCGACTATACATCTGATTAACACTGAAACGGATGAAAAAGTAACCTATCAAATCGTCGGCGAAGATGAAGCGGACATTAAACATTCGAAAATATCGGTTGCCTCCCCGATTGCCCGTGCACTCATAGGCAAAGAAGAAGGCGATGCTGTGGATGTACAAACTCCAGCGGGTTTAGTTAATCTAGAGATTGATAAAGTTGAGTATATTTAAAAAATTTCTTTATTCTAACTAAGCTTTACAATTAGGCTTGCCGACTGCAATTACTTTATTAACATAGTTCATGACTATATCATCTATTTCAGCATCGGTTAAATTGTCAATTCGGATTGCATTTCCGTAACTTAGCGGAATCTTTTTTCTATCGTCATTAATTTTTTCTAAAAAAGGATGATTTTTTGATAAAATAACTAAGCTTCCTTCTCTATCAAATTTTAATATTTTAGGCCTTTCGCTTTTCGAATTAGTACTAAATAATGATGTATTTGTATTACTTCGACTCAATGGCTTAGTAATTCTGCTTTTCGCGCTGTAACTAAATGAAGAAGCAGAAGCATTTGAATTATTTCGACTAAATGTAGGTCTAGCTATTGGAGATTGAGGTTTATATGGCTTAATTTGCTGAGTATCATCATGTTTTTCTTCAACAGACGATTGTGATGAAATAAAACCTTCAGAAGAACTCGGCATAATAGTATTAGTTGATTGAAGTTTATCACTTTGTATTTGCTGTTCCAGTTTAGCTAGCTTTTGTTTTATCCCTCCAGGAATTTCATCTACAGTTGGTTTACCGCCATTTTTAGTCTTGAACAGAATAACCCCCTGTGCGGCTTCCCATCTAGAAGTAACCTTACAATTATAATTATCCTTACTTTTCTCTTTTTGGATCATATGATTTGATTCTATACCCATAAAATAAAAACCTCGCGAATTTTTTATTATTTATCTGGAACTAATTTTTAGGATATTAGGCTAACTTGAATTCCTTAAAACAACCTTAAGGGATTGAAAATAGAAATTAATAAGAAACGATTTGAAGATTATTTTATTTTCTTAGGGTGAGAAATTAATCTACACTTCTTAAGTGGCGCATCTTTTTAAACATAGTACTCACTTATTACCATCTAATTAAACCGCTACCGCTGCTTTTATCGGCGGATGATACGCATAATCTGCTAATGAAAAATCATCAAAGCAATAATCAAATAATAAATCTGGTTTGCGTAGTATATTCAATTGCGGTGAAGCATAGGGATGTCGCGACAATTGCGTATGCACTTGTTCGAGATGATTGCTATAGATATGACAATCACCACCGGTCCAAATAAACTCACCGACTTGTAAATTACATTGATGTGCAAGCATATGGGTTAATAGTGCATATGAAGCGATATTAAACGGCACACCTAAAAAAGCATCGGCACTACGTTGATAGAGCTGACAAGAAAGCCGTGAATCTGCCACATAAAATTGAAACAACAAATGACAAGGCGGCAAAGCCATTTTTTCCAACTCACCCACATTCCAAGCACTAACAATTAAGCGACGTGAGTCCGGATTAGTTTTTATTTGTTGAATAAGCTGACTCATTTGATCAATTGTTTGATGATCTGCGGTCGGCCAAGAACGCCATTGTTTACCATAAATAGGCCCTAAATTACCTCCTGCATCAGCCCATTCATCCCAAATAGTGACTTGATGTTCATTTAAGTAACGAATATTGGTATCACCACGTAAAAACCACAGTAATTCATAAATAATGCTTTTTAAATGGACCTTTTTTGTCGTGACTAAAGGAAAACCCTCACTCAAATCAAAACGCATTTGATAGGCGAAGGTACTGAGTGTGCCCGTGCCCGTCCTATCGGTTTTGGCTTGTCCCGTATTAAGAATATGTCGTAAAAAATCCAAATAGGATCGCATCAGAGTTACTCGGTAAAATACCAAAGTCTAGCGTATGTTCAGCTAAAATTGAAGCTATCACTATTCTGCGATACTATACCGTTCTTGTTAAACTCCAAGTATTTTCTAGCCATTTTTTAAAATATTTTATGCGAATAAATCTTTTCGGTGCAGGTTATGTAGGTTTGGTCACCGCCGCTTGTTTAGCCGAGCACGGAAATAAAGTACTTTGTATTGACATTGATCAAGAAAAAGTAAAGCGTTTACAATCAGGTGAATGCCCTATTCATGAACCTGATTTGCCTGCTTTATTACAAAAAAACTTAAGTGCTGGTCGGCTTGAGTTTAGTACCGATCCACAAAAAGGAGTTGAGCATGGCTTTTATCAATTTATTACTGTGGGCACACCTCAAGATGAAGATGGCTCAGCGGATTTAACTTATGTTTTAGAGGTTGCCGAATACATAGGGAAAGCACTGGTTGAACCCAAGTTGATTATCAATAAATCGACTGTGCCAGTAGGGACTGCCGATCAAGTAAAGACAGTTATTCAAAAACAATTACATCAGCGCAATGTCAGCATTTCATTTGATGTCGCTTCGAATCCTGAGTTTTTACGTGAAGGTGCAGCAGTAAATGATTTTATGCGTTCTGATAGAATTATTATTGGCACCGATAATAAAGCTGCAGAATCCCATTTACGACATCTTTATAGACCTTTTAATCGTAATAATGATCGTTTAATCGCTATGGATATTCGTTCAGCCGAACTTACAAAATATGCGGCCAATGCCTTTTTAGCTACCAAAATAAGCTTTATGAATGAAATGAGCCAATTGGCCGATCGTTTAAATGCAGATATTGAGCAAGTTCGTATTGGGATTGGTTCTGACCCGCGTATCGGTTATCATTTTATTAATCCTGGGTGTGGTTATGGTGGTTCTTGTTTCCCTAAGGATGTGCTCGCTTTAGAAGCTACCGCTAAAACGGTTAATTACCAACCTAAGCTATTAAATGCCGTACATCAAGTAAATGATGCACAAAAAAAACTTTTATTTAGCAAAATTTCACAATTTTTTCAAAATGATGTATGCGGGAAAAAAGTTGCACTATGGGGCTTATCTTTTAAGCCGAATACTGACGATATGCGCGAAGCACCTAGCAAAGTGTTTATTGCCGCTGCTTTAGCTGCAGGCATGAAAATTCAAGCGTATGACCCTGTCGCCATGCCAGAAGCAATTCGTTTATATAAGGATCAAGCTAATTTTAGTTGCTGTGGCAGTCCTGAAGAGGCCTTAGTTAATGCCGATGTCTTAGTGATAGTCACCGAATGGAATATCTTCTTTAATCCGGATTTCCAACTTATCAAAGAACGTTTAAAACAGCCCGCTATCTTTGACGGAAGAAATCTTTATGATCCAGATTATTTAAAGCAATTGGGAATTAAATACTATGCTATAGGTCGCGGGGAGCATTTCTAGCATGAAAAAGATTAAAAAAATTACTAAAGCACTTTTTCCAGTTGCAGGTCTTGGTACGCGTTTTTTACCCGCAACTAAAGCAAGTCCTAAGGAAATGTTACCTATCGTAGATAAACCTTTAATTCAATATGCGGTTGAAGAGGCGATTGCTGCGGGAATTACTGAGCTCATTTTTATAACGAGTAGTAGTAAGCGGGCTATTGAAGATCATTTTGATTCGAATTATGAATTAGAAGCCAAACTCAACGAAGCTGGAAAAAAAGAGCTCTTAGATATTGTAAAAAATATCTTACCGAAAGGCGTTAGTTGTGTGTATTTGCGTCAACCAGATACTTTAGGCTTAGGACATGCTGTTTTATGTGCACGACCGCTTATCAATGATGAAGCATTTGCCGTTTTACTTGCCGATGATTTGATAGATTCTACTATCCCGTGTTTAAAACAAATGTTAGATATCTATCAAGAAAAACAAAATACTGTCATTGCCGTTCAAGCCGTAACTCCCGTAGAAAGTGAGCAATATGGTATAGTCGGTTATAAAACTAAAGAAGGTAGACTGAGCCAAATCAATACTATTGTAGAAAAACCTAGTCACAAAGAAGCACCTTCCAATTTGGCTGTGGTCGGTCGTTATATTCTTACTTCAACCATTTTCCCTTATCTTTCCAAGACTCCCATTGGAAAAAACGGAGAAATTCAACTGACTGATGCTATCGCTCGCCAGCTAAACGATGAGATAATGCATGCATGGGAATTTGTAGGGATACGCTATGATTGTGGAAGTAAATTTGGTTATTTAAAAGCGACGATTGCTTACGCCTTAAAGCATCCAGAAACTAAAAATTTGTTTACTCATTACTTAAAGACTTTGAGTAATAATCATCTCTAGTTTTTTTAGGCAAAAAAAAACGAAGTGGTGCACAGTACTTACTTCGTTTTAAAGTTATGCTTATGAAAGCATAATTTTTAGTTTTTCACCTGGCTTGAGGAAGTCGCTATCTAGCTTGTTCCAAGCCTGGATTTTCTTAACCGATACGTGGTAATGCTTAGCAATACCTGCGAGTGTGTCTCCACTTTTTACCAAGTAGAATTGTTGCGAAGTTGGTTTTGTCTTTACCAAAGCCGCACTTGGCTTAGCTTGGTTACTCACTAATTTGACAGGGCTATGCTTGCCTCCAGTTTGGTTTAAAGCAAGCTTATTGTCACCCACCTGAACCTTTAAGTTTGAAGTTGAAGCAGCAGGCGCTAATTGTTGTTTATACAAAGCTACCCTATCAATAGGTAAAGCTAATTGACCACGTTTAATCACAGCAGAACTATTTTTTACCCCCGGATTCAATTCCTTTAATTGCGCAACGCTCATGCCCGCTAATTTAGCTACATGAGTTAAACTCATGCTATTTGCGTCAACTAGCTCTAAATAAGGCTTAGCACTGACAGGAGGTAAACTCACGCCATACTTAGCTGGGTTTTTAACAATCGCAGCTAAAGCCAATAAACGCGGAATATAAGAACGTGTCTCAGATGCCAATGGCAATGCCCAGAAATGGGTGTTCTTATCTTGCTGCGTATTATGGCGGATCGCATTCTGCACGTTACCTTCGCCTGTGTCATAAGCCGCGATGGCCAATAACCAGTCGCCCCCGAAGAAGCTTCTTAAATAGGTTAAGTAATTTAAGGCCGCATTGGTCGAGCTACTAATATCTCGACGACCATCAAAAGCTCTATCTTGATGAACACCATACCCCTTAGCGGTACTGGTCATTAACTGCCATAAACCAGCTGCCCCTGAAGACGAGTTAGTCGCTGATGGATTATAACCACTTTCAATAATAGGTAATAAAACCAACTCTGTAGGCAAATCACGAAGTCTCACCTGCGCATATACATAGTAAATATAGGGCGCAGCTCGACTTACCGCATCTTTTAAATAGGCAGGGTTTTTAGCAAACCAACGAATCTGCTCTTGGACCTGAGGTTGGTTTTCCTCACGAGCTGACAATTGTAAATGGGCTCGAATAGGTGCCCAAAGCGTACCCTTGTCTACAGCGCTATAAAGCGCTTTGGCATTTTGAGGCGCTAAACTACTACCAGTCGATTTCATAATAACGGCTTGATAGCTTTTACTATCTATATCGTTATCCGAACCGCTGAGACCCATCCCACCCTTTTCAGAAATAGGAAACTGCACACATGCGGTGATACCCACGGCTAGAATGAATAATACAGTCAGTAATAATGAATAAATTTTAAGTATTTTATAAGTCATACTAAAGATCTTACGGGTACCCCTTAGGCAGGTCAAGATAAAGGGCTTACAAAAGCTAAATTAAACCTCTTTTTTGTAAGTTTTTAACCTACATTCAAAGCAATTATTACTTACTCAAAGACCTACATTTTTGCATTGTATTTAAGTAGAAATGCAGGTTAAAACCGGCATTTTAAGGATCTTTTTAGCCAGACCTACCTATGCGATAATAAAAAGGTGTTAAGATTCATTGATTTAATTACTTCTAACTGTTTATTAGCTGGATAACCCCTTTGAAACAGCATTACCTAGATATTGAAGATCAGCGTTTAGCTAGCCTAATCCCTCATTATGCAGGCCGACACTTATTGCAATTGAGCCCACATTCATTTTCGAGCTTATCAATTAGCCCTATTATCCATAAAATTAGAGTGTCCCCACAATGTAAATGTAAGCCTATTGCTGATCATATAGACGACTCTAGCGTAGAAAGTCTATACACTCATTTACCCTTTGCCAATGACAGTATTAATCTAGTCCTGATGCCTCATACATTAGAAACAGGCAAAAGTACCGCACTAGCCATACTCACAGAAGCCTGGCGAGTACTCGCCCCCAGCGGCCATTTAATTATATTAGGGGTCAATCCTATCAGTTTATGGGGTCTATATCAGCTATTCCCATTGAGTAAGAAACCTGCTTGGGATGGTCGTTTTCACGCCATCCAAACTCTTTGCCAATGGATTCACTTTTTAGGAGGGGAGATTCAGCATACTGAGAGCTTTCTGTTCCGCCCTCCTTTATCCAGCACCCCCGGTTTATGGCTATTTAAGAAATTAGCATGGTTAGAACGGGTATCACCTTGGCTTACGCCTTATATGGGAGGAATTTATTTGATTATTGCAGAAAAACGAATAAAAAAACTCAATGGCTTAGGCTTAGTTTGGCAATTTCCCCCAGTACTCACTAATAAGGTATTAGCTCCAAATGCTAGAGGACCCCATCATGCCTAAAATCCCAAAAATAGAGATTTTTACCGATGGCGCTTGCCGAGGAAATCCAGGGCCTGGAGCCTGGGCAGCTCTGCTGCGATATCAGGGAAAAGAAAAAACTATTTCAGGCACAGAAACCTCTACTACCAATAATCGTATGGAGTTAATGGCGGCCATTCAGGCTTTAATGGCGGTAAAAAAACCCTGTCAAATATCACTCAGCACTGATTCACAATATGTCCAAAAAGGTATTACCCAGTGGCTGCCTCAATGGAAGCGACGAGCTTGGCTCACTGCGAGTAAAAAACCTGTTAAAAATTCTGATTTATGGAAAGAATTAACCGCACAAGCAGAACGCCATCAAATCCACTGGAAATGGGTAAAAGGACATAGCGGCCATCCAGAAAACGACCGTGTAGACAGCTTAGCTAATGCTGCCTTGGACGAACTTTTAAAATAGCAACTTATACTTCATATACAAAGAGAAAATAGAAACTCTGATTAGGTCAGCACAGAACAAACACTATGAGCCGTCATGGCGAGGCCGAAACGTCAGTAAGACCGTGTGGCCATCCAGAAAAAGTTGAGCAATGAGATTGCCACGCATTTCGCGCTTGCAATGACGAAACCTAGGCTCTGAGATTAGGCTTTAACCATTTAGTCCTTAATATAATAGGCTTCTAGATCTAACAAAGCGCGCCGATAAACCAGCGGTGCCTTTATTTCATCTTCAAATTCGACATATTCCCAAGCATCTGCATTGCTCAGCAAGCGGCGTAATAGTAGGTTATTCAGTGCATGACCCGATTTATAGCCACTAAATGCTCCGATAAGGCTGTGACCTAATAAATAGAGATCTCCGACTGCATCAAGAATTTTATGACGTACAAACTCATCTTCGTAACGTAAACCATCTTCATTTAGCACTCTATATTCATCTACAACAACTGCATTATCAAGGCTTCCACCTAAAGCAAGTCGAACCTCACGTAATTTTTCGTAATCTGCCATAAAACCAAATGTACGTGCGCGACTAACCTCTTTAATATAGGAAGTCGTAGAAAAATCAATACTGGCTTTTTGACTACGATTTTGAAAAAGCGGGTGATTAAAATCAATTTCAAAAGAAACCTTAAACCCATCGAACGGTTCAAAAGAAGCCCACTTATCCCCTTCTGTCACTTTAATCGCTTGCTTGATTCGTATAAATCGTTTTGAAGCACTTTGCTCCTCAATTCCCGCAGACTGAATCAAAAAAATAAAGGGTCCTGCGCTTCCATCCATAATAGGAATTTCTGAAGCGGTAATATCCACATATGCATTATCAATACCCAAGCCCGCCATAGCCGACATTAAATGCTCTATAGTAGCCACTCGGACACCATTTTTGAGTAAAGTAGTTTGCAAGGTAGTTTCACCCACATGCTCGGCACGGGCTTGAACTTCAACGATAGGATTAAAATCTATCCTTCGAAAAATAATTCCAGTGTTAATAGGCGCTGGTCGCAAGGTCAAAATAGCCGTCTCTCCACTATGTAAAGTGATACCTGCGGCTTTAATAACGTTTTTTAAAGTACGTTGTTTTAACGCACGCGATTTAGCGGCTCGAATAACTTTTTTTAAAGTACTTTGTTTTCGCGCACGTGGAGTTTGAATTGAATTGTTTTTTCTGGACACCCTTAAGAAACCTCTTCTTGTCTTCGTAAAAAAGCTGGAATATCAAAATATTCAATATCGGTAGTAGTGCTATCTATTGTAGACTTACTCGACGTAACAATACCTTGTTTTCGTAATACCGTAGGACGTTCTAATTGATGGTAATCCAAACTACCATCAGCTGCTCTAATAAGACCTGAGTCCTCTCCCTCATGCATGACAGCATCCATAGGAAGATGATGTCCAAGACCTGTTATTACTATTGTCACTCGCAACTCATCATTCATTCCTGGATCTATCACTGTACCAATAACCACATTAGCATCTTCTGAGGCAATTTCTTTAATAACCCCACCGACTATTCCAAATTCTTTCATTGATAAGTCCGGCCCTGCGGTTATGTTAACTAACACACCACGTGCCCCTTTTAAATTTATATCTTTTAAAAGAGGACTACCTATAGCGGCGTTTGCTGCTGATAGAGCCCTGTCTGAACCTAATCCTACTCCTGTCCCCATCATGGTGGTACCCATCTCTGACATCACTGTTTTTACATCCGCAAAATCCACATTAATTAAGCCCGCACGGGTTATTAAAGCAGCAATTCCTTTGACAGCGCCAAATAATACATCATCTACTGCTTTAAATGCATCTAAAAAACTAACTTCATCACCTAAAACGTTCATTAATTTTTCGTTGGGAATAGTAATGAGCGAATCGACATGCTGACTAAGCTGCTTAATTCCTTCTTCAGCTAAGCGCAAACGTTTCTTTCCTTCAATCTCAAAAGGCTTAGTTACTACAGCCACCGTTAAAATTTTCATCTGCTTAGCAATCTCTGCAATCACCGGTGCGGCACCTGTTCCTGTACCTCCACCCATCCCTGCAGTGATAAAAACCATATCTGCTCCCTCTAACGCCGCTCTAACTCTTTCTCTATCTGCCTCAGCGGCAAGGCGACCTATCTCTGGATTTGCTCCAGCACCTAAACCTTTGGTGATTTGTTGGCCCAATTGTAACAAACAATTAGCGGAAGAGTTTTTTAGCGCTTGAGCATCGGTATTAGCACAGATAAACTCTACTCCTGGAATATCTTGTGCCAACATATGTTCAAGCGTATTACCGCCACCTCCTCCAACGCCAACAACTTTAATGACAGCATTTTGTAAAGGGGGATTGTGCGAATCAAATTTGGCACTCATAATTAACTCCTAAGGATTTCAGTATTTTTTAAAAATTTTCGCATAACCAATTTTTTATACGTGCTATTTTTCTACCAAATAAAACATTAGGTTTTCGCTGCTCGCATTGTTGTTGATAGCCATATAATAGTAAGCCTGTACTAGTCGCATACATCCCATTCGTCGTTACTTCATTATTTCCAGTAATATATTGAGGATGACCGAGTCTTACGGGCAACTTAAAAATCTTTTCTGCTAACTCGACACTCCCGCTAACATTAGAAGCACCGCCAGTTAATACCACCCCTGCCGCAAGAAATTCTTCAAAACCACTGCGATATAATTCTGCTTTCACCAAATGGAAAAGCTCTTCATAACGCGGTCCCACAACTTCAGCTAAAGCACGTTTAGTCAGCGTCCGCCCGGGCCGATCGCCTACTCCAGATACCTCAACAAGTTCATCTGGGTTTGCTAATTCTGGCAAAGCACAAGCATGTTTTCTTTTAATCTGTTCGGCACTTTGTGTAGGTGTTCTTAATGCAACTGCAATATCATTCGTGACCTGATCACCGGCAATCGGAATAACAGAGGTAAAGCGTATAGCACCTTCGGTAAATATAGCGATGTCGGTTGTTCCACCACCAATGTCTATTAAACACACGCCTAACTCTTTCTCGTCTTCTGTTAATACGGATTGACTTGAAGCAAGTTGTTCTAAAATTATTTCTGAAACTTCTAAACCGCAACGTTGAATACATTTAATGATATTTTGTGCTGCACTCACCGCTCCCGTTACCATATGAACTTTAGCTTCTAAACGCACGCCTGACATGCCGATTGGCTCACGAATACCTTCTTGGCTATCAATAATAAATTCCTGGGGCAAAATATGTAATATTTTTTGATCTGCTGGAATTGCAACCGCTTTCGCTGCATCAATCACACGTTCAACATCCGCATGTGTTACCTCTTGATTTTGTATCGCGACAATTCCGTGAGAATTCAAGCTTCGAATATGATTTCCAGCTATTCCCGTATATACACTTCGAACTGGACATCCCGCCATTGCTTCTGCTTCACCCACAGCTTGTTGAATTGAATTAACGGTTGCATCAATATTGACTACTACACCTCGTTTTAATCCTAATGATGGATAAATCCCCATACCAATAATTTCGACACCATTGGGCTTTATTTCTCCTACTAAGGCATTGACCTTAGACGTGCCAATATCTAAGCCTACAATCAAATTCTTAGTCGGTTTCTTTGCCATATTGTTTCACCTTCAATTAAATTCTCTAGATCTTTTCAAACTTCATCATTTGACTTTATTGTTAGGATATAGCTCATTACTGTATTTTTTTAAACCGAAACTTTCCCATAAACTCAAAATTCACTGCATTTTTGAAAAAAAATCTGTTGTTTTATATCATTAATAATTTTTCTAAGAAATCCGCTTCTTAAATTTTAAAGCCATACCGTGGACATAGCGGAGATCCACATAATCTACCACAGATACTTTACTTGCAATAACATCAGAATAAACATCTATCAAACGTTCTAATTGTATATAAGGTTGACTTCGACTTAAATAAACAGTTAACCCATTATTCAACTTTAGATACCAATATTGTTGATCCACTAGTTTTAATAATTTAATTTTTAAGTTTAATTGTGCAAACATTGAGTTCAGTGTGGTATACGTTTGAAATAAATATTTTTGTTGGCCAACAGGCCCCACAAAAGTGGGCAAGTTTAATGCTTTAATATCTCCATCTGGGATAAAAATATTACCCTGTTCATCTAATAAACCATGCTGACCAATAAAAGCGATTGGTTTCTTAGTAATAAAGCTTACTACTAACGTATCCGGCCAAAATCGCTTTATAGTTACATTGGCTATCCATGGCATACGTAAAAGTTGTTCTTTTAATCCTTGACTATCTAAACAAAAAAAACCTTTTGCAATAAACGGCAAAATAATCTGCTGCAAATGACTTTGCTTAACATAAGTTAAATCACCGCTAATTTTAATGTTTTTGACAGGAAAACAACTAGGATTGGCTAATTTTTGCCATAATAAAATAAAACTTAATAAAAGTAATAGACTCAGTGAAAACTTAAAAAACCATCCTCTTGAAGGCAATTGAGAACTTAAACGGGTCAATCTAGGTTTATCGCGTTGCCGTTGGAATCGTTGATCTTCAACTACTTTCCCATTTTTAACCATCGCTTAGCCATCAGAAATACAAGAAATCAAAGAGGATAATAATCTATATAGTGTGTTTCTGCCAGTTTTACTGGTTTAACTTGGCTATGCAATATTTTTCGGTACATTAAAGTGTTATGAGAAAACTTACGCAAACTGAACATGAATCCTTTCGTCAGATCGGGATATCCAAATTAATAATGAATACTGATAAATTCTTCACCAAAGCTTTCGCGCAATGCCTTCAATAAATTGTCAGCAGGCTTCACTCTCCAACTATCTCCCAAACTCAAATAAACTTCTGTGCTTAATTCCGGGTGATAATAAGCTATACGTATAGGACACAAACCCGGGCAAAAATTACTCATTAACTTTCGCAAGTCATCAAGTAGACTAGGATTTATTACCGGCTTAGATAGTTTAATCGTTAAGTTTTTTGCGTGACTTTCACGTGCTTCAGTGATATCTAAAATTTTTTTCCCTAATACTCGCATATTACCTGTGTATTCATCGCATTGAATTTCCCCTTCAATGATTAATAACTTATCCTTGTTCAATTTTTCACGATATTTAACATAGGTATCACTAAATAAGGTTACTTCTAAACGTCCACTGGCATCCTCTAAATTGACTACCGCCATACGATCACCGCGTTTGGTCCATAATGAGCGAATAGACAGTACCCAACCTGCAATGGTCATGTGATGACCTGCCTTGGCAGTTAACTCATTTAAAGATGTACTGATAAAATGTGATAATTCCTTAGCATAGTTTTCTAAAGGATGACCACTTAAATAAAACCCTAAAACTTCCTTTTCAGCCTGCAAACGCTGTAATTTTGGCCAATCATCGTGATTCAGCATTTGATTTGACTGAGAAACCATATCAAGACCAAAAAAATCTTGCTGACCCGAAACTTTCGCCAATGATTTCTGATCGGCTGCTTGTAAAGCAGTTTCTATATTTGCTGAAAGACTCGCTCGGTTTACACCAAAACCATCTAAGCTACCTGAAAAGATCAAGGCTTCTAAACTTCGACGATTTATTTTTTGCAAATCGACGCGATGACATAAATCAAATAAATCACTAAACGCATGTTGCTGACGTTGTTCTATGAGCATTGCTATTGCACCAGCGCCTAAGCCTTTAATAGCTCCCAAACCATAGCGTATCGATCCAGTCAATTCGTCGACGGTAAATTTATAGTCGCTATGATTGATGTCAGGTGGCAATATATTCAATTTCATTAAACGGCACTCTTCAAGAAAGTTGACTACTTTTTCGGTATGATCCATATCGGATGATAATACTGCAGCCATAAATTCTGCAGGATAGTGGGTCTTTAACCATGCCGTTTGATAAGAAACTAAGGCATATGCCGCTGAGTGTGATTTATTGAACCCATAATCTGCAAATTTTTCCATTAAATCGAAGATTTGATTCGCTAAACGAGACTCTATGCTTTTCTGTGCTGCACCCTTTATAAAAATCGCCCTTTGTTGCGCCATCTCCTCTGCTTTCTTTTTCCCCATAGCACGACGCAACAAATCAGCAGCTCCTAAAGTATAACCCGCTAGTACTTGAGCAATTTGCATCACTTGTTCTTGATACAAAATTATCCCATACGTAGGACTTAATATCGGCTCTAAATAAGGATGATCATATTGAACTTGCGCACGTCCATGCTTACGATTAATAAAATCATCAACCATGCCTGACTGCAAAGGCCCTGGGCGAAATAACGCAACTAAAGCAATGATCTCATCAAAACTATCTGGGCGTAAACGTTTAACTAAATCACGCATCCCTCGCGACTCTAATTGAAATACCGCCGTAGTTTTACACGCTTTTAATAAAGCGAAGGTGTCCATATCATCGATAGGAATAGCTGTGATATCTAATATAAATTTTCCGGGTGGCTTTTTTGCATTAATTGCTTGTACAGCCCAATCAATGATGGTCAATGTCCGAAGACCTAGAAAATCGAATTTAACTAACCCAACTTTTTCAATATCATCTTTGTCAAATTGAGTAATGCAATGTATCCCACCTGCCTCACAATAAAGTGGTGTAAAATCTGTCAGTTTAGAAGGGGCAATCACTACACCACCTGCATGTTTACCGACGTTACGCACTAATCCTTCTAATTTTTTTGCTAAGTCAATTAATATTTTTATTTCGTCTTCATTTGTATAACGATTTTTTAGTTCGTCCTCTTGATCCATTGCTTTATCGAGTGTAATACCTAACTCGAAAGGAATTAACTTGGCAATTTTATCCACCATACCATAAGGATAACCTAGTACACGCCCCACATCTCTAACTACCGCGCGAGCAGCCATACTTCCATATGTGATAATTTGAGAAACCGAATCACGTCCATAGCGCTCTGTTACATAATCAATAACCCTATCACGTCCTTCCATGCAAAAATCAATATCAAAATCCGGCATAGAAATTCGTTCTGGATTCAAAAAACGTTCAAAAAGTAAATCATATTGTAGAGGATCTAAACCCGTAATTTGCAAGGCATAGGCTACTAAAGAACCCGCTCCAGAACCTCTACCAGGCCCAACAGGAATTTGATTTTTCTTGGCCCAACGAATAAAGTCCGCCACAATAAGAAAGTAACTTGCAAAACCCATCGAATTGATTACTTTGAGCTCCGAATGCAATCGCTCAAAATAAATTTTTTCAAGGTCATGGGTGTTAACAGGTTTCTGCATGCCTTCTTTTTCACGGATTGTAGATGACTTGAACTCTCTATTCTTAAGCTGAGATAAACCCAAAAAAGTTTTAAAGCGTTTCTCTAAACATTGCACCAATCCTTGTTTTGCCTCTTGTATCAATAAATTTTCTGCGTTCATTCCTTCTGGGATAGGAAAATTGGGTAAAAAAGATGCATCTAATTCAATTTCTAAATTACAACGCTTGGCAATTTCCACTGAATTGGTCAATGCCGATGGAATATCGGCAAATAAAGCAACCATTTCTTCTATTGAACGCAGATATTGCTGATCCGTATAAATCTTGGGTCGCTTAGAATCATTTAAGGTATAGCCACTATTAATGCACACTCTTGCTTCATGTGCTTCAAAATCTTCAGCTGAAATAAAGCAAACTTCATTGGTCGCTACGACGGGTACACTATATTTTTTGGCTAGTTCTACAACCGACCCGATGTATTCTTCCTCTAAGGGTCGGCCTAAACGTTGCAACTGCAAGTAAAAACAATTCGGAAATAACGTTAACCAAGACTGTAATACTTCTGCTGCTAAAGGCTTATTATTTTTCATTAAACAGGATGCAATATCACCTTCTCTAGCTCCTGATAATGCAATTAAGCCATCAGAATAGTTTGCAATCCAACTTTTTTGAAGAACAGGCTTACCTTCTCGTTGATTTTCTAAATAGGCACGCGAAATTAATTGAATTAAGTTTCGATAGCCTTGTTGATTTTGACAAAGTAAAATTAACTGGAATGCTTGATCGGAAATTTGATCATTTTTTATCCAACATTCAGCTCCAACGATAGGTTTAATGCCTTTTTTAATCGCAGCCTGATAAAATTTAATCGTTGCAAATAAATTGGATAGATCGGTCACTGCAATAGCAGGCATCGATAACTCATCTGCCTTGGAAACAAGCTTATCAATACGAATGAGCCCATCACTCAAAGAATACTCTGTATGTAGATGCAGATGGATAAAGGATGGCATATACTCTTGCACCTGAATTTTTGTCTGTGTTGCTGACTCGCAATCCTCATGTATGGTGGTACCATTTGGTTGCTTCACTACGGGACGCCTGCCGAATACGCGCTATGAGTAAGCGAGTTCTAAATCGTAGCAGCCTTGTATTTTGCCACAGTTAATTTGAAAAGAAAGCTTTAATAAATTTCTAGCGTTTTGCAAAACGGCTTTTCTTCAAATACTAATCTTAAGACTCTAGTACTTTATAGGTCTCTTTTAAGCTATAAATTAAATAAGTATACAGTGTATCCAATTGTTGAGTTTGGCCAGTGGGATAACAACGTAAAAAATTTTTACATACATAATTCAATCTGACTGCGCCTGCATAACAGGCACCTCCCTTTATCTTATGTACTATGTTTTCGACAGTTTCCCAATCCTTTAACTGATAGGCCTTCTCTAGCTCCTGGAGATGCCCCGGAATGGATTGTTTGAACATTTCTATAATTTCATTGAACAAATCTACATTTCCACTCAGATTTTTAAGACTAATACTTTTATTATATATAGGATATGAATTTATAATATCGAGTAAATTGGCTTTCTCTAGAGTTAAGTTACTTTCTTCAACGTATTCATGTTTAATAGATTTTGATTGTTTTAGCATGGGATTAAATTCAATGACATTGATCTTTTTAGTTTGAAAATACTTTTCTAATTTTTTTATTTTTTCTTTAGTCAAAGGCTTTAGCCATATTTCATTGATGCCCGCTGCTATACATTCTTCCTTAAATTTGCCTTCTCCATGAGCGGTTAAGGTAATAATAGGAGTCATCGATTTTTGGTTAATACGTTCCCAATAACGATATAAAACAGCAATTTCACTCCCACTAAGGCCAGGCAAACCCAAATCAGTAATAATTAAATCAAATGTATGATTTTTTGCAAATGATAATGCCTCTTGCATAGTAGATACAACTGTCAGATTGTATCCAGCCTGAGTAAGTAGTTCTTGAGAAAATTTAATCGTTAAAAGATCATCTTCGATCAATAAAATATGTTTTTTAATTAGTTTTTTTGGGGATTGTGCCTGTCTCAATAGCATCTTTTTTGCTTCGACTAATTTATTAGTTTCTAAAAAAATAAAAGGCTCAGAATTTTTATTTTTAAATTTTATAAGCTTATTTTTTTTGGTTAAATTCATAAATAAGGTAAAGGAAAAACTCGTACCCACACCCACTTCGCTTTTTACTTGTATCTCGCCACCTAATAAATTTACAAATTTTTTTACAATATGAAGACCCACACCATATCCTTGAATTTGATCAGTTTTTTCAAAACTAGGCGTTATTCGAAAGAACGGGTCAAACACTGACGTCAATTTATCAGTAGGAATCCCTATCCCCGTATCACTGATAGTAAATTCAATATACATGCCATCTGTTTGCTGTGGTAATAACACTAATTCTCTAATAGTAAGGATAACTGTCCCTTTTTCGGTAAACTTAATCGCATTAGTTGCTAAATTAAGTAAAATACGTTCCAGTTTATTTTGATCACTTGATATGTTTTCCGTGATAGAAACATCTAAATTAATCTGCAGTGTAAGCCCTTTAGTTTTTACTGATGGTAATAATAAATTCTTTAAAGATTCTGTTAAATCTTGTAAAGAAAAACTATTTATTTTAAGTTGAGCTTCGTCAGCATTTTCCAAAGAAGCAACATCAAGTATATTATTAAGCAAATTCAATAATTGCTCGCTGGCTTTATACATTAAATGCAAATCATCTTTATTTTCTAAAATTTTTAAACGTTGTTCAAGCAATTGCGATAATCCGATGATGCCGGTTAAAGGCGTGCGAATATCATGGCTCATATTCGCAAGAAACTCGGTTTTAGCTTGATTAGCTGCATCCGCTAACAATTTCGATTTTTTTAATTTTTTCTGAGTGTTTTTAAGTTCTGTAATATCAATCGAAACTCCTAAGACACCAATTATTTTTTCAAATTTCCCTCTTAAAGGCGATTTTTGAGTCAAAAAAATATGCATACTATCATCGGATAACCTAGCTCTTTCTTCAAAACTAACCATTTGATTATTTTGCATCACAAAACGATCATTCTCTTGTATCCTTTCAGCTTGATCTTTCCAAGGAAAATCGAAGTCCGTCTTTCCAATAACAGTTTCAATATTGGTAAATCCAGTTAATTCTGTATGTAATTTACTTCCACCCAAAATAACACTGTTTATATCTTTCCAATAAATACTGGCTGGAACATTTTCAATGATATTATTCAAATAAATAGTTAGTTTTTCATTTTCTTCCCACAAATATTGATTAAAATCCTTGAGTGAAGGGTTAATTTCACTAAAAATAGTAATCGATTCCTTTTTTGACATAATAGAAACACATTGAATTAATATAATTTTATCATGATCCTTAGAAATTTTATGATAAATAGCAGAAAAACTTATTCGTTTATTTTTAATACTTTTGCTAAACAAGTCGTTTGCTATTCTCAAATAATCACTCGAAAAAAAATTTGATATCGGTTTATCAATCAGTTCCGCTAAAGAATTAATATTCAATGAAGAAAAAAAGTGTTGATTACCCCCCTTGAAAAACTTTCTTTTACTATCTAGCCAGTAAACCGAAAAAGGAAATGCATCTAAGATAATTTGAAGATTCATTATATTAATTCCTAAAAAATAATATCCTTAAGCTTATTATTTTATTCTTGGTTTAAGACAAGAAAATTGCGGATCATTATTAATTTCAGATAAGGGAGGAAAAAGAGTCATGCTAATTTTATTTAGTTTGCTACATTTAGAAGGTATTCTTTTATTAGTTTCATTTATCTGGTTAGAAAAAAATTCATTCAAATAATTATTAGCTGGGGCTTCTAACAAATCAAAGTGAGTTGCTTTAATTTCCTGAATATTAAATAATTTTTCCTCTACAAATTTTAATAAAAAATTAGATTTATCTTGCATGTTCATTCTTGCAAATTCATTATTTAAATTTGTTGATTTAAATAAGCAAACAGGAATAGAAATAAGTTTTTTTGGTTTAAATTCAAATCCTATCGTTTGATGGTGTTCACATAGTTCCTCCAATAAAGTAAGCATTTCACGTGAACCATCATTAACATTTGCCTGCTTTCTTTGTTCAGCACAATAAATTAAAACATCATGTTTTAATTTAATTTTAATTTCTTCATTAGCACAAGAAACTACCCACGTATCGAATAAAAATACTTCTAATAAATAATCATTTTCTGATATAGACTCATATTGCGCAGCCATTTCTAATGCTAACATACCTCCGAAGGAATACCCTGCTAAAATAAAAGATCCTGGTATTCCATCCAATATGATAGAAAGATAGTTTTGTGCCATTTGTTCCATAGATAATAATTTTAGCTGACTGCTTTCTAATAGGGGATCTTCAATGCCATAGCAAATGTTATCAACCTTTATTTTTCCTATTAATTCATCAAAACAACTTATACCGCCTCCCGCAGGATGTATAAATACAATAGAAGGTAGATTACTATCTCCATCTTTCAATATTCTCAATAATTTTTTTTCATTTTTATTATTTAGTTTATCAACCAATAAATTTTCCAATTCTTGGATAGTACGTTTTTCATATAAATCTTTGGCCTCAAAATTTTTTTTACTCAAATAACTTTTAAAGTCATTTTGAAATTTTGATTTACTCCTCTTTTTAAATTCCGAGTTAAATTTACAATTAATTTTATTAATTATTTCATATACATTAATAGAATCACAACCATAATCAAACAAATCGGCCTTTATATTATTTGGAAAATTCTTTAATGTAACCTTTACAATTTTTAATAACTCTTCTCCATAAAAGGTTTTGGGAAGAATCTCTTCTAAATAATTATCGATCAATCCTAACTCAAGCTTTTGAAACTGTGCTTTATCTAATTTTCCATTAGAATTAAGTATGAAATTATCGATCTTAATATAAAACGAAGGAAGCATATAAGCAGGTAATCTATTACTAAGATATAAACGGAGTTCCTTGTTAAACAATTTTATGCATTCTATATTTTTAGATTTCAAAGTGTAGTACGCAACTAAACGATTATTTCGATCTATATTTTTAACTAAGACCTCAACCTGTTTAATATTTGGATGTCGTGATAAACAATTTCTAACTTCAGCTAATGCAACAAGATTTCCATTAATTTTAATCTGATCTTCGTTCGCTCGCCCCATAAACATTAATTGTGAATCTTCTAGGGTGTACTTAACTAAATCTCCAGTTTGATAGGTTCTTTGACCTGACTTCTCAATAAATCGATCTTTATTTAATGAAGAATTTAAATAACCCTTTGCTACACCCTCTCCTCTTACAACCAACTCGCCAATACCACCTAATGGAGCTGGAGTTCCAAATGGCGTTAATACTTCAACAATTGTTTCATGTATAGGCGAACCAATAAGCGTTGTATTAAAATTATTGATGGTTTGTTTATTAAAAATATGGGTCAATACAAATATGCTCGCTTCGGTAGGCCCATACCCATTTATAATAGTACAAGCTTCAGAAAAATTTAAAACTTTTAAGACTGTATCTTTATGTACAACATCACCACCCACCATTAAATATCTTAAGTTTTTAAAAATATCAGATTGAGTATTAGAATAAAAGTCAAACAATCCGGCCGTTAGCCACATGTGTGTAATTTTTTCTGTAATTAATTTATTTCGAAACAAATTTATATCTAAAATAGTTTCTTTATCAAAAATTACTAAACTAGCACCATGATTCCATGCTAACCAACACTCCAATTGCGCAGCATCAAACACTTGTTTTGCAGTTTGAGCCATCCTATCCCCAGGCAAAACCTCTATAAAATTGGGTGACTCAACTACACGAAAAATTCCTTTTTCCTGCAAAATCACTCCTTTTGGAATACCTGTGGATCCTGATGTATAAAGAACACAAAATTCATCCGTGCTTTCATTTAATAAAGGTAGTTTTTTATTTAAGTTACAAGAATTATTAACCAAATCAATTGAAATTAATGAGACATCCTTAAGATTTGTATCAAATAACCCTTTACGATTATCATCAACGATAAAAAAGTTAATTTTTGCATCATTAATATTCAATTTAAGCCGCTCATTGGGGTTTTCTTTAGAAAGTGGAATAAAAACTGCACCAATTTTTAATACCGCTAGTTCCGCTATAAAAAATAAATAACTAGCATCCAAAAAAATTCCAACGTAATTTCCTTGCTTTATACCCGCCTCAATTAAAGCATGAGCTAAATTGGTCGATTTTTGATCAACCTGCTTATAAGTAAGAGATGCTGAATCATCACAAAGAGCAAAATTGTCAGGATATTTAGCCACAATTTGTTGAAATTTATTGAGTAGGCTAATTTTTCCAGAAAAATTAAGTTTTGGACCTTGACCTAAGCTAGTTAATTGTTCTCGTTCTTCATCACAAACTACTGATATCTCTTGTAGGCTTTGATTAGGATTTTTACAAATGTCCCTAATTGTATATAATAAATTCTTAGAAATTCTTTTTATAAACCCTTCAGAATATTTGGCTTTAGCGTATTCAAAAGTGAAAGAGTATTTCGCCTGAGTTTCCTGTACAAAAAGAGTAAGCGGACTAAATCGACAATGTTCTCTTATATCTAAGATACTTGATTTAGGCACAACTAATTTTGCAGTTTCATTTTTTAATAAAAGTTTAGGAATTTCATAATTTTGAAAAACAATGGCAACCGTTTGAGATGCATTATGTGAAATAAATTTCTGGATCTCTGAAAAAGAAAAATCTTGAAATTTAATTCCAGCAATAAGATTTTTATGATTTTCAATAACAAAATCACAAAAAGTTTTATTTTCTTTTAAATCAAATGCATGAATAAGTAAATTTACAAAAAATCCTGGCGTGTCAAGAAATAACGCGTCTCTTCCTGAAGCAGCTGTAATAATAGGTATTCTTGCATTATAGGTATAGTGCGATATTAAAATACTAAACAAACTTATAATTACACTATAAACAGTCACTCCATTTTCTCGAGCAAATGACTTTAATACTTTAGAATCTCGTTGAGAAATTTCAAAAAGATATCGATTAGCCTTCAATTCGGTTATTGATTTAAAACTCGAAGTAATTGCTTTATCAGGGGAAATTTCTACTGAATTTTCGCATATCGAAAGATGTTGAGACCAAAATTTTCTAGCATCAAGTTGAAATCTTTCATTCTGAATTTTATCATCTTGGTAATGTACAAAGTCCTGATAGGATAAGGGACCTGATAATTCGAAAGGAATTGATTTTAATTCATCATTATAAAATTTAGATAAAGTTTCTAAACAAATCTTTAATGAGAAAGCATCGAAAATACAATGATGTATATGGAAAAAAATATAATATTTTTTATTCGTTTTAGTTTCAAATATAAAAACTCGAATAAGTTCATTAGAATCAATCATAGACAAAGGTTTGCTTGTTTTTTTTTGTATAATGTCCATTAATTCAACTTCTTCGTTAATTTCTTCATGATAAAAATTAATTTTTCTATTTTCTAGCGAAAAAATAGATTTTTTTAATTGGCCATTAACGATTGAATAATAAAAACCAAAAACATCGTAAAACTGTATCATTCTTTCATAAGCACTTTTAAAATGTTCAAGGTTTAATTCATAAGCCAAAAAACAGGCTAACATATGAAACCTATAACTATTTGTGACGCCTTCACTTTGTTCAGCCGAAAAAATTCTTTTTTCCTGATCAGATATTTTCAAACAAGTTTGGTTATGCTCCAATAATTTAGGTTCTTTATAAGGAATATCCTGTTTATCTTTCTGCTGATTAATGTATAATAATAAAAAAGATACCGTCATTTCTGGGCTGAGTAATCTATCAATATCTACTTTCACACCTAGCTTTTTATACAAAATTCCACTTAAACAAGTCAACTTTAATGAGTTTAATCCTAAAAATACCAAAGGGATATCAAGGGGGATCTCTAATATTTTATTAGATGTTTCTTGACTCATTAGAAACTTTAATTGTTCAATTAACATTTCAGTTAAATCGCTAGTTTCCTGACGGCCTGTCATAAATTTCTCTACTAACAACTGAATATTTCCCGTTTCAATTTGTAGTTTTGGTAAATAGTGCTTAGCGTTTTCTAAGTCCTTTTCCTTAATTACTCTTTTAATTGACGAGTCGTTATTTACTGCATTTGCTGCCATGGTTTTACGCATTAGCATATAGAGATCTAATTGATTCAGGACATCCGTAGAAAAACTAAAAATCATTTCTTCGTTTAATATTTTATTAAAATCAATGGGTAAAACTTGAATTTTTTTAAAAAAATACACAAGAAAAGATTCTATTAATGAGTTCTTTTTGATATGTCTTAATAAGAGTCTAACTATAGAATTTTTATTTGTTTCTTGACACAGAATATCTATAAAAGTTTCTGCTAGCTTATTGATTCCAGTTTTTTTAAATTTAAATTTAATTTTATTTAAATTTTTCGATTCTGCATGCATAGCAATATGTTTTGCAAGAGCATATTCAACCTCTAAGCCTGTATTTCTACAACTTACAAAAAAACCATTTACTAATAAATGGTCATTATAAGATTTACAAACTGCTAAAGCAGTTATATCTTCGCTAACTAAATTCGCATCATCACTTTTTTTTTCGACAAAAATTGATTTATTTTGAATCGTTGCAATAAAACAATCTATTTCATTATTTTCAATCAAATTTCCTAAGTTCCAATCTTTTTCTGGAAAATCGGAAAAAGGGAATAAATTAAATTGATTAGTTCTTTTTGGAATTTGCTCAATTCTTGCTATTTTGTCTTCATCTTCTTTTTTTACTTTACTAATCACTAAAGGAAGCACCTTACGTCGAGCCTTAAGCCTATCGATAGGATCGTTATATTGAGATAACATAGGTTGCAAAGCTTCTTCTTGCTCAACTAATTTCAATCTATCTTTATCTGTCTGTGTAATAGACATATACTCATTAACATCGAAAGCCCAATTTTTATTAAATTCATCAATTTTTTGTGGCATATGAACACAGAAAATTTCTGGCAAATTTTGGCCCACTTCATCAATTTCTCTTTCAGAATCATCAATAAACATGGCGTTTTTTGCATTAATAAGTTTTAATTTCTTCAAAATTGTTTTGATACTATTCGATTTTATATCTCGATTAATTACTTGAAACGCTATGTCAGACTTTTTTAATATCATTTCATCTTTTCTTAAAGAAAAGACATTGTCTACAGTTTCTTCTTCGTTTTTGCTAGATAAGCAAATGAATACTCCTTGCTCTTTTTGTTTAACTAAAAATTTTTGTAAAGCTAAATTATGTTCCTCAAATTTAATATTTTCAGGCCCTACATCGCCTGCTACTCCTGTCCATAAGGTATTATCACAATCTACAACTATAACTTTATAAGGAATTTGTTTAATGCAATGTAATTTTCTTGCTATTAAACAAGCCAATCCCATATAAAATTCAAAATTATAGGGTATGCGCGTCTTATATTCTATTTTGTTTTCAAAATTATTGAGCCTATAATGCTGATTAATATCTGATTCTGATAGCGTATGGATCATTTTAATCTGCATTTCTTTCAAAAAATAATTTTCAAAATTCATCATTTCTGAATTATTATTATAAAAAAACGCTGGGCTTGGGCATAAATTAACTATGAGCGCTTCCTTTTTAATTTTTTTTAATTCAGTAATTTGTTTAATAAGTTCATTTATTTTCTCTTTTAAATTTAAGGTATCTATTTTTTTGTTATCATCTATTAGATAAATTAAATCTATTACTCTAAAGGAAATAATGATCGTTTGATTTTTTTCTTCACTTGAAAGTATTTGCGCAAGACTTATCTCTAAATTAGTATCAGTATATTTTATATCGATTCGTTCTGAACTAAAATTATCAAGAAAAGATTGTAAGGGAGATTGAAGATAGTCCGAATTAAATGTAGAGAGAATTAACATTTTTTTATTCCTTTTTTATTGTAAGAATCCACACAGGTAAATTATATTACCATTTTTAACATATTAAAAGTATTTTAAAAAATAAATTATATAAAGTGTAAAATATTAATTTAAATAAAAAAATAATTTTTAAATTTAAAATAAATTAATTAAAAAAATTTTTTATTAATTAAGAAAAGAAAGAACAAAAGATAAGGAGAACAAACTAGATTTTATCTAGTTTGTTATTTTAGAAAGATTTGAAGCATTAACCATGCTAACTAATTCTCGGATCACTACTGAAAACATCATTAATTTCAATTCGCCAGTGCTACGTAAATCCGCTAAAAATTGTTCCCAACGTTGAATAAAATCTTGATTTTCTGTTTCCCATTGCTCTAAGCAGATTTCGTTATTACCTTGTTTATCGATAACACATTGTAAAATAATAACGGTTAAACGTCGTTGTTGGGCATCTAGATCATCCAATAAGATCACTCTAGCTAAATTATCCCATAAGGTTTCAATCGTTATCTTCATAATCTGGGATCGCAACCAGGTAAATCCGAATCTTTCACCCACCATAAAATACAACTCGGCTACATCTTGTAAAGCCAAATTATTTTTCTGCGACGCATCAATAATATCTAATAAAGCATATTCATGATCCACATTGGCAATACGCTTAGCTATAGCTTCTGATATACCTGCTTCAATTAGCTCTTTTACATTCCTTTCCCAGTGTTCTCGTTCTTCACCAATTAGTAAATTAGGTAAGTTTTTATTCAACGAGATAATAGATTGTTTAAATCGATCGACCATCCCTAGTATATCGGTTAATTGATCTTTATAGTTGTAGATAAACCATCGAGTTGCACGCCGTATCAACCGATTAAATTGACGCATAATAGCGTAACGAGTAGCAGGGGCTACATCATCACTTAAGCTTTCTGCAATTCCGAGTAGCTCAGAAAAGCCAAATACGTGATGGGCAATCGCATAAGCACGTGCAATAGAAGCAATATCGGCACCAATTTCGGTCTTTAAGCGAAAAACAAATGTAATACCCATGTCGTTAACCATGGCATTACTAATCTTAGTTGCAATAATTTCGCGGCGTAAACTATGTTGCTGCATAAATTTAGAGAAACGACCACGCAAGGGTTTTGGAAATGCAGACTCCAAAACACGCTTTAAATAATCTTCTTCTAAAGAATGTTTTTCCAGTAATTCAGCTTTTACCCACATTTTTGTATAGGCAAGTAATACAGCAATTTCAGGACTCGTTAAGCCTTTACCCAATGCCTTCCTTTCTAATAAAGCCTTTTCATCTGGAAGAAATTCTAATGCCCGATCTAATTTACCGTGACGTTCTAATTCTTGAATATAACGACGATGAAATTCTAATTCTTGCTGAGCATGCATAGCCGCTAAACTAATGGTACGTGTTTGACAATAATTATCATAAAGAACAAGCTTAGCAATTTCATCAGTCATCTCAGCTAATAAGGCATTCCGTTGTTCAAAAGTCATTTCACCGGCTGCCACTACCGCGTTCAATAAAATCTTACAATTAACCTCATGATCCGAGCAATCTACACCGGCCGAGTTATCTATAAAGTCAGTATAAATTAAACCATTATTTAAAGCATATTCAACACGACCCAACTGCGTTAAACCAAGGTTTCCTCCCTCCGCTACAATGCGACAACGTAATTCTTTAGCATCAATACGTAAATTATCGTTAGTTCTATCGCCAACATCTGCATTTCTTTCGCTCGATGCCTTAACATAAGTACCAATACCGCCATTCCATAATAAATCGACACTGGCTTTTAATATGGCTCGAATTAATCCATCGGGCGCAATGGAATCTTGATTAATACCTAATAATTTTTTTATCTCGCTAGACAATACAATAGATTTTTGTGAACGTAGAAAAATACCACCACCTTTAGAAATTAAACTGGCATTGTAATCCTGCCAAGTAGAACGCGGTAAATTAAATAAGCGTTTTCGTTCTTGAAAACTTTTTTCTGGATCTGGGTTAGGATCGAGAAATATATGCATGTGATTAAATGCGGCAACAAGCTTAATATGATGAGATAGAAGCATCCCATTGCCAAAAACATCACCTGACATGTCACCAATACCAACAACGCTAAAATCATCTTTATCAGGATTTAAACCTAATGCTCTACAATGCCTTCTAACAGATTCCCACGCACCGCGAGCGGTAATCCCCATTTTTTTATGATCATAACCTACGCTACCGCCAGAAGCGAATGCATCGCCTAGCCAAAAGTTATATTCAGCTGAAATTGCATTGGCAATATCTGAAAAACTTGCCGTACCTTTATCAGCCGCCACGACCAAATAAGGATCTTCTTCATCGTATCGCACTACATTTTCGGGATGTATGACAACATTATTTTGTAAATTATCGGTTAAGTCTAATAAACCGCGCATAAAAGTTTGATAGCAAAGAACCACTTCATTCATCACTGCTTCACGATCAGCATTTTCCGGTAATTGTTTACATACAAAACCACCTTTGGCACCTGCAGGAACTATTACAGCATTTTTTACCTGCTGAGCCTTCATTAAACCTAATATTTCGGTTCGAAAATCTTCTCTTCGATCTGACCAACGAATGCCCCCACGGGCCACCTTCGCAGCTCTTAAATGAACCGCCTCGACACGTGGTGAGTACACAAAAATTTCATACATAGGCCTTGGCAATGGTAAATCCATTATTTGACTAGGATTTAATTTTAGTGCCAACCAAGGTTTGGGTTTGTTCTGAGCATCGCTCTGATAGTAATTAGTTCGCAAAGTAGCTCGAATGACTTCAAATAAGTTTCGCAAAATGCGATCTTCGTCTAGGCTAACGACTGCATCCAAAGCGGTATGTAAACTTTTTTCCAAACTAGCCGTCACACTTCCCGACTCATCTTGGCGGCTAGGGTCAAAATAATATTTAAATAGTTTAACTAAAATTTTAGCAATACCTGCATTACGCGATACCACCGTTTCTACATAAGCTTGACTAAATGGCACACCGATTTGACGAAGATATTTAGTGTAAGCTCTTAATATAGAAACCTCTCGCCAAGTTAACTGGCCAGCCAATATTAAGCGATTAAAGCCATCATTTTCTACTTCTCCAGACCATATCTTGCTAAAAGCTTCTTGAAAAATTTCTTTTACCTGTGAAACATCTACATCATCAATATGAACAGGTTTTACGCCAAAATCATTAATCCAAATGCGACCACCATCGGGTAAGGTAATTTCTTGTGGCCACTCGTCCATCACGCGTAACCCCATATTTTCCAGAACTGGCAATGCATCAGACAAAATAATGGGTTTGCCTGCCTGAAATAACTTAAATCTTAATGGAACACCCTTTTCATTTGCAGATGGATAAAAATTCATTTCTAAAGGATGTTCAGATGAGATTCTTTCTAATTGTTCAATATCATGTACAGCTATATTTGCAGAAAATGTATCACGATATCCACTAGGAAAAGCATACATATATTTTTGTAGCAAACGTGCTCCATCTTGTTCGCCATAATATTCAATCAAAGCCTGACGTAATTCTTCTTTCCAAGAACGAGCTACTTCAATCAGTTGCGCCTCAATTTTTTTAACATCATAGACTAAATCTTTCTTAGGATCAGTTCGAATTAGAAAATGGATACGTGCTAGATTAGAATCTCCAAACAATGTCGAAAAACCAATTTCAATACCAGAAAACTCTCGCACCAAGATCTTTTCCATCTGGCGTTGCAGATCAGTATTTAATTGCTCTTTTGGCAGATAAACCAAACAAGAAATAAAGCGTCGATAATTATCTTGTCTAACGAACAAGCGTACCGTTCTTTGTTCTTGTATATTTAAAATACCTAACGCTAATTGAGTTAGTTCTTTGACTGAAGCTTGAAATAAGTCGTCACGGGGTAAACTGGATAGAATATCTAGTAGCGCTTTTCCAGCATGACCCTTTAAAGGTAGATTAGAGTTTTGTAATATTAATTGTATCTTACGCCGTATCAACGGGATGCTACGTGGATCACTATGATATACAGTCGAAGTATAAAGACCAATAAAGCGTCTTTCCCCAATTAATTCTCCTTGTTCATTAAAACGTTTAACCCCAATATAATCAGCGTAAACCGACCGATGTACTCTCGATTTACTATTGGTCTTAGAAATAACGAGTACTTGTGGAGAAAAAGCTAAACGACGTGCTTCGGGAGGTAATTCTGTTAAAGGTTTTTCTTCTTTGCTTTTGGTTTCATCTCTTAATACACCTAAACCTGATTTTTTGATCATGCGCAATGTCTTATGATCTTTACTCAAATCATAATCACGACAACCTAAAAAGGTAAAATGATTATTCAACAACCAAGCTAAAAAGTCTTTAGATTCTGCAACATCTTCTGGATCATAAGGCGCGGAATTTTGTTCCAGTTCCTTTAAGCAACTTTGCATTCTGGATCGCATTTCGGGCCAATCGTTTACAACTAAACTAACTTGCTCTAATACCTTTTCTAGCTTTTTAGCCAACTTATTAAGAGTTTCAGTATTTCCTTCCTTATCAATTTCCAGGTAAATTAAAGCTTCAGTTTGTTTGTCGGCAATTGCATCATAGGGTAAAACTTCTATTACTTTTCCCTGTTGATCGCGACGTAATTTTATATTACCAAAATGAATACTGAAAAAAATATTAAACCCTTGTCGATTGATTTCCATTCGAGTGGAATCCACCAAGAAAGGCTTATCCTCGGCAACGATTTGAACAATGCTATATTTGCTTTCCCATCCATCTTTTTCAAGGCTGGGATTATAAACCTGGATCTTTGCTTGACCAGGTAAACGCTGGTAAATCAGGCTCCAATGAGAAGCTAATGCCGCCGCAAGATTTTCTGCGGAACGACTTTCCAATGTTTCTAAATCAGTATGGGCATAATACTGTTTAGCAAAAGAAGTAAATAACTTAGATTGCTCTTTTGGCACTTTTTGTAGTGCATATCTTAAAATTTTATCTATGATCGATTTATAAACACGGTTAGTAAGGTTGTTCATATTGAACTAGTAAGATTGAGTGATAACAAATTCCCCATACTCGTTGGCGAGCTATCCTAAAATCCATTACTCCTGTTTATATACTTTTCTCAATTGAGTATAACTAATAGACACATTATGAGGGGTCAAGTAAACTAGCACATTGTAATACGCTCCCTGCAAAAAACCAATGAAAACAATCTAATTTTTATGTCAGCTTCTAATAGCGCTTCAGCAGAAATCAGCAAATTTACACTTATGGCTGAGCAATGGTGGAATACTGGGGGCATCTGCAAACCCTTACATATTATCAACCCGCTGCGCTTAGAATTTATGATGACACAACAAGCTCTACAAGGTCAAAAAATAATCGATATCGGTTGCGGGGGAGGAATATTAACGGAAGCAATGGCTAAAGTAGGAGCACAGGTCACTGGTATCGATAAAAGTGATGCCCTTATAAAAGTGGCAAAAAAACATGCCGAAGAAAATCAACTCTCGATCGAGTATTACCTCACTGATGCAGAATCATACGCTAAAAAACATAGTCAGTCCTTTGATATCGTATGCTGCATGGAGCTATTGGAGCATGTTCCTGACCCTTGCTCGCTCATACAAGCTTGTAGTGACTTAGCTAAACCAAATGCTAGTATTTTTTTTTCGACTATTAACCGTAATCCACGGGCTTACTTATTAGCTATACTCGGCGCGGAATATTTCTTAAAGCTTTTGCCTCGAGGAACACACGATTATAAAAAATTTATTCGCCCCTCTGAATTAGCTACTGCATCCCGACAAGCTAATTTGACACTGCAAAAGTTTCAAGGCATCTACTATAATCCTCTCATCCAATATTATGCCTTAGGCAAAGATATCCGCGTCAATTATCTTGCTGCTTTTAAAAAGCGCTCTTAAGTCATGTCGTTTTCAACTTTAAAGCATTCCAAAATATACTCACAGCAATTGGATTTTTGGCAAGTGCCGCGTCCATGCAACAATCGGGTATAGTCAATAACCATGAGGATTGCGAATTGAGCGGCAACATAGACAAAAGTTCAAGTGCGAAGCGTATAAATGGGGTGCTTTTTGACCTCGATGGAACCTTATTAGATACCGCCGCTGACTTAGCAGCCGCTCTCAATCATGTTTTAATCTCACAACAAGCAAAACCTTTATCTGTTAATGACGTTCGTCCGGCGATATCCTCCGGAGTGGCGGGCTTATTGAATCTAGGACTCCAGATCAACATAAAAGATCCTATTTTCCCTAGCTTGCGCAAACAATTTCTCGACTACTACGCTCAACATATTTGTGTACATACTCATTTATTTCCAGGCGTGGAAACTTTAATTAATTACTTGCAAGAAAAAAAATGGCCATGGGGCATTGTCACTAATAAATCCGCACTTTTAACTGAGCAATTAATAAAGAAATTCCCACTACTTAATAAAGCTAAGTGCATTATCGCCGGAGATACACTCAAATATAGTAAACCTCATCCCCAGCCCTTGTTGCATGCCTGCAAATGCATCACTTGTCTTCCGGAACAGTGCGTTTATGTGGGTGATGCTAAGCGTGACATTGAAGCCGCTAATGCTGCTGGCATGTATAGTCTTATTGCATTATACGGTTACATCAATAGTAAAGATGATATTAATAAATGGGCTGCTACTGATAAGATTTCCTCACCACTCGATATTATTAAATACTTAGGTCAATTTCATTCCGGGCCGTAATAAATTCTCATGACACTCATCATCAATCTGGTTAGATAAACTGTTGTTTTGTAATGCTAAAGGAGACACCCTTAACAGTTTGCCTCGCTTAGGCGAAACAATATCGTTTTCTGATAAAGCCCTCTTTTTTGCTTTTGTTGCGCTCAATATAGAAAAAAAAGGTCTAATAACTGAAGTCTGCCACTCACTTTCTTTTTCTAATAACAAAGAATTTTGTTGCTTTTTTTCTTTTTTTTCATCATTAATCAATAGAAGTAAATCTTTGGTTTCATCATTTTTTAAATCTAGTAACACTTGCAAATGTTCTTGATAAACACTTTTAGGAAAAGACTCAACATGTTTTAACATACATTTATAAATAGTTAATGGCTTGAAACTAAATGCCTCTGGTAATTCAACCATTAATGCAAAAATATCTGTTTCCAAAAATCCTGTTACGTCCTTAATATTAATAACAGATAGATTCGCGGTTTTTTTTAATCCTTCTAATTGCTTAAAATGATCACCAAGATCCTCGTCACTTTCAACTTTTAATCTTTCTAAGTCTTTCTCTAATTTAAGCAACAATTCACTAAATTGTTCATTTAAGGTTGTTTCTTCAACAGAACTACTTATTTCTTCATAGATATTTGTATCATTAACCATAAGCTTTCTAAAAGTTATAATAATATGGAAATAGAACTTATTTAATTCTATTATTAAAATTAAATAAAAGCTGAGTATATTTTAAGATGAAAAAAAATCAATAAGAACTCTACTAAGAATTTTTTGCTATACTTAAACTTCTCATTTTTCCGAGTATAGAGATGACAACTAATTTGCTAGAACCTACCTTGCGCGTAAAAACCAGACCTAACGATGCCAATAAAGCCGGTGATATTTTTGGTGGTTGGTTAATGTCGCAAATCGATATTGCTGGAGCTATTGCTGCGGCACAACGCGCAAAGGGGCCGGTTGTTACCGTTGCTGTCAAGGAATTAAAGTTCTTACAACCTTTATTTATTTATGATATTGCAAGCTTTTATACCAAGATTATTGCGGTAGGAAAAACTTCAGTTACTATTGAGGTGGAAGTTTATGCAGAACGTTACCAAGAAGGAGTCAATGAGTCTACTCAAATTAAAGTTTCAGAAGCGAGTCTAGTATACGTAGCCGTATCAAAGCCTGGAGAAAAGCGTTTAATACCCGATGAATAATGAAGCCCTACTAAACTCCACTACCTATAGTTATTTCTGCATTAGGTAGCGTTATATTTAATTCTAATATCGAGCAATTCCCAGTTCGTTCCAGCTCAACTTTGACTTGGTCTTGATCGATATCAACATATTTAGCAATGACTTCAATCAATTCCTGTTGTAACTTCGGTAAAAAGTCAGAATTATTCTCGGTTCTACGCTCGTGAGAAACAATAATTTGCAAGCGCTCTTTAGCAAGAACAGCGGTATTTTTAGGTTTATTTCTAAAAATATAATCTAATAAGCTCATGTCGCTATCTCCTCACGGCCAAAGAGACGACGTAACAAACCTTTCTTTTCTAGTTTAATAAATTTAAAAGGGACTTCTTCGCCTAATAAACGAGAAACTGCATCCGCATAAGCCTGATGCGCATCGCTTTCTCCGTTCAATGTAACTGGAACACCTGCATTAGAAGCACGTAATACCGCTTGTGATTCTGGAATAACACTTAACAAAGGAATAGATAGTATATCCAATACATCATCCACGCTAAGCATATCGCCTCTTTCAACGCGTGTTAGAGAATAGCGTGTCAAAAGCAAATGTTGTTTCACTGGATCAAGACCCAATTCAGCTCTTCTTGATTTACTATCGAGGATTCCTAACATTCTATCCGAGTCTCTGACAGAAGAAACTTCTGGATTACTGACGACAATAGCCGTATCAGCAAAATACATGGCTAAGGTTGCACCACGCTCTATTCCGGCAGGTGAATCACAAATAATATAATCAAAATCTTTTTTAAGTTCTTCTAAAATTTTTTCCACGCCTTCTTTAGTCAAAGCGTCTTTATCTCGCGTTTGTGACGCAGGTAGAATATAAAGATTCTCAAGTCTCTTATCTTTAATTAAGGCTTGTTTAATATTTGCTTCTCCGCGAATTACGTTCACAAAATCAAAAACAACGCGCCGCTCACAACCCATAATTAGATCGAGATTACGTAAACCAATATCAAAATCAATGACGACTGTTTTGAAACCACGGAAAGCAAGACCTGCTGCCATTGCCGCACTACTCGTCGTTTTACCGACACCACCCTTTCCAGATGTAATAACAATAATTTCAGCCAAGGCTTGCTCCTATTATCAATTTAAAGAATGTTGTAGCGATCATTTTCAGCTAAGATTATTTTTTAGATTCGGTCATTGGCATTGCTAAGTAAGTGCTCACGCTATATATTGATGAACGCACCATTAAAACACTATATAGGCTAATATTACTGGATTTCCTTAAGAAGTGGAAGTTTTCTTACACAAAAGATTAAAGTTTATTTTTTGCACAAGAAAAGTATAGGATAACTTAATATCGCTTCAATCATCATTTCCCTAATTCAATGTTAAGCACCGATCAACTTCAAGCTGCATATATTTTGCACACACGTCCTTATCGAGACACAAGTTTATTGATAGACGCATTCACCGCTACACAAGGTAGAATAAACCTTATTGCCAAAGGTGCGCGTGGAGTACATGGAAAAAAATCACGCTTTAGAGGATCACTACAAGCTTTTGTGCCACTGCTACTTTCCTGGCGCGGAAAAACTGATCTCATGAATTTACTCAATGCAGAACCCCATCCTATTCCTGTTCCCCATTTAACAGGTAAACTTTTAGTATGTGGTCTTTATCTCAATGAACTATTAATACGTTTACTTTATCGTTACGATCCTTATCCGCACTTATTCCAAGCTTATCAAAAGGCACTATGCAGCTTATCTGACAATCCAGTTATTGCTTTACGTTTGTTTGAAAAAAAATTACTCGCTGAATTGGGTTATGCTTTATATCTGGATAGAGATAGTCAAACTAATCAAGCTCTTTTACCCCATCAGTCTTATCAATTTATTCCGAGTCAAGGTTTAATTGTTTGCTTGAATAAATCACTATCTAAACAATCGATTTTTTCTGGTGAATCTCTTTTGGCGGTGCACCACGAATCATGGGATACGCCTATACACTTATTAGATGCAAAGCGTTTATTTCGTCTCGCTCTAAATTATCTGCTCGAAGGCAAAACTATTCGTAGTCGTGAATTATTAGTGTTGCCATAAACTAAATTATGGCTCACCCATAATATTCGTAAAGCATAGGCAATAATATCTGGTTTTAAGGGATCGTTGACGCGCAAGATGACATCTACTAATATCATTCCCTTTAAATAAAAAGTAACTATTAAAAACACTTACTCCAATATTATACTTAAAACAATACACATTTATGGGATTCATTATGAAGTTTCGCATCCATTGCTTACTATCTATTCTCAGCCTATCACTTTTAGTCGGTTGTGCATCTTCACTTTCGCCTGATGTTTATACCGCAAGTGGTGCTGGACAAGTCCACCAGGTTGTTAAAGGTGTAGTAACAAGCAGCCGAGTTGTTAAAGTTACCGGAAATGGCGGACTTGGTGTCGGTGGCATAGCAGGTGGTGCTCTAGGTGCTATTGCAGGCTCAGAAATAGGTGGCGGCAGTGGTAGTTTAGCCAGTGGAATTGGTGGTGCCCTACTGGGTGGGTTTACAGGGAATGAGATTCAAAAAGGGCTTTCAACACAAACAGGAATTGAGTATGTCGTTAAGCTTAGAAATAATTCATTAATTTCTATCGTACAAGCACCGACTCCAACTTTCAATCGTGGCCAACATGTATTAGTGCAATATGGCACAGGCGGCCGTCCACGCATCATTGCTGATCCTGATTACTATGCACATTAATCATTTCTGGGCTGACGCTAAAAGCCGCTTTTGTTGTATCGCTTTGTTACCCGAGTTTATCTAGGGTACTCATTTACACTGACGTAAACTCTGTTCTTCAAAAAGCGGCGCCGCGCGCTACAAAATACAATTTTTCGCGTCAGTCCGGCATTTTATTTTAAATACTTGCTTAGCTAAGGGGAAGTTAAATTCCTTCCCTTTATTAGGGGAAGTTAAATTCCTTCCCTTTATTATAGGAATAAAAAATGTCTACGAATAAACTCAGTAAACGCAATCTATTTTCTACTCTATTATTAGGTTTTTCATCCGGTTTACCACTTGCATTAACCTCGAGCACATTACAAGCTTGGTTTACCGTCACAGGAGCCAGTTTACTTGCTATTGGAAGTTTAAGCTTAATTGGACAACCTTATGTTTATAAATTTTTATGGGCACCTTTACTTGACAGATGGATACCTCCTCTCTTAGGTAGGCGCCGTGGTTGGATTATCCTAATTCAATTGGTTCTGATAATAGCTATTATTGGTATGGCTTTAGCAAATCCTCATACCAGTGCCACCTTATTGATTACGATTGCTTTTATAGTCGCTTTCCTTTCAGCTTCGCAAGATACTGCCATTGATGCTTATCGAACAGATATTCTTAAACCTAACGAGCGAGGCTTAGGAACCACACTCTATAGTTGGGGCTATAGAGCAGCTATGTTGGTTTCTGGGGCTTTAGCACTTGCGCTGGCTGAGTATATAGGCTGGCGTAGCACCTATTTGCTAATGGCTGCTTTAATAGCGATTGGTCTCTTTGGGGCTTGGTTTGGTGAAGAACCTAGCGATGAAGAAGAAAAACATCCGCCCACTTCTCTCTATTCTGCCATTGTTGACCCTTTTAAAGAATTTTTAAGTCGAAAATCAGCGTGGCTTATCTTATTGTTCATAGTCTTATACAAATTTGGCGATGCACTCAGCATTTCATTAACCACACCATTTCTCATTCGCGGATTAGGATTTTCTTTGAGTACCGTAGCCTTTGTAAATAAAGGCGTAGGTTTTTTTGCAGCGATGCTAGGTCTTCTGGCAGGCGGTGTCTTAATGGCACGTATTAGTTTATTTCGTGCCTTATTATATTTTGGTATCTTACAAGCTGTGGCCATTTTAGCTTTACTACAACTTGCTATTGTAGGACATAATTACCATTGGTTAGTTTTTGCTATTTCTATAGACAGCTTTTGTAATGCTATGGCGAGTATTGCCTTTGTTGCCTTACTGATGAGCTTATGTAATCATCGTTATACTGCTACACAATTTGCCCTATTTTCAGCTTTAGCAGGTGTCGGACGGGTTTTCGTTGGTCCTTTAGCCGGCCTTATCGTTACTTATTACAGCTGGCCAGTATTTTTTGTGTTCTCTCTAGCGGCTTGTCTTCCTGGATTAGGTTTATTATGGTATTTACGCAACAACTTTAATAACAATCATTCTATGGTCGATAACAC